>JADJXG010000001.1:3343565-3678718 GCA_016715965.1 Saprospiraceae bacterium | reverse complement strand
GGCCAAAAACAATTGAAAACAGCCATCCACCAGTTAAATTTCAAAACTCCCTCCTGCCCGGTTTATCAAAATGTTGACGCCAGACCACATTCAGATCCGGGAAACCATAAAGCCAATCTGATCAGCCAACTTACTGCTCCTCAGATGGACGCAGATTATGCAAAATATGATTTCAGATGGCATAAGTTCATTTGTTGAGGTGGGAGGAAACGGTACTGTTCTTTCAGGTTTTAAAAAATTGATCGCAATATCCCGGTAAGTACTTTATGAATTCATCTCACGAAATAAAAACTGGTTCGGTATTGCTGTCTGATCCATTCATGCTGGATCCCAATTTCAAAAGGACCGTGGTCCTGATTGTTGATCATACCATAGAAGATGGTACCGTTGGATTTGTTCTCAATCGCAGTACAGGAATGAAATTTTCTGATTTTATCGAAGACATCGGAGATTTCGACGCACCAGTTTTGAAGGGGGGCCGGTTTCTCCCAATACCTTGCATTATTTGCACAACGTTGGAGAATTGTTAGAGGACTCCATCAAAGTGTGTCCTGGTATTTATTGGGGTGGTGATTTTGATGCTTTGAAATTTTTAATTGAACAAAAAATTGATCCTCCTGATAACATTCGGTTCTTTATGGGATACAGCGGATGGTCGGCCGATCAGTTGCAAGGAGAAATTGCCGAAAAATCATGGGTTCTTTCGCAAATGGACACCAACTACTTATTTAAAAAATACAAACTGGACCTTTGGAAAATGATGATGAATGACAAAGGGGAACACTGGTCAGCGATCAGCCAAATGGATGGCGATCATATATTCAATTAGATAGATTCAATCATGCAAAAAATACTAAATTATTCCCTTGTTAAGAATTCAAAATTTAAACCTAGGTTTCGGAGAACGACCCATTTTTGACGATATATCGATGGTGGTCACCGCTGGTAAAAACTTGCTTTGACAGGCCGCAACGGAGCTGGTAAATCAACACTTTTTAAAGTGCTCACCGGAGAACTTTCACCAGATACTGGTGTGATCGAAAAACCAAAGACAATGACCCTGGCTTTTCTCAAACAAGAGTTGCCCAAAGATTATGGAAATACGGTCATTGACGAAATAAAAAGTTCTTTGGTCATGATTACTCAGTTGCAATCTGAGCTTTCAGAGATCGAGCATAAACTTTCTGATCATCATCTGGATCATGATCTAATGTCTGATTTGATTGATCGAATGACAACCGTCCAACATCAATTGGAATACCTGAATGCAGATAAAATTGATGGAGAGATCGAAAAATTCTGACCGGACTTGGATTTTCACCAACAGATTTTCTAAGATCGACCCATGAGTTCAGTGGCGGCTGGAGGATGAGAATCGAACTCGCCAAATTGCTTTTGGCAAATCCGGATCTCTTGCTTCTGGACGAACCGAATAACCATTTGGACATTATCTCCATCCGATGGCTGGAATCCTATCTCAGGAATTACGAAGGTGCTGTGGTTCTGATTTCCCATGATTTGATGTTTGTTGACAATGTTGCAGACCGTATCATCGAAATTGACCGCGGAAAAATTTATGATTTCAAAGGAAAGTATTCTGCTTTTATTGAATACAAAAAAATAAGAAAGGATATTGAGCAAAGCGAGTACAATTCCCAACAAAAACTGATCCAGCAGAAAGAACAGTTAATCGATAAATTCAGAGCAAAGGCCAGCAAAGCATCTTTTGCAAAATCACTGCAATCCGAACTCGCACGAATGGAAATCAAAGATGCACCGGAAGAAGAGCTGGCTGCCATGCGTCTTCGGTTTCAGGCCTACAAACCAGGTGGACGAATCGCTTTTGAGGCAACCGGACTATCTAAATCCTATGGAGATTTGTTGGTCCTTGATCAGGTTGATCTGTTGGTTGAAAGGGGCCAGAAGCTCAGCTTTATAGGTCAAAACGGCCAAGGCAAAAGTACCATGGTCAAAATGATATCCGGACAACTTTTGCCAACTAAGGGTGATATCAAATCGGTGCATGAAATCAAGATTGGTTACTATGCACAAGAACATACGGATATATTGGATCCTGGACTCACCATCCTGCAAACCTTGGAAGATGCTTCTATTCCGGAGGCGAGGCCGATGGTAAGGACCATTTTGGGTGGTCTGGGTTTTCAGGGAAAGGATGTGGACAAAAAAGTAAAGGTGCTGAGCGGTGGTGAAAAGTCGAGATTGCGATTGGCGACTTTACTGGTCCAACCGCATAATCTATTGATCCTCGATGAGCCAACACACCACCTCGACATCCCATCGAAAGAGGCACTGAAAGAAGCCATCAAAAACTACAATGGGACCGTCATCATCGTCTCGCACGATAGGGAGTTCTTGCGCGGATTGGCGGAGAAAACCATTTACTTTGCCCATCAAAAAATAAGGGTTTTCGAAGGTGACATTGATTATTTTTTGGAGAAAATGGATTCAGAGGACATCCTCCAGTCATTTCAAACTGCTGCGCAGATCCAGACCCAAAAGCTTCACAAACCTGTCCAACTCAATCCTGATGAGCAAAAAAATTTGCAGAAAAAAATTAAGTCAATTGAGAGGCAGATCGAGCAACTGGAATTTAAAATCAAAGAATGCGAAATCAAAATGGCTGATCCAGAGTTTTATCAATCCAAAGCCTACAACGAAACCATGAGTCAGTATAAACTTGATAAGACCAAGCTTAATTCACTAACAAAAGAATGGGAGCAGGTGATGGAGCAAATGGTCTAAAAAATGAAATGGTATAAAAATGAATGACCTTAGAGTCACATTGATTCAAAAATCCAATTCGGTGGGAAGACCCGGCAGGAACCATTTTGTCCATGGACCAATTGATTCAATCGCCAGACTTGTCAACGGATGTGATCGTTTTTTGTGAGATGTTTTCAACCGGCTTTAGTATGGACAGTGCAAGATTGGCAGAGTCAATGGATGGACCTACCGTCCGTTGGATGCAGGTCCTGGCCAATCATCATCATGCCCTGGTGATGGGAAGTTTGATCATCAAAGATGGCGGAAAGTACTATAATAGGTGTATTTGCGCGTTTCCCGATCGAAGCATTTTGTATTACGACAAGGTGCATTTATTCACTTTGGCCAATGAACATTTACATTATTCAAAAGGGGCTTCAAAATTGGTTTTGAATTTAGGGATTGGAAAATAATGCCATTTATTTGTTATGATTTGAGATTTCCAGTTTGGTTGCGCAATGTAGATGACATTGAGCTCCTGATCGGAGTAGCGCAGTTCCCGGCAAAAGAAGACAAGCCTGGTTGAGTTTGCTGACTGCCAGAAGTATTGAAAATGTGTGTTACGCGGTTGGGGTCAATGGACTTGGTATAGATGGCAATCAAATAGAATATTCAGGAGATTCAGGAGTTTGGAATTTCGAAGGCACCAGAATATTGGATTTGGGATCTGAAACCGGGATCAGGACAACTGTACTTTCAAAAGAAAAATTAAAGGCTTTCAGGAAAGCATATCCCTTTTTAAAAGACAGAGATCCATTTACCCTTGTTTAGAAAAATTGGATCTGTTTCAATGTGTTTTTTTGAGGATACAACATTTAAATCTTTTGAATAGGAGGTGATTGAAATTTATCTTTCCCTAATCTCGGTAAAATAAAATTGCAGGGTATTTGGATGAAAATACTTCCAGCTGTGCCAATATTCCTGTGATGCATTAATTGACCTCAGATTGTTCGAATTACTGTCTCCTGAATTTCCGAAAAAATCGTAACGCTCGTATTCTGAGACCAAGCTGTCACCCTTCATTTTTAAAATTTGATGCTTGTGTTTTCTTTGGTAAACCACGAAACTGTGTTGATCCTCTGACAATGCGATCACGAGTGGAATGTTTTCAATGCTGTCATGAATGATTCTTTCGCGGCAGAGCTCATTCCAATCGTAGGCTTTTGAAATGCCTTGTAATGATATTCCAATAATCCAAGACTTATCTTGCCATGAATGGGTATCTCTTATGGTCAACTTACCATAAAATTTACCTCGTTCAAAATTAGACATACTATCATATTTAATGGTAAAATCGCTGTCAGGCTGCATAATCTGACTATCCGGATATTTTTGCAACCATTGCTCTAAAGTCATTTGGCTGTAATCCATTTCTGCGAGTTTCATCCCTTTTAAAGGTCCAGCCACGGCTTCTCCTGTGGCCTGCCGCCACCACGATTTGGTCGACCGATCTTCAAACATGGCGTTGAAATGATCCATGCCTACCAATCTGAAAACCTCTTCTTTTCCATGGATGATGGGCTTAAAAATTCTACCGGTCCTGCAAACCGTGCAATAAGTTACCATGATTTTTTTATCCGCTATTTGGTCGATTACCTGATGGTGATATCCCAGAAATTGTATTGGATAAGCTTTTGATTTTCCCTCATGGTGGATACCGATGACGATTCTTTTAAGATCTACCATGTTTTCTCGGGAATCGGCGAAGTTGAGATAGCCCGGCTGCAGAAACATCTTGTCGGCTGACATTTTCCAATTGTTTTGATAGACAATAAAAACTGCAATGGTCAAAATCAGTGCAGTCAGCCATTTCTTCTTTTGGAACGTCCGCCAGAATCCTAACATCAAGAAAGCCAAAAACAAGCTTCTAAAACCCATTTCCACTGATGTAAAAAGTAGGCCAAATCAAGGCTTTGCATTTCCTGGCTTCCGGGTAAAGGCATTATGAAATATACCCTGGCAATTTCAAATAAAATGAATCCCAATGCTCCGAAATAAAAGTAATAAGTTCTCATTATAGACTGATGCAGCAAATTATTGTGATCGTGTAAAAATAGGTTGAGGTTTTAGTGGAAAGAAAACTGCTTTTGGGATTCTGGAGATTTTTTTGAATATTCCTGATGCGGGTAACGCTATTTGATTTTGGGTATTAAAATGAATAAGATACTATTTTTTTTAATCTGGTCATATAATGCATGGCGGATGGTAAAAAGCTTCATTCCAATGCAAGCCTGAAAAATAATTTACGGGCAACAAGATAATGATCTTCAAAAGTCTTTCCAAAACAATTGTATCAAAGTATGCAAACGATGGATCAAAAGTGTCATTGGCTGTATCAAAAAATGAATCATTTTTATCATTGGAGCCTGAAAACTACCAACGATTATGAAGTTAAGGATGCAATCAGGAGTGCAATCAAGATGACATTGATCCAAATGACTCCATTACAATACTTCGATTTGGTTCCTTAATAAGTCTTCCATGCTCTCTCTTTTACGGATCAGCAGGTCTTTTCCGTCATGGATGAGTACTTCTGCAGGCCTGAATCTCGAGTTGTAATTGGAGCTCATGGTAAAACAGTATGCACCTGCATTTTTAAAACAGAGGATATCTCCTGCATGAATCTCAGGTACCACTCTGTTGCTGGCAAAGGTATCCGTTTCACAGATATAGCCGACGACATTGTACACCCTTGGCTTTCCTGTAGGATTGCTCACATTGACGATCTGATGGTAGGAATTATAGAGCATAGGCCTTATCAAATGATTCATTCCGCTGTCCACACCGGCAAACACCGTGGAAGGTGTTTGTTTGATGACATTGGTTTTAACCAAAAAAAAGCCGCACTCTGATACAATAAACTTTCCGGGCTCCAGGAAAAGACTTAATGGACGTCCATATTCTTTGCAAAACTGATTAAATTTTTTGGATAGGATGACTCCCAATTCTTCAATATCGGTATAGACATCATCTTCCTTGTAAGGAACTTTCAAGCCACTGCCAAAATCAAGGAATTCAAGATCCGGAAATCTTTTGGCCACATCAAAAAGAATATCGGAGGCAAAACTAAACACACCCGCATCCAGAATGTCCGATCCGGTATGCATGTGAAGACCATTTATTTTTAAGCCAAGCGTTTTGACCAATCTCTCCACAAGTGGCATTTGATAAATAGAGATTCCAAATTTGCTATCAATATGACCCACACTGATATTTTCATTGCCACCGGCCATCACATGTGGGTTAATCCGGATGCACATTTTGGTGTTGGGGTGATGGTGTCCTATGTATTCCAGTGTTTCGATGTGATCAATGTTGATCTGAACACCCAGCTCGATGGCCATTTCAATTTCATCCACTCCGACACAATTGGGAGTATAGATAATCCTTGAAGGATCCACCCCGGCTTTGAGACCGGTCCATATTTCCTGGATGGAAACCGTGTCAAGTCCCGCTCCCCACCCATTTATCAGCTTTAATATATTGACATTGTTCAATGCCTTGCATGCAAAGTGTACATCCAATTGCGGCACGTCAAAAGCCTTGTGAAGTCGATCCAATTGACGTTTGATCATGGAGCTGTCATAGACATAGAGAGGAGTTCCGTATTTTTCAACTAGATCCAGAAGGGCTAAACCCTGAATTTGATACTGGTCATTTTCAAGAATCATTGCAAGCAGTATTTATTGAGGTGTGGAAATATTTTTAATACCTGTCCATTTTTTTAATTTTTGGACAGCCATTGATTTTTGTTCTGCAGAAAAATTTCTGAGTTTGGTGCGGTGTCCACCATCGGCGAGTGTCAGTCGAAGCGCATTCAATCTTTTATCCGGTTCGATGCCACAAGCAGTCCATGTATCCAGACCACCGTACACGTACATAATTTTCTTGCCATTCGTTCTTGCCTTTTCTTCCATTTTTTGCATAAAGGAAGGATTAAATTGGATATCTACATCTGATGGACAAAAGACCAGGTTGCTGGGTTGCTTTTCAAAAAGTAAATATTGACTTAAACCGATCGTATCAAAACCATAGTACCCAAATTCAGTCATAAACTGATAGAAGGCTGGTTTGAATTGTTCGTAAGTTTTTGAATCATAAAAATTGATATCGACGATTTCTTCCAGATGATGAAAAATATCCAATGCATTGGCTTCAGTTCCCGGAATCTCCTCACAATCGGTTCCCCATTGCCAAAAAGAAAAAGGATATTCCAGTGCACAATATTCTATGGTCTTTTCAATACCCAATGGGAAAGTGACACCCTCTCTTTTAGCTAGATTTTGTATCAGCGGCACCAGCTTTTCACGGTTTGAAAATACCATTTTCTGAAATTCGAAAACTCTTTTTCTGCATGCTTCTGTGCCTGCTTTTTGGCGATAATGGCGGATGGTCCTAAGGTCTTCCTGAGCCAGGGGAAAGGGTGCTACATAAGCCATGGCCGCTTTTACCGCTTTTGGGTACTGCAATTTATAGATGGCAGCTGTAGTGCCACCTTTGGACACACCGGTAACAATCCATTTTTTCTTGTAGATTTTTTTTAATTCATTTTGAATTTTATAAAAATCTTGCATGGCTTGGGCATGATTTAAATAAGTCCAGTCCAATTTGGTAGGAACAGATTGTCCGCAATACCGGTATTCTATGGTGATTTGATTGGCATCCAACATTTTACTGGGCTCATGAATGCGGTGATTGATTTGGTATCCTTCAGTCACTAAAACATTTGGTGATTTTAGGCTCTTGTGGTCTATGTATATCCGTTGATAAAAAATCGGACTGCTGGCGTCTTGGTGATTTACTTTCTGTGGCACTAAAATTTCCCAGGCTGTCTGGTAGCCATCCAATTTGTTCAGATGATTTATTTGAGCATTGGGCCAGATTTTTTTAAGTTTTGATTCTGTGATCATCCAATCTTCTTGAAGGGCGGCAGTGGCTGCTGACCAGAGTGAACAACTGTGGACCAGGGAAACAAAGACTGCAAGAATAATTTTATTTTGAAACCGCATTTGATGGAGGATAAGAATATATATTGTAGATTTTTTTTACGAAATTTGATTTGCTGGAAATGCAAAGATAAAGCCATTCTTTAAAAATTTCTTATTTCAAGCGTATAAGACCATCTGATGCTTCCGCTTCAAAGATATCTGCATGTATCCCGAACTTCAGCTGATAAGCTTCTGCGATGTCGGATCGATAAGCGTCCAAGGTATTATTTTTTACCAAATGAATGGAACTTCCGCCAAATCCACCTCCCATCATTCTGGCCCCTTCAGCCCTTGGATCCTTGTTTGCAAAATCAACCAGAAAATCCAATTCATCACAGGATACTTTGTACAAATCCCTCAGTCCTCTATGGCCTTCCAATAAAATGTGGCCTAATTCAATCGCATCCTTGTTGATAAGTGCGTGTGCAAATTTTTTGACCCTTTCATTTTCTTCGACCTGATATTTCAACAATAGAAATTGTTCTTCCGTAAGTAAATTTTTTGCCAGAGCCAATTGGCGGTCATCTACTTCACCCAGGGCTCCAATGGATATTCCTTTTTCTTGCAGTTTTATCAAAATTTGCCGACAAGTTTGGCTTCTTGTATTGTAATCAGTATCCACCAATTTATGCTTGATTTTGGTATCGACAATCAGCCAGCTATGGTCTGGCAATGTCATGGGAAAGTTGGTAAATGTCCAGTCTTTACAATCGATAAGCAAAGCACAAGCTTTCTTGCCATTCAGAATACTGATCTGATCCATCATTCCACCTTCCAGGCCGGATCGTCTTTCAGCTTGTACGGCAAATTGGGTCAAACTAGACAAATCCATCTGCCAGTTGAATTGCGTGTTCAAGGCGTAACAAAATCCGCAACAAATTGAAGAAGAGGAAGATAGGCCAGCGCCTACCGGAAGATTGCCCCCAAATGCCAAGCTTAATGGACTGGTCGGTAAGTTCTTTTCGGTTGCGAGTTGGATGACACCATTAAAGTACACCAACCAATCCGGGGTCCAATTTTGACCTTCAACCCAAGTTTCAAGGGTGTCGATGGCTTGAAAGCTCCATTTTTTTGAATGGTTTATGCCAAGATAAATATACCGGTTGATGGTCGCGGGCATACAAAGCCCCTGATTATAATCGGTGTGTTCGCCGATGAGGTTAATCCTTCCCGGAGCCCGGACAATCAGGCAAAATTCTTTCAAGAGATCAAGATATTCGAGTTCGGATTTCATGGGTCAAAATTAATGGAATGGTGAAGTGAGGGCTCATTTTAGACAAAAATCCTTATTTTTTTCATATTCCACACTTAGGATTTCCAATAAAAGCTCTACATTTGCCGTCCCTTATGGTCGAGTGACCGAGTGGCTAGGTAGAGGTCTGCAAAACCTTGTACAGCGGTTCGAATCCGCTCTCGACCTCAACAATGTATTTCCCTTTATCTGAATTGGTAAAGGGATTTTTTATTTTAAGCTCATTTATAAGGTATTAGCTAATATTATATAGTTGGCTTTTTCTCAGTTTATAAGAATTGATAAAGAAAAAAGTACACCCAAAACTACACCTGAATTGAAATTATAAGTATATTTGCTTATAAATTTAATCTATGAATCATTACTTCGAATTGAGGTCCAAAGATCCAAGTAAAGAGACCTCTTTACGCTACAGGTGTCACTTTAATGGGATTCGTTTTGTCTATGGTACTGGTGTCAAAATTTACCTCGAATTATGGGATTCATTAAATCAAAGGCCTGTAAAAAATAAAGTATTAATTAAGGAGTATAAAAAACAAATTCCAAATATAGAAGTGCTTCTAACTAACATTGAAATTAGAATAACCAATATTAAAAATGAAGTGGAGGGGTATTTAAGTAATTGTAAGTTTAACAATTTGCCCATTATAGAATCTGATCTAAAATTACATTTAGACACTACTATTAGGCTTTCTGATAAAACCAAAAAGAAGGTTAGTTCTGTAATAAAGAAGAAGGGGATTGATGGTGAAAAGGTAGATCTATTTGTTATTTTGGATTACTTAAGCCATTTCATCTATGGTATTCAAAACGGTTCAAGAACTATCTCTACAGGTAAAAGTAAAGGGAATAGATATACTCATGGAACAATTAAAAACTATTTAGGGCTTCTGGAACAATGGAAACGGTTCGAAAAAGTTAAAAAAAAGAAATTCACTTGGTTAGATATTTCAATTCCATTTTATGAGGAATTCTTAATATATTGTAATAATAGTAAATTAAGTAAGAATTTTGCAGGTAGATTAATTAAGCAATTAAAGGTTATTGCTCAAGCTGCAATGGATGAAGGTATCCATACAAACAATGTTTTTAGAGATAGAAGATTTGAAACTTTATCTGAAACCGTAATGAATATTGCTTTAACTGAAAAGGAATTGGATAATCTATATGATTTGGATTTTTCTAAAAAGTATAATTCTGATCTAATCCGAGACTTATTTTTGGTAGGTTGCTATACAGCACAAAGATGGAGTGATTTTAGTAAAATTAACCAGAATCATATTCAGGGCAATATGATAAATTTAATTCAGCAGAAAACCAAAGAAAGGGTTATAATCCCCATTAAACCAAGGCTGAAAACAATCTTAGATAAATATCCAAATGGGTTTCCAAAGATTAGCGACCAAGCTTTTAACCGTAAAATTAAGGAAATTGCAAAAGCTGCTGACATTATTGAAACAATACAGATTAAAGAGACTATAGGAGGGATAACAAGGATTAAAGAGTACCAAAAATATCAGTTAATTTCAAGCCATACCGCGCGCAGGACCGCTGCTACAATTATGTATACAGAAGGTATTCCAACTTTAGCAATAATGAAACTCACAGGCCATAAGACTGAATCTAGTTTTATGAAATATATCAAAATCAGTGAGGAAGAGAATGCTTCTTTAATTGAAAAGCACCCATATTTCAATAAATAAACAAAAAATTGGTGGACATTTTTATTTAATGAATATATTTGTGATGAAAATAATGTTCATTATTTAAGAAAATAAATTCTGTTTAATATTACTTTTTATTTCAATTTAATAAATTAAAGTATGTCTGACTGCATTCCAAATAGGGAAGTAATCCTAAATTGTTTTAAGGAATATTTCGAGTTCCGAAGGCAGATTGATTGGTTTATTGATCCAAAGCTATACCAGAATGTTCTTGATGACCTAGAACTAAAAATTACAGAAGAGAGTATCCTTAGATTCGAATTTTGGTCTGATTTTTATATTGACTTATTAGATTTTCATACCTCTCCATTGCCAAGCCATTCATACTTCGTTATTGAATCAGCATATTTTAAGTTCATTATACTAGACACGTTTTCTAGATTTCTTTTAAAAAATGGGACTTCAGTTCCATTTCAATTGGATACTGTAATCTGCCCAGTCATTCCCTTGGGAGGATTATTATGCTATTTTAAGAAGCATAAAAGTGAGATTTTTGCTAAGGAGTATGGAATGGATTTGAATGAAGCAGAGGACAGTTACCAAGAAATTGAATTTTTGAATACAATAGATAGTTTTGAAGATGTATTTTATAATTTCAATCGTCAAGTGGTTCCAATGTATGATATGACTCCGCATATACTGGATTCCCGATTTATAAATTTTCTGAATGCATCAAAAACACAGGGCGAATTTTTTGTTGCTAAACGTAAAATATTAAATACTTTCAGTCAAAATGAGTTTTTTAACTTATTTAATCCATTTGATAGATTAAAACGAGAAATAGAAATATTCAGTGAAAATTTGAATACTCTAAGCTTTTTACCTCCAGAATTGAATTTACCAAATATATCTAGTGAAAATAGATCATTTAAAATTAAAAATTTTGATAATAATGTAGGTTTTTTAAGGCAATTATTTCCTTATTCCAAATTAGATATTGATAAAATTCAATTATTTTTAGAATTATTCAACCATACTACACCAATTATCCCCATAAATTGGTATGGTTTTATTGGTGATTTGTATTCTATTATTTCAGAATTAAAAAGACGGAAATTAATTATTGAATTAAAGTATAATGGACATTGGGAAAAATGTATTCAATGCTTTAAGAACCAATATGGATCTGATTTTAAAAATAGTGATTTTTTGAAAGGTAATGGCACAAGAAATGAAAAGGAAATTATTAATATAATAAAAAACATGAGATAGTTTTAATTATATTTTATTAGAGACATCCAATTCTGCCTATTCACTCTTCCATAGTTTATCCTGAAATACAGGTATTTATTTAATTGACTCCGATTGTCTCCGACTGCGTTCTTGTGCGAAATCGCCACTTTTAGGGAACATAAATCCGTTTCGCGTTGTCTAGTTATTATTGAAAATGAATAATAATAATTGATAAAGAAAAGCTGAATGGAGGAATTAATTATTTTTACACAAACACAATTAAAGGACTGTTTAAAGGATTTAGAGGAAACTCTTCTATGTGCCATTAGGGAATCGAAAGGAATGGAAATTCCAAGTAAGGAATGGCTGACAATTAAAGATGTTTGTGATTTACTTAATATAAGTACCCAAACAGTCCATGACTGGAGTGATATGGGAATATTAGTAAAGTATAAGATTGGGAGGGCAGTGCGTTTTAAGAGAAGCGAACTAAACGAAGCTATGGTGCGGTCTGAAACGAAAAGAAGAAGAGTTTACAAAAAGACACATAATTTTAATTAAGAGCTTAAAGCTTATTTTAGCTAAATACTTTAGAATATTAATTGCTTTATATGCGCAATATAGAATTACTATAAATGTGGTTTATAATTTCTTTAATGTTAAATCGAATGATTAAAAATATTTCATCAATATGAATAGCGACTTAGATATGGACGAATTGCAATTTCCGCTAGAGAGGTCTATAAGAATCCCAGAGCAAATAATTCTAGAATTAATCGAGACAAATGAATATGATGGTTTCTGTGCCTTCTGTCATGAATTTTGGATTAAGTCTGATAGATCAAATATGCAGAATATTGCTTTTGACACTTTATTAAATAATTATTTATTAAATTTATAAATTGAAAAACATGAAAAATTTAGAAAAATTAGAAACAGGAAAATTGAAAAAAGTAAAACAAACGAAAAGAATCTTATTACCAGAATCAATTGATTTGGATTTATTAGTAAGTGAACTGCCTCAAAAACCAAGGAAATATAAAGAAAATCCCAAATTGAAGAGGGATGAATTTGCGTATATAATTTATATTATTTTATTGAGAATAGCTTATAAAAGGAAACAATATGAAAAAAGGAAGTTTGTAGGTTTCCACAGTAAGGAGCTAGAAGAATATTCAAGAGATTATAGTTCAATAATGAGTATATTAGAAAAGAATCAAATCATCGAAATTGATCATTTTTATTTGAAAGAAGAAACGACGAAGGGATATGCATTTTGTGAAGGAATATTGTCGACAGAATTAAGTGAATATATAATTACAACGAAAAAATTTATTAAAAAAAAATTCGAGAATGAAAAAGAGAAATCAAATGAAGCACCGCATATTGAGGCTCTAATATTTTGGTTAAAAGAATTAACAATAGAGGAACACAATGCTATTGAATGTCTCAAAAATATGTATGAACAAAAGAATTTAAATATTTTGAATTACTACCAAAATAGGGTGGCAATCCTGAATATAGTTCACAAACAATGGTATTTTATAATTGACCAATCAGCAGGTCGCGTTCACACTACCATAACTAGTTTAAAGAAAGAATTAAGAGAGTACTTAAACATTAGAGGAAAAAGACTGAAAGAGACAGATATATCAAATTGTCAACCTTTGGTTAGTCTTACTCTCTTTCACAAAGAATTAAGGATAAAATACAAAATTGATTGGACAATAACTAGTGCAATTAACTTATATAACACAAGGAAAGGAGATCATGACTATATTAATAGACATAGTTCTTTTCCTTTTTTGCCATCTAATATAGATGACTTTATCAATAAGAATGATGTAAGGATTTTTATAAGACTGGTATCAAAAGGAAAATTATACAAATTTTTACTTAACAAATACAATTGGAAATTTCCACGTAAAAAATTAGATTTGAAACGACTAAAGAAGAATGTTATAGCATGTCTTTTTAGTCCATCTGCATGGAATTCAACGATTGTAAAACTTTTGCGACTTTACTTTCCCAATGTCATTAATGTATTTGATCATTTGAAAATTGGCTTTACTAAAACTAGTAATGGGAAAGGGTTTCAAAAAAGGACAGCTTTTGACCCTCCTTGTTTATTAGCTATATTATTGCAGAGTCTTGAAGCCAATTTAGTGATTCACCAAATCGTGCCTGATATCATTGCCAAGAATAGCGATATTCCAATTATTACTATCCATGATGCAATCCTAAGTTTCCCAGAACACGAGAAATTAATTAAGGAAATAATGGATAAAAGAATACATGAAATTACTGATTCTTTTGGTTCGATCACTAAGGTAGAAATGGAGGAACAATTAATACATTAAATTTCTATGTTAATTTTAGATATGGTTCTAATGGCAGTAATAGCAAGGTCTTCGGTGATATTTATTTACAGCAACTTCTTCTGAGATAGGTTTTATATCTCCTCTGCAATTACTTAATCCCTTACATCCACGTTTATCATGAAAGGCGTGTGCTGTACTGCCAGTACAAATATAAACAGTATTATTATCCTTACATGCTGTTTGAAATATAATAGATATAACACTCAGGTAGGTAATCATTTTAGTTATCATGTTGGTGTATTTTCAATTGAATTTACTACAGGATTTTCTTTTTTGGAGAATGCTAAAGCAGTCTGGTACATTCCCAATAAATATAACCCAACATATAATATAGCTTTTAGTATGATAATATAATTCCAATCTATATATACATTTTCAGCAATTTTATAAAACCACCAAGAATAAGCAATAAAAGGTACAAGACTACATATACATATAAAAACAAAGTTTCTTAATGGAGTAATTAGGGTTGCTACATGAGTTGTCGCAAAACCCAACAAAAGGGGTTGTAAAATATATCCCCAGAGACCATATTTGAAAGAAGAAACTTCACCATCTTCATTAATAGAAATTACATATTTAATGAGAAAATTAGAAACAGCAATAAAGACTACATGTGTAAGAAATGTAAGAGGAAACACAGCAATCCACCTTAGAGCTAAATTTTTATCATTCATATTATTTATTAAATTAAAAAATTAAAAAAATGCACGATTACAAAATTCAAATACTTGAGGCCTATATAGAAAACCCAAGTGAAGCGTCAGAAGCGTTTAAAAGGTTAGCCACATTTGGAAAAATAGCTTCGTTTTTACACTATCATTTTTCGTTCATTCCAGTTGGAAGGACTTCAGAAAAATTCAGAGAGTATAGACACTCCATTTGGAACATGATTAGTGAAGAATATCTTTATAACCTCACAGAAATAGAGTTAAAAGATCATATTATTAAAGATCTCGACAAATGGGCTGCAATAGATCATGGATTGGATCACGTTGTTCAAAGAAGGCATTGGAAGCAATACGGAGTAACTGTTGATCATCAATTGCTTCCCCCATTGCTTCATCGACTCGCAAAGGAAGATTAATAGAATCTCTAATATTTTGTAATATATTGTTTCCAAACCTTGTAATTATTTGGCGTATCAAATTATCATTTAACATTGAAACTTGAATCCCACTAAAAAAGCAAGTTGTTGAAGTTGTAAATGAACCTATTGCATTATTGTCTATATAAAACAAATCAACAACAATAACTATTAAACCTTCTTCCAAAATCCTGAAACTTACCTCATATGTAAGGTTAGGTGCGTTAGAATTAAAAGTGTGTCCCAGAGGAAGGTTGTTAACTGAATTGATATTGAAAAGACAAATATTCATTTTGTGATTTTTGAATTGCTAATATGTAAATCTTCTACGTAAAATAGTTGTTACCACTTAATTATTTTATCTCCATTTAGTGGGTTTTCTCGATAGAGTTCTATGTTTTCACTTACTGCTTCAGGAGAATTAATAAGATCTCTAATAGCTTTCATTGTATTTGACTCCATGTCTTCTAAATCTATTTCATTTTTAGCGTAGTCACTAAAAGACTTTGCAAAAGGAAAGGATTTAAATATAATAATATCGCGCGCTCGTCTCGGAAAATCTCCATGATAGCCAACAAGTGAAACTATGATAGAACCTAAAGCGGCAAAAGGCAATCCAAAAATTGATAGAATTTGCAATGCAAGATTATTTGTTTCGTACAATTTAGAAAACTCTATTACTATAAATATTAGCTTATCTTTAATCCAATGTATAATTTTGCCGTAAATCCCAAAAGTAATAAGGGTTAGTATAGCATAAAGCAGCGTTCCAATTGGAGTAAGTATAGCAGTAGGAATAATAAGTATTCTACTGATAATTTTATTTATAAAATGTAACATTTAAAAAAATTTAAAATATGAAAAAAACAAATCAATTAGCTATTACTGAAAACGAAAGACGTTTGAAAGACGCAATTTTGTTAGTACTAAATAGTGGATTTACATTTGAAGATAAAGTCAGATGTATTCAAATAGCTATTAGCAAACTTGCACCAAAAGACCTACTACGTTTAGCAGAATTTCAAGAGGATGCTGAAAAGTTTATGGAAATTTCTACCACAAAAGAAGATCTAAAAGAAGATCTTTCTAAACTCATGTCCAATCTTCCTGATTCTATGGAGTTGCAAGCTGATCCAAAATAGTATCCCTAATCGCTTCACGTTTTACCTGCCAATTATGGCGCAAATCGCTTACAGTAGAATTTTCCTTAGCTTCAACTTCTAAAAGTTGGTTGTGGATTGTGATTAAATATGCCAATAATTCGGCGTATTGGTCATTATTCATAAGATTTAGGTTTAAGTGGGCTTAAAAATACAAAAGATTTGGATAGAACTGTATATTCAAACCTCGCCTAACTGTTAATTATTGTTAATAATCTAAGATTTATACTCTAAAGGCAACATTTCTATTCTAAAAATGAATGCCTATAAATTATCCAATATTAATTTTAACCAAGCATTCTAAAAAATATTTTGACGAAGAATAATACCATTAATACTAGAAATCAATTCTGACAACAACAAATCTATAGATATTTACTTATTCAAAGGGAGCTAACTTTACCTCTATCTATATAATTCATTAATTATGGTTTTTATCAATAAATAAATAATACAATTTATATTCAACCTCAAACCCCCATTTTATTAATAAAAATTCCAATATAAATCTTAATACTGTAAATTTTATGACAACATAACTTGTCAAAATATAGGGATTCCAATGGAAATTATTGAATTCATCAAAATTAATACCGCCATTTATTGTAATCAAACCACAAACTACATTAATAATTATTGCAATATTATTGTCAACAATTCTCTGAGTAAATGAATGTAAACCGATAATAATAGATAGAAAGAGTAAGATAACTATGCCTACCCAATTACCTTTAAAAATGTTTGATAAAAGCAATGTTAAAGAAAATGCTGAAATTCCAATTATTATATCTAAAATTGATGAAACAAAATGTTTCCTCAGGTTAAATCTTGAAAAATCAATAATGGTATTATCATCGTCGTTAAATACATCGTTAAATTTATCTTCCTCTGTGGGTTGTAAAACTTTTGAATCATTTTTTATAAGAAGTAAATCTTTTTTTAGCACTTTAACAAAATAGACAATGAGGAAAATGTAGAATAAAGTTTTTAAAAAAAGTGATCTTATAAAATAGGAGGATCTACTAGAATATTCTATTTCTTTCAGTTTGCTCAATGATGGAATAAAATAAATATATTCAACCACAACATCGATTGTTTCTTTTTGCTCAAAATCTACATCGGAATAATCAGGAGTTCCCTTAATGTATGTTATATTATCAACTGTATAAGTATATTTGTACCCAGGTTCAAGAACCTTTCCATCAACTTCTACAGCAGCAAATTCATAAAGAAAATCCAAAATTGGATTTCCAACTGTAATATGTACAAAAATGATAACTCCGATTGATATTAGCAAATTATAAATAAAGCTCTTTTTATTTTCCATATATGAGGTGAGTAAAGAAAATGGCACACAAATCTAAGCTAATATTATATTATAGATTAATTAAAATTTAATCACCATTATAAGGGAGAATGATGCCCATTTTAAGCACCAGTAATCCTTTCGTAGTTTTATGTCCAGATAGTAATTATTTGGAAGCTACATTATTGGTTTAGGAACTGCCAATTTTCGTATAAAAAAGATGACATTCTAAATTGGGGCTGTTGGATGCCTGAATTTCTATTCTTGTAACCATTTAAACCATATCTTTTGATCTATTGTGGGAATATTATTTTGTAAACAAACATTCATCGTATGTCCAGTACCACCTGTTTTTGGATTTTCTAAATCGTCGTAAAAAATACCGAATGTAGCAGGTCTAATTTTGCTAGTACCAATTGCCTTTATTGTATCTCTAATAATATATGCAGCTTTGATAGAAAACCGATTTTTGTCACCAGAAATAAATTGGTTGATTAGATTTATCATTTTTTTATTGTTTTTTGATTGATAAACAACTTCTGGTTCATTTGCAATATTTATATCGTCCAAGCTAATGGTATCGTTTGCTAGATTGGTTTTTTCTCTATGACCTACATATGGAGTAATAACTTGGAGTCTTTCAGGGCTGACACTTGCGACACCTTTAGAGAACAATTGGTCCGAACCATCTGCATTGCCACTTCTAAAAGTCATTCTTGCTGTCTTTAATGCTAACAATTTCCCCAATGCAATTAAATTTTCTTGATCAGCTTCTAAAACATTTCGTTTTCCCTCAAGGAGTACAATAGAATTCTCTTGATCATACTTAATTATAAATTCATATAAAGTCATAATATTTATCAATACTCAATTGCGAAGATAAATAATTATTTGAATTTCAAGTATTTCTTTGTTGATTTTCCCAATAAACAGGTATAAAATGTTGAATTTTCGGGAAAGTAATGATATATATTCCATATTACGCATCAAAGCTATAATACTTGAGGTATAAAAAGAAAGGCGACATATGAAGACGCTAATTTTTAAGAGTAGATCACATCTATGGAATAAATATGAAAAGCCCAATAAAGCCTAAAAAGGAAGGTGCTCAATAGGTAATAAAATAACAGTATGTAATGATGATGAGGACTATAAACACAAAACACTCTTAAACAACAGGCAATTTTCTCAAAAAAAAAACCCCACAAAAAAACCATAGAGAAACTAACAAGATAATGAAAAAAAAAGAGAATAAAGCACAAGAACAAAAATGCTTACAACAGACGGACGACACAATATAACGGACCAAGGGAAGGAGGATATGAAAAGAAGATGTAAATACAAAGACTAATACCCTTTATGTTCTGCAAAATTGAATATCCTTGAAAGAAACCTGTTATAAGAAATAACTAAGATGTGCACTAAAGGGATATTTCTTTACATTAAGATTCAAGGAATTTAAAGTAAGCAAGGAATCAAAAAGGGCTATTATTGGCGATGTAGCCTGATTAATGTCTATAAGACATAGCATATTTTTGTGGATCGGCTCATATCGGTTTAGCTCTTGTCTAAGGCATCATTTACTTTATCATCAACTATTCCGAATTTCTCCTTCATCCTTGCAGCAATCAAACTCTTATCCGCTTTGCTTAAATCCTTTCCTTTTTCCTTTAACCATTCATAAATACCTTCGATACGGCTATTTACATACTCCTTATTTCCGTACATATCAGGTCTTAAATCAAATAGCTTATTGACCTTTTCTTCTACCCATTCCTGAAAATTGTCTTGGCGTGTGATTCCTTTTTTAGTATAGTATTCAAATTGATACAGCACGAAAAATATAACCAGAGGCATGATTGAAAAGATAATTAATTCAACATAATTATAGGAACTTATACTTCCCTCAAATGGATAAAAATACAATTGCTCCGCAATAAAATTTTCATAAATATTTTTATATTTGTAATTTTCCTTCTTGGCGGAAAGAAATGTATATATTTGATTGCCATTTTCGTAAATTATAAAATTAATAGTAACCCAAACTACATAAGACGCAATAAGCGTTTTAAAATTCCTATGACTTTTATTATGATGTTTAAGTAGAAGTTCTGTTATTAACCATACAGCACAAAGTATTAAAAGTGCTACCCAAATCCCACCACCGTTGTCATTCTCATCTTGTCGTAAAAAGGAATTAGATACAAAATCGTTATAAATCAGAAAGAATTTCATTTTGGTCAATTTAGTTAACTTTAATAGATCCTTATAAACTCTTACTTATAAAATGTAAAATTCAAGAAAATTATAAATTACAAATCAAGATTACCCAACCTCTATAATATCATACACAAAACTAATAAAGTTTTGATAAATAGTATATAAAAATCCCACTCACTTTATGAGATGCTAAAAACTAAGAATTGGTGTATTGAGTGTCTGCAAAAATTGAATGGTATAATTTTAAAAAATCAAAAGTGGGGAACAACATCTACTAAACCTGTTGACACTGATAATCAAGCGTAAACCTTTAAATTGTCAATTTTTAAGCTTAAGACAATATATGTGTTATTAGTTTTCAATTTTATTGTTGAAAATATTCTTTGGTCTTCAGGTATTTAGTTCATGGTTTATGTACAGAAATAAGACTAAATTCATTTTTTCCTCTAAAAGGGTTTCGGTCATTATTCATTAATATGTAGTAGAAACGAAATGACTACCAATTCAATCCCCCATGTTTGAAGGTTATTTTTTCTGTCCCCCTGCCATACCCATTAGAAAATCTATTTTGCGTAAAGTACCACAGGAAACCTTATCGTGTTTAAAGTATAGTATTTGAGTGTTTTCTAAACATTTTGAGTGTTATTCTACACAAAACACTACACAAATATATGATAAAACATATAACACATTGATATACAGATAATATAGCAAGTCCGCTCTCGACCTCAACAATTTATTTCCCTTTATCTGAATAGATAAAGGGATTTTTTTTATGATATGTTCCTGCTTCTGTAAATAAAGTTTCGGTTTGATTTTTTGAAATTCATATATAATTTTGAAAAACTGCAGCAACTCAATCCTGAACTATGCTCTTTTAACAAAAATGAAGATATTTGTAATACTCCCCAAAAATGAGACCAACTGTTTTGTTATAAAACATTAAAATTTACATGATATAAGTCTTTTATGCCTAAATAAAATTACTTGCTAACTAAAAGTTTTTCGTTGTACAAGGTTCCGTTGTTTTCAATCCGGATACTGTACACACCATTCATAAAAGTTGAGGTGTCAATTATTTCATCCTCGCTTTTAGTTATTGCATTATAATGCACCTTTCCGGTTATGTCCACCACTTTTAAAGTAGAACCGAAGGGTAAATTGGTAACAGTTAAAAGTCCGTTACTGGGATTGGGATAAATTTTGCAGTTGGCGTATTTGTCATAAGAGTTGGTGCCGGAAGAACTTACTGCTTCATAAAGCCTGATTCTTTGATTTGTGCCAAGTACCAAATCCTTGTCACCATCCCCATCGATATCTGCAAATGCCGGTACAAGGGCCACTGGTCCTGTAATTCCGTCGAATGGATTAGACGTTCCTGTCATTTGCTCAAAAGAAGCATTTGTTATTGATCCGGTGTTTTCGAAATACAATAATTCAGGTATTGTGGCATCATGGCTAATTACAGCATCGATCAATCCATCACCGTTTATATCATGAAAAGCAATTTTCGTTCTTGCTGTAAGATTTACATTTATGAATGGATTATTCATGGTATCCAAATCAAAGTTAGGGGATGTCTTATTTCCAATGTTTCTATAAAATAGAATACTTCCATTCCCATCGGAGATAAACACATCATCATCCATGTCATTATCGATATCCACAAATGCTGGAAAACTGCAAATCCCTTCCGTCATCACTTTATCCAATGGATGATCCATAGGACTGGGCCAAATAAAATCTGGTTCATTGGCATTCCCAACATTTTTCAAGTGTCGGATAAGATAGGTATAAATCCCAACAAATGCATCAAGATCACCGTCGTGATCAATATCTACCAATGCAGGTGCATTGCATCCGGAATTACTTGAGTAGATATTCATTGGATTTAATTGGCCTGATTGCATTTCATATATTGGCATCTTGGCAGTACCAATATTTCGGAAAAACAACATGGTATTGGAGTTGTATTGGCCAACAAAAAGGTCCAGGTCGCCATCATTGTCAATGTCTCCAAGGGCCGGTGATGCAAAATTGCTCAAGTTAACCAAGGCAAATGGATTGTTTTGGGCTAGAATGTATTTACCCTGGGCTTTCATGTTGAATCCGATACTAATGAATAGGCTCAAACAGATGGCTGTTTTAATCAATGAATTTTTCATCGTTTTTGATTTATTCGTTAACAATAAAATTTAGACACTTTATTTGAAGAATTATTCCCATGTATTCAAATAGTTTGTAAGTTGAATTTACAAAGAATGAATTGGAAATTCACAAATTTTATCCAAAACCAAATGAATTCAGCTTAAATTTAATATAAATCGCTCCGAGATGGTACAAGAAAATGGTACACAAATCTAAGATAAATTTGTAGAATGATACAATTAATATCTTGAACAAGATCAAATCCAATCTCGACTTTCTGTCAATAAAGAACAAACCGCTTAAATCATTTTTAGGAGAAGCAATTGTGATTATGCTGAAGAGATGGAATTTTCCATATCACCTTTTGCTTTGTAGAATTGGGCCCTCTGGGTGAGGGATAGTCCCATCATAAGGCTGTCCTTTAAGATACTTCCAATATGGTAACCCTCATCCAACAGCCCGCTAATTTGAGGGTACATGGATTTTTTGAGAAGCAGATCTGCTTTTTTTAATTGAGCATAGCCAAGCCCTCTGCTCATATTTTTGCTTCTTGAGAACTTATCGACCCACTCAACGATTGCCAGGGCGCTGTCCAATTCACCATTAAAATCCAAATCATCGGCTTGATCTAGCTTCTCATAGATAAGAGCAGAATCCAATAGAGTGTAGTTTTGTTGGCTATATATTGGATGGGTTAAACTGAGAGAAAAAATAGCGACAAAAAAGAAACATCTTGATAATTGTACCATGGATGGAATGATCAGTCGTAACCAAAATAAATCACCCTCCAAACTATCATTCGATTTCAATTTCCAATTGATTTGGAAACAAATTTATTATTTATTTACGACTTCCTGTTCAAATTCTTAATTTGGAAACAATCTTATATTCACTTGAAATTTAAGATTTTAATTCTTCTATCTGTATTGTTTATGGTGCCTCGCTCTGATGTACTTAATCTTTTTGCCGAGATCCAAATGGATATTCTCATAGTAGGTTTTAATTTCTAATTCAGGGTAGGGGAGTGTTTTGCCATAGATGTCATCATCATGATACAATACGGTATAGTTTGGATGGGACTGAATGGTTTGCAAACTAAATACATACAATCCCGGATCATCTGTTTTCAAATGTAAATAGGCTCCATCTTCCAGGACTTTGGAATAGTGGTCTAGAAATATTGGAGAAGTGAGCCGCCTGTTTGATTTGCTGGGCCTTGGAAAAGGATCAGGAAATGTAATCCATATTTCTGAAATTTCCTCTTCTTCAAAAAAATGCCCAATTAATTCAATTTTAGTTCTTAAAAATGCAATATTATCCAATCGTTTCGCCAATGCGGTAGAGGCCCCTTTCCAAATTCTGGCTCCTTTTATGTCAACCCCAATATAGTTTTTGTTTGGATACATGGCTGCGAGTCCAAGACAATATTCTCCCCTTCCGCAGGCCAATTCTAAAATCAATGGATCATTGTTCATAAAATGATTGGCGCGCCATTTTCCTTTCAGTTCTACTTCCTCATGAAGGGATTGATGTAAACTTGGGTTTTGAAAATTGAAATTTTCAAATACATTTGTAAAGCCTAGATTGGCTGCAAATTTTTCAAGTTTTGAGCGTTTCACCATGTTCTAATAGTTCTTACTTATCTGGTCAAAATATTGAATAAAATCCAGGTCCTCTTGACCTCCGTTTTCCAACCAAATGACGGTGCCTGGATCCCTTAGTAAGCCTACCATATTTTTCAGTTCCTCTTTTTTGTGAAACGGGTTGTTCTTTGTATAAAAAATCGTCATTGGACTAATAATATTGGGAATAAACTCAAATGTATTGAAATCGTATTTTAATTCATAAGGTAAAATCAGCAATGGAAATCTGGTTCTCATCCAGGACCTAAGGCTATACACAGGATTGTCAAGAATAACTTGCCTGCAGGGACTGATGGTTGAAATATAGGCGGCAACTGTTGCTCCAAAATCAACTCCGTAAATGAGTATACTATCCTCTGTAGTCTGACCTTTTAGCCATCCCATGACAATTTGACCATCTTCATATAGCCCAATTTCTGTTGGATGGCCTTGTGATTTTCCATACCCGCGATAATCTGGCATAATTACACGAAAACCTCTGTTGGTAAAAAAAGGCACCTGGGCAGCCCAGTAATCGGCGCTTTTGTTACTTCCGTGTAGAAAAAATCAGATATGATTTGGTGGGAATCTTGCTCTCAAACTGAAGAATATTGATTTTTTGACCATTGGGATGATCCAGTTTGATTTCTTTATACGGATGAGTGAATGTATACTTATAATTTGGTCCGTGTTTGGTCGGTGAAAACACAATGAAATCAATAAAAATATAAATAAAGAAAATTCCCACCATATACAGAATGACAATGGCCAGGAAAATATACAAAAATTTACTGATGGAAGACATCATATCCAATAAGTGCGAAGGTATATATTTTATCCATCAATCAGATACTTGTCGATTCGCCAATTTACTTTTGCCATTTGAAAATTTTCGAAGCATTCGATTTTTTAAACGATTAAAAATTAATAAAACCTTGTCCTATTGCAAACAACATTCTGAAACTTCAGGCGTTAAATTCATGATGACTCAGATTGTGATCATACTGTTGATGTCTATTACCTGTTTTAAAGCCAATGGTCAGGTGCGTGAACCCATAGTGTTGGTGTTGAAAGATTTGTTGAAGGAAATGGATAAAAAGGACGATACCATCCGAATCTTTAACTTCTGGGCAACCTGGTGTGCGCCTTGTATCAAAGAATGGCCTTATTTTCAGAATTATGCGGTTCAGACAAGTGGTACGCAAACCAGACTTTATATGGTCAGCCTGGACGATGTGCGTCGATTGAAATCAAAAGTAATTCCTTTTCTCGAAAAGAATAATTATACAGCAGAAGTTTGCCTTTTGAATGAATCCAACCCAAACTCATTCATTGATGCAATCGAACCAAGTTGGCTGGGCGCCATTCCTGCAACCCTCATGACATACAAAGGCAAAAGGTGTTTTGCAGAGATGGAGTTTCATTCCTACGGTGAACTTTCAGACTGGATTAATCATTGTATAAAATCTAAAAATTAAAAAACATGTATAGACTGTTCATGATTTTCATCTTGTTGCTAAATTTTCATTTAAACCTTGAAGCGCAATACAAAATTGGCGATAAAGCAGCTGATTTTCAATTGGAAAACATCAATGGAAAAATGGTAAGCATGGCCGATTTTCCCAAAGCAAAGGGATTTGTCATTGTATTTACCTGCAACCATTGCCCTTATGCAAAAATGTATGAGGATCGGTTGATAGAACTCAACAAAAAATACGCTGACAAAGGTTATCCCGTGATAGCGATCAATCCAAATGACCCTGAGGTGGTTCCTGAAGACAGCCCGGAAGAAATGAAAAAAAGGGCAAAATCCAAAAAGTTTAAGTTTCCTTATCTTTTTGATGCAAAACAAGAAGTGTACAGTAGCTTTGGTGCTACAAAAACACCGCATGTTTTCTTGCTGGACATGAACAGGGTGGTCAAGTATATTGGCGCCATCGATGACAATCCAAGAGATGAAAAGCAGGTGAAAGAGAAATATTTGGAGCAGGCCATATCTTCACTCGATATGGGAAAAGATCCTGACCCAGCGTTTACAAAAGCCATTGGTTGCAGCATAAAAAAGAAATCCTGATTTAAATCAGACCCACCTCCAATCTTTGCCGGTATAGCTGTAGAATCTGATCAACCAACTCATTGGCAATTCGCTCCTGGGCCTCGATGGTAGAGGCACCTATGTGAGGGCTTTTACTGATTTTGGAGTGCGATAAGATGCCAGAATGAACATTGGGTTCTCCATGAAAAACATCCAATCCTGCCCCGGATATAATACCTTTATCCAAAGCATCGATTAGAGCGACTTCGTCAATGTTTTCTCCTCTTGAAGTGTTGATGACGATGGCATTTTTTTTCATTTTTGAAAATTCATTGGCCCCAAGAATGGCTTGTCCCGAAAACGGCGCATGGATGCTGATGAAGTCAGCACTGCCAATACCCTCATCCAATGAAACCATTGGGAATTGTATTTGGAACTTCTGTTGTTCCATTTCAAAGGTGAGAGAAGCTTTTTGTAAAAAAGGGTCGTGAACCGTAATTTTCATCTGGAGTCCAAGACACATTCTTGCCAACTCTCGGGCGATTCGTCCAAAACCAATCAACAGCAGTTGCTTTCCGCTTACCTCAGAAGATTGGCTGTATTTTTTTTTCAGTTCAGTAAAGCTTTCCCCTGAATTCATTTTGGTCTGGTGTTCCTGCAGCCCCCTGCTTAAAGAAAGCATGTGGGCAAACGCCAATTCTGCTACAGAAATAGAAGAGGAGGCCGGGGTGTTGATCACTTGAATACCTTTCTGCAGCGCGTAACTCACATCCACATTGTCTAGCCCAACTCCACCCCTGGCTATAAATTTCAATTTAGTGCCGGCATCGATGATTTCTTTCCGGATCTTGGTGGCACTTCGAATAATGATTCCATCAAAAGAGTGGATTTGTTTTTGGAGGTCTTCCTGCTCGATCTTATCTTCACTCACTTGAAACCCTGCATTTTTAAGAGCCTGAACTCCGCTGGACTCCATCCCATCATTGATATGTATCTTCCAACCCATATTTGACTGATTAAGCTGCAAAGGTAGTAGCTTGCTCAATTATTAGAAATAAATCATTGGATGCATTTTATAGTTCTATAAAACAAAAAAAAAACACAGTCAGAATTGACTGTGTTTTTGAACAGATTGATATTTTTTAAATCGAATGATCCTTTCTATTAACGGCTGGACTTGGTTCTTGCTGCAGCTCTCCTTTTTTCAAGGCTGGCTGACAATTGTTCGTTGAGATAAACGGCTACGTCAGAATGGCCTGCCTGAACAGCATAATCGCGTGCCGTCATGCCTTCTACACTTTCATTCAGAACATCTGCGCCTGCATTGATCAAAATTTGAACACATTCTAGATTGCCTCCTTTGGCCGCATACATCAAAGCATCATAACCTTCAGAGATCAAACCTACCTTAGCTCCGTTTTTAATCAGTAAAGACACCATTTCCGCGTCTCCTTTGATGCTGGCATAGGACAATGGACTCAATTTGATCCCTTCACTCTCGAAAGGTAAATTCAATTCCTTGTTAAGTTTTTGAACTGTTTTATAGTCTTTTTGATCAATGGCTTTTTGGACATTGCTTTGGGCTGAAAGGACTGAACTCACCAAAAGAACAATCATAAATAACTGGATAATTTGACTCATCTTTTTCATAAATTTAATTGATCAATATAATTTGTTTGTCTTCTTTGACCCCACAATATTACTAAATGCTGCCTATATCCTCTCAAAATTGTTTGATACGCTTATTTTTGGAAAAGAGCAAATTGGATTTGTTATGCTTTTATAAATTATAAAGTGTTGTAAAACATATAGATATAGTAAATTTATCCTAGCCAATTTTGTCCCAGCCTGGTTTTTTATCGAGACCTCCAATCCACTTTTTCAAGAGGACATTTTGAGGATGAGAGAGTTGAGGGTCCCTTTGCAGGATGGCTTCAGCGAGCTTCCTTGCTGCGAGCAAGAGCTGTTGGTCCTCCACAAGATCTGCTACTTTTAACTCGATCAAACCGCTCTGCTTGGTACCGGCCAGGTCTCCGGGTCCCCTGATTTTAAGATCTTCTTCTGCAATTCTAAATCCATCATTGGTATCTACCATAATTTGAAGTCTTGCCATTGCATCATCTGATAATTTATTGGAACTCATCAAAATACAATAGGATTGTGCCGGTCCTCTTCCAACGCGTCCTCTGAGTTGATGCAGTTGGGATAGACCAAATCTTTCTGCATTTTCTATGACCATTACAGATGCATTTGGCACATTGACTCCTACCTCTATAACGGTTGTAGCCACCATGATATGGGCAATGCCTTTTGCAAAACGATTCATTTCCAAATTTTTATCTTCGGATTTCAATTTGCCATGCACGACTGCGATCCGGTACTGAGGCAATGGAAAAAAGCTTAACAATTTTTCATATCCCAATTGCAAGTTTTCCAAATCCAACTTTTCGGATTCTTCAATCAAAGGATATACGATGTAAACTTGCCTGCCTTCTGCAATTTGTTGGCGCATAAACCGGACCAATTCAGGACGATGCCGATCTCTAATATGCATCGTCTTGATTTCTTTGCGGTGGGGAGGCAGTTCGTCAATGATGGAAACCTCCAGGTCACCATACAAAGTCATGGCCAAAGTCCTTGGAATAGGTGTTGCAGTCATCACCAGTACATGGGGATGAAGGGATTTGCTCTTAGACCATAATTTTGACCTTTGCTCCACCCCAAAACGATGTTGTTCGTCAATCACCACAAAACCTAAATTTTGAAAAATTACCTG
Organism: Saprospiraceae bacterium; assembly: GCA_016715965.1. Classification (NCBI taxonomy): domain Bacteria; kingdom Pseudomonadati; phylum Bacteroidota; class Saprospiria; order Saprospirales; family Saprospiraceae; species Saprospiraceae bacterium. The sequence continues at coordinate 3,650,062 of JADJXG010000001.1, read as the reverse complement.
ATCTTCAATCAAGGCATGGGTGCCAATGATAATTTGTAATTCACCTTTTTCCAATTGTTCTAAAATCTCCTTTCTTTTCCGACCTTTCACCTGTGAACTGAGCAATGCAGTTTTTAAACCCAATTTGTCAAGTAATTCGGCAAAACCTGTATAATGCTGATGCGCCAGGACTTCAGTTGGAGCCATGATACAAGCTTGAAAACCGTGATCCAGAGCAACAAGCATCATCAAGAAGGCCACAATGGTTTTACCGCTGCCTACATCTCCTTGCAACAATCGGTTCATTTGATGACCTGATCCAAAATCTCTCAATATTTCTTCAATAACTCTTTTTTGAGCAAGGGTGAGTTCAAATGGCAAATGTTTTGCGCAAAATTGTTGATAAAGTCTTCCCGGCTTATTCCATACATATCCTTGTTTGAGGATGCTGCGCTGAATTCTACCATGAATGATTCGAAGCTGATGGCTAAACAATTCTTCAAATTTAAAGCGGGATCTGGCAATTTCAATATGGGACAGACTTGCTGGAAAATGAATCCACATGAGCGCCTCCCTTCGGTGTGGCAAATGATATCTTTTAAGGATGTACTCCGGAAGGTTCTCATGGATTGACCTCAGGTCAATGGATTGAAAAAGTTGATCCATTAGACGACGAATGCCACGACTGTCCAAGCCTTTGGCGGCAAGGGCTTCAGTGGTCGAATACACGGGATCAAAGGGTTGTCTCGGTATGTAATTGGCGGGATTGTCAACTTCTTCAAACTCCGGATGACTGATGCACAATCCATACCCCGATTTCTGCAACCTTCCATAAAATCGGTAGTACTTGCCCGGTACAAGATTATTTTGAACCCAAGTTTGACTTTGAAACCAAATCAATTCTAAGCTCCCGGAGGAATCCTGAATCTCAGCAATCAGAGGTTTTCTGCTACCGCTCCCTTTTTCTACCAAGCCAATCACTTTAGCCATTAGCTGAACCCACCGGCCTTCTTCCGTACATTGGAAGATAGAATTAATTTGAGATTTGTCCACATAGCGAAATGGAAAATAAAATAAAAGACTTTGTACATCTTCCAGACCCAGGTGTTTTCTAAGGAGGGCACCTTTTTGAGGTCCAACACCCTTGAGATACTCAATTGGACTGTCAGGTTTTAAGAATGAATTCATGTTCCAGACACAAAATAAACCCTAGTTTAGAACAATATGGTATATTTTTTTCTTATTTTGGGGAGGACAATCGAAATGTCTTTGAGAGGGCCAGCCGCTCATTTTAAACCACCTTACACGATTATTATGGAATCCATCAGACAAAAGCAAATCGGAGAATTAATCAGAAGGCAATTTAGCATGATTCTCACTGAGGAAGGAAAATATGTGTACGGCGATGCCCTGGTCACAGTTACTGGTGTTAAAATGAGTCCGGATTTGGCACTCGCAAAAGTATATCTCAGTATATTTAACAATGAAAATCATCAGGAAGTGATTTTAATGATGGAAGAAAATTACCCCAGGTTAAAACACGCTTTGCACCAAAAACTCAGAAAACAATTAAGAGTAATGCCTGAATTAAGATTCTATTTGGATGATACTTTGACGGAAGTCTACCGATTGGAGGCACTTTTTAAAAAACTCCATGACGAAAAGCAGTTTGGAGAAGATTAATGAATTAAATTTTCCGGGAGACGCCTAAGGATATGCCAATTTGCCGGTAGTAATCGGAAAGAGGACCAAATCCGTAACTGCTCAACATTTTCTTAAACTGTACTTCAGAAAAAAACCGAAGATTGGATCGATGTCTGTAATATATTCTGGACATTAAAATCAAATTGGCAAAAGAATTCTGATTAAACTCTTCGTGCCGGAGTAAGCCGTTGATATATGGTTTTTCATCCAGATAACTTAATCTCGGAATAAAGCTGACACCCTGAGTCGGGGTAACATTATATATTTCATCCTTCCTTGAAAATTGACTGGACAGATTGGCCGCGACCGAAATTCCTCCACCAAGGGTCATCGACACAGGGCCGGTGTATAATATCACCACATGGGCTAAAATTGGAATTTCCAAAATTTGATAATTGGAGGAGCTCAGTTCAGATTTGTAAAAATCACCGGATTGGTGTTTATAAATGTCGCAAATTTTTGGCTGGTCTTTCAACACACTGTACTCAATACCAGACTCAAGATTCCATCTTCCGTGATCAAACAAAACGGAAGCTCTTGCAAGTACAAGATTCCCAATTCTTTTTTGTGGATGATCACCTAATAAAATGTCATGTGGGGTCCTGATGAAATTAATCCCGGCACCTGATTGAGCATGAGCCCAAATTGTAAATTCTTTGGTTTTGTGTGAGATCCATCTGGAAAACATGACCCCCTCCATTTTTGGTGAAAATAAAATGGATGTTTCTTTTCGATCCAGGCATTGAATGTCTTCCAATTCCTGATTTGTTGTAGGGATTTGAAGAAGACCTGCTGAATTTTCATTGACTTGTTCAGAGGACTCACTGGAAGTGAAAAGAATTGTAGGTTCCGTTTCAGTTTGGGTAAAAGTCAAATCATTACCCTTTGAATTGATTTGAGAATTTGAATAATTTTTGTTCCAACTTTTATTTTTAATACGACGGTCCTTTTGTTGATTTGCCTTTATTTTCTGATCAGTATATGATTGTGATTTCTCACTTCGGGGCATGAAGCTCTCTTTATCAGATGTGTTTGGCTTATTGAGCTGGGAAAAATGGCTTGTGTTTTTTTCATAAGAGTTTTTATCAATGGATGAATTGTCAACAGACCTTAACTCATCATGTATTGGCATATATTGCTTGTAAAACTTGTCAAAAGTCAGTAGCAGTAAAATTAAAAGGCTTAATTCAGCCACTCTGATTCCCATGATTCTTCGCCTTCTTGCAGCCCTCTCTCTATATTTGATTAAAAAATGATTCCAATCAGATTTGGGTGCGGAATGCTCGTATTTGGACAATTTGTCCTTAATGAATTGATCAAATAAGACTTCCTCGTCCTGATGTTTTTTCAAGGATTGCTTCAATTGATCCCATACTTTGTTTTTGTGGGTTTCTGCTGGATTGTAATGATCCAGGCGGTCTTTCAACCATTCGTCAAATTTTTCACTTTTCTTCATCTGTTCGCAATAATTCTTTCAATTTCTGCCTCGCTTTGACCAGATTGGATCTGGATGTACTTTCAGTGATGTTTAATTTAACTGATATTTCTTTGTGGGAATACCCATCAATGATGTAAAGATTGAAGACCGATCGGTAGGTTTCAGGAAGGGTCTGCACAGCGGTCATAATTTCTTCAATAGTAATGGTGTCCAATGGATTGACAAATGGACTTTTTAGATCCATTACAGTGTCAATTTCGGTCGTGTATCGCTTGCTTTTATATCGGTAATAATCAATGCAGGTGTTGACCATGATTCTGTTCATCCAGGCCTGCAGAGATGTATTGGGTTCATAACTGGTCAAATGTGTCAATATTTTAAAAAAACCATCATGCAAAATATCAACAGCATCTTCTTCCGAACCCGCGTATCTCATACAAATCGTCAACATCTTTTTATAGTTATCTTCGTACAACCTCTGCTGAGCCCATTCCTCTTTTCTGATACATGCCTGTATCAAATCAGATTCTTCATTCATATATTTCAGCGTGAGATCCACCGGATGAATTTGTCTTGTTAAAACGAAATTAGCTAAAATTCGCTGCCTGAGTGCTGGTTTTTTGTGTTTGGGGAGCCATCGGGCCCAATAAAAGATGGCATCATAGAGATGACAAGGATATAACAAGCTATCTTTGCCAGCCTTTTTGGTACATATTAATTCTAAAATTGGAATACCTTATCTTAAAAATCAAGGACCCTAATATAGGTATAAGGCTTTTAAGCCTTGGGTTTTATCCCGGAAAAACCATCAGGATCATCCGAAAAATGCCATTTGGCGGGTCCTATTACGTACAAATGGATCATTCATTCTATGCATTGAGCAAAAGAGAATGGCAAAGCTTTGAGACCCAACGAATCAATCAACCATGATCGAGCACATGAAGTTGGCCCTCATTGGAAACCCAAACAGTGGCAAGTCCAGCCTTTTTAATGCTCTTTCTGGATTAAATCAGCGAGTGGGAAATTTTCCAGGTGTAACAGTGGAAGCCAAAACTGCCATTTTAGCCAATCCCGGTGTTAGCCAGACCATGTTGATTGATCTTCCCGGAGCCTATAGCCTGTATCCCATATCGGAAGATGAAAAAGTGTTGAGTTCCTGCCTTACTGATCCCTCTCATCCATTGTATCCTGATCTGGCGCTTTATGTTGCTGACATCAGCCTCTTGGACAAGCAACTTTTGTTGCTCACACAGTTGGCAGATTTAGGCATACCTTTAATGATTTGCCTGACCAATTCAGATCAGGTATCCATAGAACAAGTCTCATTTTGGGTAAATTTATTGACCCGGCAATTTAATGTTAAGGTGATTGCTGTCAGCAATCGCAATGGTGAGAACCTGGATTTGTTAAGGCAAATGATTGGGGAAAATATCGATTCCAATTTTACACAAACTTCATTCGATAAAGATTATTACAATCTGGCTTTATTGACACAGTTGGAACTTCCCTATGGTCCCAATCCATTTGAGAATGCAAAGGCCGTTTTTAAGCAAGCCTTTGATCCGTTGGGTTCAAGTAGTTCAAAAAAACGAATTCAACTGCAATTTCAGATAGAAGACACCATGCGGCGATACGCAATAATTGATACCTGGCTTGCCGATTCAAAAAAAATGAATCAAACGGATGGCTTAACCGGTCAGGGTTTATTTACTTTTCGATTGGACAAGTTGCTGACCCACCCGATCATTGGATTGTTTATATTTTTAGGTATCATCTTGTTTATTTTTCAAATGATTTTTTCATTTGCACAATGGCCAATGGATATCATCGACCACTCCTTTGCATGGCTGGCCAATCAACTCATGCATTGGTTGCCTGCAAACGATCTTACCTCATTTCTGACCAAAGGCTTGATTCCCGGATTGGCAGGAATTATGGTTTTTATACCCCAAATTGCGATCCTGTTTTTGTTTATGGCCATTTTGGAAGAAACCGGATATATGGCAAGAGTTGTCTATTTATTGGATCATTTGCTTTCCAAAATAGGACTCAACGGGCGATCAGTCATCGGTTTGATTAGCGGTGGCGCATGCGCCATTCCTGCCATCCTGTCCACCAGAAGCATCAAAAATCGTCGTGAGAGATTGCTCACTTCATTTGTAATTCCATTGATTCCATGTTCTGCAAGACTCCCGGTGTATGCAGCCCTTGTGGGTTTTATCATACCTGCGGATCGAATTGGAGGGATATTTAATTTGCAAGGCCTGGTTTTTACCGGATTGTATTTGATGGGAATATTGGCCGCATTGCTCACTGCGTTTATATTGCATTTGCTGCTGCCTGTCAGAGAGAGCAGCTTATTGGCCATGCCACTGCCCGTTTATCAAATCCCTCAGTGGACCCAGGTATGGGTGCTCATCAAGAATAAGGTAAATTCATTTGTAATGGAAGCGGGAAAGATCATATTGATGATAGCGATTATACTCTGGTTTTTGGCCAATTATTCCTTTCCGGGTCAAATGGAAAATGCCAGAAAAGAAGCTCAGAGGGAAGCCAATCGGATCGGGCTAAAGGGTGAGCAGTCATCCAATTTTGTTGAGTCGATGGTTTTGGAAAACTCATTCGCGGGTCAGATTGGTCACCGGATTGAACCCCTGATCCAGCCATTGGGATTTGATTGGAAAATAGGCATTGCTTTGATCACCTCATTCGCCGCCAGAGAAGTATTCGTAGGGACGATGAGCACTATTTACAGCCTTGGTCCCAATACTGAAATAAGTACGCTTAGAGAGAAAATGGCGGCTGAAACATCAAAAGATGGATCTCCATTTTTTACTTCAAAGCGCGCATTGAGTCTGGTGGTTTTCTATGCATTTGCCATGCAATGCATGAGCACCCTTGCGGTGATGAAGAGGGAAACCGGCAAATGGTCGTGGGCTCTGGGGCAGTTTCTCTACATGGGTGTTTTGGCTTGGTTGGCCAGTTTTGCGGTTTGGAATTTTTTCTAATTCTCAGGAACATTTTCATTGGAAGATTGGCCCAATATACAAGATATCCAAAATGGTCTTGAAGATTTTTTATAAATTACAGCAAGGACCCTCTAAAATCTAAAAGCAAATTGAAACAATTTGTCGCTCTTTACGTTTTGGCTGTAAATTTTTCCAAATGAAATCAGTTTACTCCTTTGCGGTTGGTATTTTGTGTCTTTCTCTGACAGGTTTACATCCACTTTCCGCACAGGTCAAAATTTCCACCAACAAAATGAAATCTAATCCTAAAGTTTACTTTGACATCTCTATTGGCGACGAGTCTGCCGGACGCATTGTTTTCGAATTGTTTGCCGATGTAACGCCTCTTACCGCTGAGAATTTCAGGGCCTTGTGTACAGGCGAAAAGGGATTTGGATATAAATCCAGTGGTTTTCATCGGATTATACCCCAATTCATGTGCCAAGGAGGTGATTTTACCAATCACAATGGCACTGGCGGTAAATCCATTTACGGCAATAAATTTAATGATGAAAACTTCAACTTAAAGCATTCAGAACCCGGCCTGCTGTCTATGGCCAATTCCGGACCCAATACCAACGGAAGTCAGTTTTTCATTACGACGGTTCCCTGCCCATGGTTGGATGGAAGACACGTGGTTTTTGGAAAAGTCACCGAGGGAATGGACGTCGTGGCAAAGATGGAGGCCGTGGGTAGTCGTTCCGGAGCAACAAGTGCCAAAGTAAGCATCACAAACAGTGGAGAAATAAAGTAGTTTCTCCCGTTTCTTTGATTCAGTTGGCTTGATGGATCCTAGGTTAAACACTTATGCCATTCATCTAAGGGTATTATTGAAAATCGAATGGTCTTTATTCGAAAAAGATTTGTGGTATTATTCTTTGACGTGTTCTACTTTATAGACAAGGTATTCTGTATCTCCTCTGAAAAACAGCTTTTTATATTTCTGTTTATAGAATAAAGTCACCTTGTGTCCCGTCTCAGAGGCTTTCTGAACTTCAAGGGCTACCTCATCATCAGCCACCGAAAATTGCCATATATTTTCTGAAGGTTTTCCGGTTTGTCCTCCAATTCCAAAAAAACCAAAGTTCAACTCGCCTTCCCAGGTCTTGAAGACCACGCCGCGATGACTGACCTTGGTGACGTATCCGGTGCGAGAGCCTTCACTGTAATTGGCAAAATAGATAAATAAAAACCAGGAAAGAAAGGATAAAAAGCTTAGCACAAGAATCCACATCAATCCTTTTTTAATATATTTCCAGGCGATTCCTGCAATTTCTCCAGCGCTCATAAAACAAAGGTAAAGATTTGTCTCATGGGTGAAAGCACAATTCAGATTTTTTGTCTCAAGCTTATAATCTGAAACCCAGAATGCCCGGTGGAATCAAGTAATTAAGTCTAATTTTGTCCAATGAATGCCTTGGTCCGGGATACAATTGCTGCTACCATTACCGCTCCGACCATGTCGGCAGTAGGGCAGATCAGGGTCTCCGGTCCGGATGCGATAGTAGTCACCCAAAAGTTTTTTGAGGGTAGGGATCTTTCTAAAGTTGAAGGCCATACCTTGCATTTTGGCAAAATGGTCTCCTCTAAGGGCCAGACCATTGATGAAGTATTGATTTCGGTTTTCAGGGCTCCGCATTCTTACACCGGAGAAGACGTGGTAGAGATCAGTTGCCATGGTTCAGTGTACATCTTGCAGGAAGTACTTAGCCTGCTTTACTCCAAGGGAGTGAGACCCGCGGAGGCGGGAGAGTTTACAAGGAGAGCCTGGCTTAATGGCAAAATGGACCTTTCTCAGGCGGAAGCTGTTGCAGATTTAATATCTTCGGAGACCCGCGCGGCCCATCAATTGGCCATCAATCAGCTCAAAGGAGGAATAAAAAATGAAATCGAAGACCTGCGAATGGCGCTATTGGACTTTGTCTCATTGATCGAGCTGGAGCTCGATTTTGCGGAAGAGGATGTCGAATTTGCCGACAGGACCAAATTACTTGGTCTGTTGGATCATATTTCGGAAAGGATCGAGAAATTATTGAGTTCCTTCCAACTCGGCAATGCAGTTAGAAACGGGGTTCAAACCGTCATAGCCGGCAGACCCAATGCAGGCAAATCCACGCTTCTCAATAGTTTACTGGGAGAGGACCGGGCACTCGTTTCTGATATCCCCGGCACTACAAGAGATACTGTTGAGGAGAAACTAAATATAGAGGGGATCCTGTTTCATCTGATCGACACCGCCGGCTTAAGAGAGGCCAAAAATCAGGTGGAAGCCATGGGCATTCAAAGAAGTTATGAAAAAATAAAAAAGGCCTCGATTTTGATTTATGTTTATGATTCCAGCGAGTTGAGTTTGGAAGAAGCACAAAAAGATGTCAGTGGCATGGAAGCAGATCCAGATCAGAGAATTCTCATCGCCAACAAATCAGATCTAATCGCCCAATCGGGGAGTAACCATGCAGAGAATTTGCCGGACAGTTTTCTGCAAATATCCGCCAGGTCGGGTAAGGGAATTGAAAAACTCAAAAAAATCTTGCTCTCTAAAGTACTTGGTTCTAATACCATCCATGAGGACAGCATCGCCATCAACGCGCGCCATCGCAATGCGCTCGAACAAGCCAGCCGTGATATCAGCATTGCCCGCGAAGGTATCCAAACTGGCCTTACCACGGATCTTGTCGCCCAAAATCTCAGATCCGTTCTGCACCATCTTGGAGAGGTCAGCGGCCAGATCACCAACGACGAGATCCTGGGCAATATCTTTGGGAAGTTCTGTATTGGAAAGTAAGGCCAATTATCATTGCAACCTGTTGAATTTTTAGGGGGGTGGCATGGACAAACAAGATTATAATTGGGCGTGCTCCAGATTGCTCAGGTATGCTTACACATCTTATAGGTCCAATTCCGGCTATTTGATCAAAAATATGACTTGAAGGCCCCACTCAAGAAAAAATTAGTAGGTATTTTGCAAGGCTGCTAAAATTCTAATAAATAATTTGAAATTATTTCAAACTGATGCAACTTGATGGCGCAATATTGGGTGATTTAACAAATAAAATTCCAGCATATTAGTTATATAATTTATAATATTACTATATAAAAGATTTCAAATGAATATCATAAATATACAAATATTAAAAATTTGTAATTTTTTTATTATTTCATGATTTTTGAAAAAAGATTTGGCACACGGATAGATTTAAATACATAAATTTGGCCCAATTCCATGGATTTAGAAATTCGCTATTTCAAATAAAGGGTATTTTTTTTTAAGTAAACAATAAATTCTTTATTATGAAAATTCAGATTCAAGGCAAATGCCTTCCACTGGAATGGAAGCCCGCAATCTATTTGGGGCAATTTTTCTTAATTCTAATTCTGTTGTGGCCTGGAGACAAGGTTTTTGGGCAGTGTTCAATCGACGGATATTCCTATTTGGGCAGTTTTGAAGGACACCATTATTATTTGTCCAATTATGGCACCAATCCATCTTTGGCCTACGGGGATGCCACGGCAGCGGGTGGTTACCTAGCCAGTATTAATTCTGCGGCAGAAAATGCCTGGTTGTCTCCTTTGGTTCCGGGGTATATAACCATTGGGCTGAGTGATCTTGCAGTAGAAGGAACTTTTGAGTGGCATTCCGGTGAGCCTCTAACTTTTACCGACTGGTGGCCCGGAGAGCCAAATAATTTAGGTGATGAGGATTATACAGTCACAAATTTTGGCGGCTTGGGTAAATGGAATGATGTTCCAGATTGGGTAACCCCACAATTTATAGTTGAATTTGAAGACAGTGACGGGGACGGTACCATGGACGTTTGTGATCAGTGTCCCGACGATCCATTCAAAACTGAGCCTGGCATTTGTGGATGTGGAAATGAAGACACCGATAGCGATTGTGATGGGGTAGCGGACTGTAATGACATCTGTCCGGGAGGTGATGATACAGTCGATGCAAATGGTGACAATATCCCGGATTGTAGCCAATTGCTAAATTACGATGCCTATAGTGATGATTGGAAATGTGGAAAAAATAAGATTATGGTTTGTCATAATGATAATAATCCACACACTATTTGCATCAATAAAAATGCTCTTCCAGCCCATTTTAATCATGGTGACCAAATTGGACCATGTACCTCTTGTGGAAATGCAATTAAAGTCAAAGATATTCATGAGGATGTAGAAGGAGACCATGACCATTCTTTGGAAGACCAGGCTTCTGAAGCAATGAAAATTGTCCCCAATCCTGTCTCTGATAATGCTGAAATATGGTTGGAGGGATTGAATGCACCAGGTATTGTAAGCTTACTTGATTTGAACGGTAAAGTTCATTGGCAAACGAAATTTTCTGCGGGTCAAAACATCATTAGATTGGATGGTAGTTTACTGGATAGAGCAGCTGGCACATATTTGATCAGATTGGTTTCTGAGAATAATATCATCACCAAATATCTTGTCATTACTGAATAAGGTTAAATAAAAAATGAGTTGGTAAAAAATTGATTTTACCAACTCATTTTATAAGAAATCACACCTGGACTTCAATTAATACCAGAAATCTTTGATTGAATCCGGTAATTATAAGTTGTCTCTTTACATTTTTTATTTTAAAACAAATTTTATGAAAAATACAAAACGACTTACAGGTCTTTATTTGTTCATTTATTTTCTTGTTTTCGCAAGCTTCTCTCCGACCATTGTTTCAGGGCAATGTACCTGTGTAAATCCAGGACTTGTTAATGGTGGATTTGAAGCTTGGGGAGTGCCAGCAGGTGGGATTGCCTTCTTTGGTAGTTCTAATGGTTGGACAACTACCTGCGGTATTGAAGTATGGGGCAGTGGATATTTAGGAGTTCCTTCCCACGAAGGCTCTAATTATATAGAACTAAATTCGAATTGTTTAGATAGACTTTATCAAGATGTATGCACAGTTCCTGGAGCATCCTACGAATGGTCGATCGCCCACCGTGGTAGGGTAACAGTAGAGATAGCACATCTTGAAATGGGGCCTCCGGCGGGTCCCTTTACGAACGTTCAACTGATGTCAGACGGTACGGGTTCTTGGGGAGTGTACTCAGGCATTTATCTGGTTCCTGCTGGACAAACAACAACAAGAATTCGGTTGGTTGCCATTACAGGAAGCTGTGGACCTACTTGTGGAAATTTAATAGATGCTTTTAGTTTTAATGCATTGGATACGGATGGAGACGGTACAGCAGATTGCATTGATGAATGTCCATCCGATCCGGATAAAATTGTTGAAGGTCAATGTGGTTGTGGATTTCCTGATACGGATTCAGATGGAGATGGCACTGCTGACTGCATTGATGCTTGTGCAGATGATCCTACTAAAACCGAACCTGGTATCTGCGGTTGCGGAGTAGTAGATACTGACACTGATGGCGACGGCACTGCAGATTGCGAGGACAATTGTCCTGAAGATGATAGCAAAACAGAACCTGGTCAATGTGGTTGTGGTAATGCAGAAACTGACAGTGATTGTGATGGCATAGCCGATTGCAATGACGTATGTCCCGGAGGAGATGATTCGGTCGACAACAACGGAGACCTTATTCCGGATTGTAGCCAATTGCTAAATTATAGTGATTACAGTGATGATTGGAAATGTGGAGCAAATAAAATCATAGTTTGTCACAATGGCAACAATCCGCATTCCATTTGCATCAACAAAAATGCATTAGCCGCTCACTACAACCATGGCGACAACATAGGACCCTGCACAACTTGCGGAAATGCACTTAAAGTTTTGGTCCACGACAAGGATACAGATGGAGACCACGATCATCCAGCTGAAGATATTGGAATGGAGACAATGAGGATTGTTCCCAATCCGGCTTCTGATTATGCGGAAGTATGGTTTGAAGGATTGAATGAGGATGGCTGCTTGTACCTTTTAGATTTACATGGTAAGGTATTCTGGCAGTCAAAATTATTTGAAGGACAAAAAACTATTAAATTGGATCATACCATTTTGAATGGCACAAATGGTACTTTCATTATAAGATTGGTTACAGAACATAAAATAATCACAAAACATCTGGTTCTGATTAGATAAATTTTGATCACCTGAGTTGGCAATTTTTAAATTGCCAACTCATTTTTATTGATGCAGCATTCCCAAAAATGCTATTTTTTTTAACGCTAATAAAACAATTAATTTGCTTATTCACTAAAATTAAACACATGAAAAAACTTCAAACAAATCTTGATTTTAAAAGAAATAACTTTCTTGCCAAACTTGTAATTATTTTTTTAATGTTGGCTCAGACACCTCTCTTGTTGACTGAATTAAATGCTCAGGACAACTGTGGTAATTTATTGGAGAATCCTGTAGGAAATGCTCCGGTCACAACTGGATGGAACATATTACAAGTATCTGGTAATTCACCTGGATTTGGCCAAAGGCCAGGATCCGGGTTTTCAAGTACCTATGGAGGATGCGGGTCTTTGAGTTGGAATCGGAAGTCTCAGACCATTGATTTGATTTCTAAAGGGATAAATGCTTCATGGCTGGATTCTTCTCCGGATATCTATGTAGCGGAAACTTTCTCCACTGGCTGGACAAATGCATTCTGCACTTACCCCTCAGGAAATAGTTTGGATTTGTATTATCTTAGGATTGAGTTACGAGACGCAGGTAACAATGTTTTGGCAAGCATCAATTGGGGTTCTACAGGAGTACCATTGTTTGCACCAACTTCAGGAATCACGCATAGCCATACCTTCTCGGGATATCCATCCGGAGTCAGGTATATTTATTTTGAAGATGGAGGAATGGATGCAGGCTGGTGGAATGGATTCTACGGAACCTATATGGATGATGCAACCGTATTATTCATTAATCCAGAGGATTCAGACGGAGATGGCACAGCAGATTGCAATGATGGATGTCCGACCGATCCTAATAAAATCGCGGCAGGTCAATGCGGTTGTGGAGTAGCAGATACTGACAATGACGGAGACGGAACAGCAAATTGTAATGATGGATGTCCGAATGATTCTGGTAAAACAACTCCCGGTATATGTGGTTGTGGTTTACCAGATACGGACAGCGATGGAGATGGCACGGCAGATTGCAATGATGGATGTCCAACCGATCCTAATAAAATCACAGCTGGTCAATGCGGTTGTGGAGTAGCAGATACGGATAGCGATGGGGACGGAACAGCAAATTGTAATGATGGATGTCCGAATGATTCTGGTAAAACGGCACCTGGCATTTGTGGTTGTGGTTTACCAGATACGGACAGCGATGGAGATGGCACGGCAGATTGCAATGATGGATGTCCAACCGATCCTAATAAAATCTTGGCTGGTCAATGCGGTTGTGGGGTAGCAGATACGGATAGCGACGGGGACGGAACGGCTGATTGTAATGATGACTGTCCGAATGATTCTGGTAAAACGGCTCCTGGCATTTGTGGTTGTGGTTTATCAGATATGGACAGCGATGGAGATGGCGCAGCGGATTGCAATGATGGATGTCCAACCGATCCTAATAAAATCTTGGCTGGTCAATGCGGTTGTGGGGTAGCAGATACGGATAGCGATGGGGACGGAACAGCAAATTGTAATGATGGCTGTCCGAATGATTCTGGTAAAACGGCACCTGGCATTTGCGGTTGCGGTATATCAGATACGGACAGCGATGGAGATGGCACGGCGGATTGCATCGACGAATGTCCAGCCGATCCTAATAAAATCACGGCTGGTCAATGCGGTTGTGGAGTAGCAGATACGGATAGCGATGGAGACGGAACGGCAAATTGTAATGATGGCTGTCCAAATGATCCAAATAAAATTGCGGCTGGTATTTGTGGTTGTGGTGTGGCAGATACTGACAGCGATGATGATGGCACAGCGGATTGCAACGACGGATGTCCAACCGATCCAGATAAAACAACTCCTGGTCAATGTGGCTGTGGGAATGCAGAAACAGATAGCGATTGCGACGGCATAGCTGATTGCAATGACGTTTGTCCCGGAGGAGATGATACGGTGGATGCGAATAGTGACAATATACCGGATTGTAGCCAATTACTCAACTACAATAGTTATAGCAATGCCTGGAAATGTTCAAACAATAAAATCAATATTTGTCATATTGGCGACGATGGACCCATTACATTATGCATCAACAAAAATGCATTAGCCGCTCACTACAACCATGGCGACAACATAGGACCCTGCACGACTTGCGGAAATGCACTTAAAGTTTTGGTCCAAGACAAGGATACAGATGGAGACCACAATCATTCAGCTGAAGATATTGGAATGGAGACAATGAGGATTGTGCCCAATCCGGCTAGCGATTATGCGGAAGTATGGTTGGAAGGTATCAATGGATCTGGCACGATTACCTTATTGGATTTGAATGGAAAATCTATCTTTCAATCCAAGTTTGCAAATGGACAAAATGTAATAAAGTTAGATTTGACAGCATGCTTGGGTTTTGGCGGAACCTATTTTGTTCGACTGGCAGCTGCAGAACAAAGCATTACAACTCGATTGACCATCGTCAGATAAAGGCAATCCTAAGTTTAATACAGCTAAATATGGCGGTTCATTCGGACCGCCATTTTTATTTAATGGGTGCTTGGGTATTTTGTTTTTTGGCGTTCTATTTCTTTAACCATTTTTAATAATAGGGAATTATAGTATTTTACTACTCAAGCCATCATTTTCTTTGGCGTCAGCCCGAATTTCTTTTTAAAAGCACTGATAAAATGGCTCACGTTTTGATACCCAATGTGATCAGCCACTTCGTTGACCTGGTGTTTTCCTGACAACAGCATGTTTCTGGCAATGTCCAGCCGATGATTCAGCAAATATTGATAAGGTGGCATACCATAAATTTCTCTAAAACCCACTTTCAGTTGGTTTTCGTTCAAACCGGTTTGCCTTGCCAATTCTGTCAGCGTCGGAGCTGATTGGTAGGAGGCGATCAAAGTCTCCTTTACCTGCTTTAGCTTTCTCACCATTTGTTCGTCATTGAGGAATGGGCAGTTTTCCCGTTCCTGGTTCCGGCCACTGTAAAACAAACTGAGTGTTTCCATGGCTTTGGCTTGTAAATAGAGCCTTTGCGCATTTGTCGGCATTTGATTTTGGTAAAGTCCTTGCAATATTTGATGAATTTCCGGACTGATGTTTTTTTCCTCGTAATATTTGCGATTGATATTGTCCGGATGAAAGACCGGTGCATCGATGGACTCAGGAACAAACATCTTGTGCAGTTCAGTCAATGGCAAACCCAGTATAATGATTTTTGAATCGGCCTCAGAATCCAACTGATAATTGAGCGCTTCTTCCGGATTGTAGATTAGAAAAACTTTTCCCGCCTGAAGTTCGCGACGATAGATGGGACCAAATCCAAATATTCCCTTTCCCTGTAAGCAAAATACCTTGTATAGAATTTTAGCTTGAAATGCCGAGGATTGTACTTTACCTGTTTCTATTAGTTTTAAGTGCACTGAATTTTCTATCATATAAATTACTTTTGGGCTATTTTTATCATTTCCTCAAATGACAAAGATCATTTGTTCTTTGAAAATCAATATTATAGATGATATTTTATTAAACAAAATTAACAGTTATTAATATTTTTGGGCTATTAATAATTCTTTTCGGGTTATTTTGTTCATTCCGGGGAATTGACCTTTGCGGGAATGTTGAGGTGCTTATTTCATTTCTTTTTCTGGGTCCAATTGGCTAAGTTTTCTGTATATGCTCAAATGGACTCACTCCAATTGCAGGAAGTGATGGTAACTGCCACAAGGACAGAGCGCCTTTTGTCTGCAGTGCCAATGCCGGCACTCATCATCAAATCACAAAGTATCCAACAGGCTGGAAGTACCCGTTTGCAAGACATTCTTTCAGAGCAAGCTGGGCTTGTCATTGTACCTCAAGTAAACGGACTTGGAAATGGCATTCAAATTCAGGGTCTGAATCCTGATTATACCTTGATTTTACTGGATGGAGAACCCCTCATTGGCCGATACACAGGCTCCCTTGAGTTGAGTAGAATAGGCACTTTTAACATTCGCAAAATTGAAATAGTAAAAGGCCCTTCCTCCAGTTTATATGGAAGTGAGGCTCTAGCAGGCGTAGTCAATATTATTACAGATGAACCTCTCACACCCAGAATTAAAACAAGTGCAAGGTACGGTTCCAGAAATACAGTCGATCTGAATATGATGGGTGCCTGGTCAAATCAAAAACTCAGAATCAGTTTGTCAGCCAATCACTACCGAACCGATGGATATGATTTTACTCCTGAACTATTTGGTCAGACAGTTTCTCCTTTTTCCAATACTGCACTTATGCCCAAATTGGTCTGGACACCCAATGCCAGACACGAGATGGCGATGAGTGGTCGTTTCTTCAATGAAAATCAGATCAACGCCTATCAGGTGATCAACGGAATAGACTCGATCCGTGTCGATGGGTCCTCATCTGTCAGGGATCAGAATTTCCAGTGGACTTATAAATACAGATCTTCTTCCGGATGGTATTGGACTTCAAGATTGTACTTCACAAAATACACAACAGCGACTGACCTCAATAAATTGGAAACAGCTGAGGTGCATTATCGGGATCAATTTGAGCAACAATTTTTGAGACCGGAAATTCAAATGGTTTATTCCAATTCTACTAAGCAACGATGGACCACTGGAGCTGGATATATTCATGAATCAGTCAGCACCTCCAGATACGGTGAAGGGAAGGACCAACGCCAAGCCACTTTTTATTTTTTTGGACAACACGAATGGGAACCATTCCGCAAATGGTCTTTGGTATCTGGTTTGCGACTGGATCAAAACAATACTTTTGGAGCTCAACTTAGCCCAAAGCTTGCTGTAAATTACATGGCATCGTCCAAATTGAACCTGAAGTTATCGACTGGAACAGGCTTTAAGGCTCCTGACTTCAGACAGCTTTACCTCAATTTTGACAATGCGGCTGCCTCCTATGCAGTATTCGGTACTGAAGTGGTCGTCGATCAACTACAAAGACTGGAGAAGGAAGGAAGAATTCAGGATTATCTCCAGGCACCTGGTAAAATGGGAACCATCACTCCGGAATCTTCTTTCGCTATCAATTTAGGTTTGCAATACAAACCCAATAATAATATTTTGATTGAATTGAATTTCTTTCAAAATCACCTGCGAGGTTTGATAGAAACCATACCTGTTGCCATCACCACCCATCAAAAAACCATATACAGCTATACCAACATTAGTAGAGCACTTACCCAGGGGCTTGAATCTCAAATTAGCTGGCAGTGTCATTCAAACTGGCAGCTTGCATTGGGTTATCAGTTCTTATTGGCTTTTGACAGAGAGGTGCTCAGGGGAATAAATAACCACCAATATTTTGGTAGAAATCCTGAAACCCTGGAAACTTATCGAATTAAGCGGGCTGATTATTTTGGTTTACCCAACCGATCCCGACATCACGCAACTTTTAAAATCAATTATAGGTCCAGGGATAAATCTTGGGATGTCAGTTTGCGATCCATTTTTAGAGGTAAATTTGGAATTCTAAATACCGCAGGAAATGTATCGGGAGTGTTGATTCCTTCTTCTGACAAAAATGCAAACTCAATTCTGGATCGGCACGATGACTATATCCCGGGATATTTGATTTTCAATGCGACGGTGTCAAAAATACTTTTCAAAAATTGGACCTTTCAACTGGTTGGGGAAAATTTATTGAATCAGATAGAACCCATTCGTATCCCAACTTTAATTGGAAGAACTTTTTACATTCAAATTCAATATTCAATCTATAAAAATTAAATTTATGAAAAATGTATTTTATTTTATCATCGTTTGTTGTGTAAGCATATTTTCCTGCACTGAAGACGATCCAGTCACACCATCAGTTGTTACATCAGTAATTGTGCGTGAATTACCTGCAGACCCTTACACAGGAATCGATCCTGTGACCATGAGGCCAACAGGAGACAAGGGTGTTTTCACTTTTTATCGTTTGTCTGACAGCAGTTTGGTGGCAAATTCAGACAGTGCTACCACCAAATGGGACATTGGTTTTAAGGGGAGTACCATCATTACCAATGGAGGCAGCAGCGGCCCTGGGCAAGGAGGTGCTTTGGTAATCGATGGTATTTTTTCAGAATTGGCTGAAATACCTGCCTCTTCCAACTTCATTGTGGACAATAATCCAAACTTTGGAGTAGACAGAAGTTGGTATAAATACGATCCATCTGCCATGGTATTTACTCCTGTACCTGGAAAAATTATCTTGATTAGAACTGCTGATGGAAAATACGCCAAGCTTGAAGTATTGTCCTATTATAAAGGCGCCCCAGCCAATCCAACCGTTCGCGATGAGTCAAGGTATTATACTTTCAGATACGTATATCAACCTGACGGTTCTAGAAAATTCTAAGGAAAAACAAGCATACCCGCGCTTATTTTAAGCTCCCTATAGGGCAATCTGCCAAATGGGGAGTTTTTTTTCGATTGCATGGGTATTGTTTGGTACCTAATTTTTGATCGAATTGAAATTGAAATATGCAGAACATTTAGTATTCAAGCTTTATTTGGTTCCAATCATCCCTTATTGAAAGCCATTGATCAATTTCTTAAAATCATTTGTTGATTCTGAACTAATATTGTGGGCCTGAAAATGGTATTAAAATTGAAAATATGAAAAACTTATGGCTGGCACTGTCTTTTGGCATTTTATGGAGTGCTTCGATTGCGCAAACCAATTGGAACATCAAAGCTGTTCATCCTTCCGGAAAACTGATCAAAGTAAAAGCAATTGGAAATAAGGGTGAGATCTACGATATTAAAGCGATACCTGAACAAGGCAGTTTACAATTTATGAATATTGCTGCGATTGTTGACGGAAAGAAAACTCCGGTAAAGGTTTTGCCTCCGGAATCAGATGGGAAATATCTTCCTGTTAAAGCAATTGATGCCGGGGGCCAAATATTAGCGGTCAAAGCCATTTTAGAGGATGGACGAAAATTAGATGTAAAAGCAGTTGGAAGAAGTGGAAATGTTATGCACATCAAAGCCATTAATGAAAGTGGAGATCATTATGGTATCAAAGCAGTATCACCCGAAGGAATTGTCCACGATGTGAAAGGAATTAATTTTGAAGACGAAGGGGAACCAATTGCTCAAATAAATGGTGTAAATTTCGAAGCACACCTCAAAGCAGTCCCTCAGGTAATGTGTTCTGAGAATATGCAAAAATGGAATATTAAGGGAATTCATCCTGAGGGAAGATCATGGGATGTGAAGGCATTTGATTCACGGGGTGAAATGTTTGATGTGAAGGCATTTGTAAGAGATCAGGACCTGCATATCTTAGATGTGAAGGCCATTGTCAAAGATCAATTGATACCGATAAAAGTCCTTGCCAGTAAAGGGAAATACGCCGATGTGAAAGCCATTGGCTCAGATGGGAAGATACTGGATGTAAAAGCCGTTGGCCCAGATGGAAGTAAATTGGACGTAAAGGGAATTGTGAAGGAGGGTAATATTACCCATATTAAAGTGATTGATCGGGACGGAAAATTGTATGGGCTCAAATCACTTTCTCCAAGTGGTTTTTTCTATGATGTAAAAGGTATTTCCACTGGATTAATTGGTAAAGCCAACGGAGTTGATTTTATCGCACATGTTAAAGCATTGCCACAAGGTTGAGTCAAAATTAAATTTTACTTTTTGGCATTGGTTTCATACGAAGTTTATATATAGGATTGTTTATTGACGCATGATTTCTACCACTAGGAAGTTTGAGCATATACATATTTTGTTATGGTTGCTCAAGGATACAGCCTGGCTGATGAATTGGAAAGGATTTGGACTTTTTATGATATTGCCAACTGTGATGGTGGCCATTTTGATTGCGGTAAAAGATTACAACAATCGTTCATCTGAATTTTGGATTCAACTATCGGTTTGTATGTAAATTTCTGCCAACTCTTTTTGGATGGCTTGTGAGTTTTATGAAAGAGAAAATCTGGAATATTTTGCATTGATTCCATTTACAATGGGATTTTTATCTGTTGGCATTTATTATACAAGCATATACAGACTAAATAGACCAAACCTGGATAAAGAATGACACCAATGCAATTATTCTGATCGCTTGTTTGGAGGGCCAATAATTACGACCCATTCTCCTACGATTTTTTCTGTTTTTAATTTTTCCTTGATTTCAATCAAAGTACCACAAAAGTATTTTTCAAACATTTTTGAAATTTCTTTGACAAAGCTAGCTTTTCGTTCTTCTCCAAAAATTGAAATACATTCTGTTACCAATTTTTCAATCCTGTGGGGAGCCTCATAGAGAATAATTGTACAGGGGAGGCTGGTCAACCAATTCAATTGTGATTGACGGCCTTTCTTTTGAGGTAAAAAACCCTGAAAAAAAAATTTATCTGTGGGCAAACCCGATGCAACCAATGCAGGCACAAACGCTGTTGGACCGGGCAATGCACAAACTTTAATATCCACCTCGCGACATGCACGAACAAGCAGAAAGGCTGGATCTGAAATACCTGGAGTACCCGCATCAGAAATCAAAGCTGCTGTTTTTCCGGATTTCAAAAATTCGATAATATTTTGTTGTATCCTGTGTTCGTTATAGCTGTGAAAACTCCTGATCTCTTTTTCGATTCCAAGAGATTTTAAAAAGGGTTTACTTACCCTTGTATCTTCAGCCAGAATCAAATCACAGGATTGAAGCACTTCAATTGCGCGGAAGGTGATATCACCCTTATGACCGATTGGAGTAGGAACAAGATAGAGCAAAGTTAAATCTCTGTGATTTGGTAACTATAAGTTTCAGTGATCAAATTGGCCAATAATTTCTTGCAGGAATTCTCTGCAATTTGAGATGCTGACGCCTCATCTGATGCATTGACAGTCATTTGAATGTGTTTTCCAATTCTAACATCCTCCACTCCTTGTATATCCATGTGAGATATATTGAGGGTAACCGTCTTTCCCTGAGGATCCAACAATTCTTTGTGGGGCATGATGTCAATGTGTATTTGAAATTTTTTCATAAAGATTTTTGAGCAACTTGATTTAATTTAAATAGACTATATAAGGAATAAAAAATGATGGCAACCGACATAAAAATAGCATATCCCATTATTACAAATAAAAAACAGCCCAGAATGACAAAACAAAGAAGTGGATAATTTTTTACCCATTGCGGTTTAGGTTCAACTTTGATCACTGGAAATTTAGAAATCATCCAGCCTGTCAGAACCAAGATCAGAATTACCATTGGAATAGGGCCAAGGTAACTGTAATAATTGAAAGAGTTGTTGCTATTTGCCAAAGGGTTTAATCCAGCAAAAAAAACAGCCATCGCAGGTACGGGTAAGCCGTCAAAGTGCTTTGAATTCAGATGTGTGGAGAGGTTAAATCTGGCCAGTCTGAATGCGGCGCCCAAAGTTAATACAAATCCAAGGTATGCGAGACCAGGTATATCATGAGATAACAAAAGTTGATAGCTCATTATTCCTGCCACCAATCCAAAGGAAACCACATCTGCCAGAGAATCCAATTGGATTCCTAAGGCTGAGTTTTGATTTAAGGTTCTGGCAACTAATCCATCCAATAGATCTGCAAGCAAGCACAATCCCAAAAGTAAAAAGGTATAATCCCAGATTCCTTGAGCTAAAAATACACAATGGATTGCTCCCAAAAACAAGTTTAAAGCTGTCAATAAGTTTGGAATGGTAAACAAACTGAGCCTGATTTTCAGGCAAAATTAATCGAAAGTACTATATTTCATGGGGAATATCCTGGGATCTTCTAAAGATATATCGATTTGTGCTAATTTAGCGTTAATTTTAATACAAAGTAGCACTTTTTTGTTACTTATGTCGTCATCAGAAAGACCAACGACTAACAAATGAGGAAATTATTTTTTATTTTAACATACATGCTTGCCATTCAGGCGATTATTGGACAACCAGCCAACGATGATTGCAATGGGCCTGTAAGGCTTTCTGACATTACAAAGTATTGCAGCAATATTGGTGAATTTACGGTGGTGGGCGCCACTCCATCCGGATATGGCGCGGCCACATGCTGGTCAGGAGTTGCACCTGACGTTTGGTTCAGTTTTCGCGCTTTCGCATCGGATGTTGCATTTACCATTATTGGAGCCAATCCTGCGGGGAATTCAGGAGGTACTTTGCCTCGAATGATGGCTGCTATCTATACAGGTGTTTGTGGTGGAACCTTACAAGAAGTCAATTGCGGCTTGAGTAACTCAGGTGTTTTGTCTATGTATGAGGCTGGTTTGATTGTAGGCAGGGATTATCTGGTCCGCGTGGCTGGTATGGGTGGCTCTACAGGAACTTTTCAAATATGTATCAATAACTTTTTCCCTCCTGCTAAGGCAGAACAAGATTGTAGAAATGCAACAGTTTTGTGTAATAACAATCCATTTGTCAATCAATCCTTTAGCGGCGCTGGTCAAGACCGTAACGAGGCCAATGACTCTTGTCTTGGAGAAGGAGGGGGTTCAAATTCTTCAGAATCCCAATCAACTTGGTATACATGGATTTCCAAAACGGATTGCAATCTGACTTTTACAATCACTCCTCTCAATCCTAGCGATGACATTGACTTTGCGGTGTACGAATTACCCAATGGTGTTCACAATTGTTCCGGAAAAATAATCCAGCGGTGCAATGCGACTGCACCTCCCTGCACTGGCGCCACAGGTAGTACTGGTCTTAATTTGACTTCTACCGATATCACTGAAAATTTTAACTGCAATGCAGGAGAAGATGGGTTTTGTCAATTTTTACCAATGCAAGCAGGTAAGGCGTACGCTTTGGTCATCAATAATTTCTCAAATACAGGTGTAGGATTTAGCATGGACTGGGGTAATTGCGATTTTGATGGCCCGGATCCAAATTTTGTTGTTTTCCCTACGGAGGGTCTCAAATGTGATACCGATTTTTTTGCCGTTGATTCTACCAGTTATAGCGGAGGAATCAGAGTCAGGGAATGGAATTTTGGATTAGACGCTTTGCCTCAAACCGCCTCTGGGGTGGGACCGCATACCGTCAATTATTATTCATTTGGGGAAAAATTCATTACACTGACATTGGAGACCAACACAGGATGTAAATTAACCGAAGTCAGAAGAATTGATGTTTTGCCCTGTTGTGAAGATCTGCCTACTTTAAGGTTGCTGATTGATAGTGTGATTCATGTGAAATGCTTTGGAGATAAAAATGGAAAAATAGTATTTAGTGGCCAAATGGGTTCTCCATACATCGATCAGGAAACCCAGGAAAGGTTTTATCAATTTAGTATTGATGGTATAAATTATTACCCGATCAAAGAACTTGCACAACTGGCAGCAGGTCCTTACAGAATTTTTATTCAGGATGCCAAAGGATGTGAAACCTGGGTCAATGTGTTTATTGACGAACCACCTCCAGTAGTAGTAGACTTGGGTCCCGACTTTAATATTACTTTAGGGGACATGGTGCAATTAACCGCTCAAGTCAATCCCACTAATTTATACACCTATACGTGGGAAGGAATTCCTCAAAATTGCACAGACTGTCAATCCATTGATTTTGTTCCACTAAAGGATGGTTATGTAAAAGTGACAGCCACTGATCTGAACGGTTGTGTTGGCATTGATTCTGTTTTTATCAAAGTAAATAAACCATATCCCCTGTATTTTCCAAATGTCATTTCAGTGAACGGAGACAACATCAATGATTTTTTTTCTAGTACCATGGATCAAGGTTTGGCAGGATTTGATTTAGTGGAAGTATATGATCGTTGGGGTGGCAGGGTTTATAAAAGAGAAAATATTCCTTCCGGTGAACATTTCAAACTTTGGGATGGCAAAATCGGTGCTCAGTTTGCCTTGCCGGGTGTTTATGCCTGGCTTGTTAAAGCCAGATTTATAGATGATGTGGTAGTAGATTTTTCTGGAGACATCACCGTAATTCGATGATTCGGATCTATTTTCAATTCTTTTTAATTTTAATATGCTTTTCTTGTCGAGAATCTTCCAAAGAGATGTCTGATCAAGAAGCTGTAGAACTATTGGATAAGGAATATCTCACAGAAGTTGAATTAATATACACGGATACTGGTAAATTAATCTTAAGGGTAATAGCACCAGTTATGATCAGACATTATAAACAAGGTGCAAGCAAGGATGAATTTCCGAATGGAATGAAAGCCATTTTCTATTCCAATGGTGAAATAACCAATATACTACATTCTAAATATGCCATACGTGTACCCGAAGAAGGAAAAACCTACCTTTCTGAAAATGTCGTTTTGGACAATCCAAAAGGTGAAAAACTTGAAACTTCAGAATTGGTCTGGGATGAACGCGCAAGGAAAGTATATACTTATAAATTTGTAAGGCTATCCCGCGATCAGGAAGTAATACATGCGTACGGATTTGAGTCAGATCAAAATTTTACGAAAGGGCTTATGCTATCAACAGAAGCTAGATTTCCATCAAAGAAAATCCTCGGAGAAATCGATGAAGAAAAAGAGGAATAAGGATCTCTGAATGATTTATTGGTTTTGCAATATTCTTTTAAACTTACAAGTCAAATTATGTTGAGTGAATAATAAAAAGAAGCAACAAAAATTGAAGGTAGAAAGCTTAGTTGTTGTTATAAACCCTTTGCATTTCTTCTTTCAATTTAATAAAATTTTGTTCTGACATAGGAACTAGTGGCAGTCTAAGTTTATTCTCACAGAGCCCTTTTAAATGACACGCCGCTTTAATGCCTGAAGGATTTCCATCAACATATAACCATTTGTGGATATCAAATAAACGGTGGTTTAGAATTCTTGCTGTATTAAAATTTCCACTGAGAGCTTCCCGAATTATTTGAGAAAATTCTGGATATGCATTTGCAATAACGGAAATAACACCATCCCCGCCAAGACCCATAAGGGCAAGTGCCAATGGATCATCGCCCGATAATACTAAAAAATGCCCTGGTTTATCTTTGATAATTTTGGTGGCTTGTGCCAAATCACCTGATGCTTCTTTGACTCCTGCAAATTTATCCGATTGGTGGGCAAGCCGAAGACAGGTTTCTGCTGTAATATTGGAAGAAGTACGACCTGGTACATTGTAAATAATAATTGGCAAAGAACTGGCATTTTCCAGACTCATGTAATGTTGATAAATACCTTCCTGGCTTGGCTTATTATAGGCTGGACTACTGGATAAAATAGCATCAATGCCACTAGGGTCAAGTTCTTTAAGTTCTTTGACCAACTCTGCTGTATTGTTCCCACCAACGCCAACCATAATTTTCGCCCTTCCCTTGTTTTGTCGGATGGTAAACCTAATTACTTCAGATTTTTCAGTCGGAGTAAGCGTTACACTTTCTCCGGTAGTTCCCATACTGACCAAAGTCTCAACTCCTCCTTGTAGGCAATGTTCAATGATTTTTTCCAGTGACAAAAAATCAATAGAGCCATCCAAATTGAAAGGAGTTATCAATGCCACACCCGTTCCTCTTAAATAACTATAGTCAGGCATCATGAAACGTTTTCAGTTTCTGTTCCAGTCTCATTCTCTATAAATTTACCCATGTGAACATATTTTTCAATTCTTTTATGAATCAAATCCTCCGTCTTTAATTGGATCAACTCATCCAAAGTAGATTTGATGTGCTTTTTTAGATTTTTGGCCATTTGTTCTGGGTCAGAGTGAGCACCACCCAAAGGTTCTTTTACAATACCATCAATTAAATTAAATGATAACATGTGCTCGGCGGTTAATTTAAGTGCTTCTGCCGCTTTTTCTTTATACTCCCAACTTCTCCAAAGTATCGAGGAACAGGACTCAGGAGAAATGACAGAATACCAGGTATTTTCTAACATAAAGACGCGATCTCCAACTCCAATTCCCAACGCACCTCCTGAAGCTCCTTCTCCTATAATATAGCATATTATCGGTACCTTCAATTGCGCCATTTCGTATAAATTGCGGGCAATGGCTTCAGCTTGACCTCGTTCTTCAGCTTCAATGCCGGGATAAGCACCTGGTGTATCAATAAATGTAATTACTGGAAAATTAAATTTTTCAGCCAGTTTCATAAGCCGTAGAGCTTTGCGATAGCCTTCGGGATTTGCCATACCAAAATTGCGAAAACTCCTTTGCTTCGTAGAGGTGCCTTTTTGATGCCCTATAATGACAAAGGACTGATTTTCAATTTGGCCAATTCCACCTACGATGGCCTTGTCATCTTTAATCTGCCTGTCACCGTGTAATTCGGTGAATTTTTTACAAATTTGGGATATGTAGTAAAGTGTGTAGGGTCTCTCAGGATGGCGAGAAAGCTGTACTTTTTGCCATCCGGTTAAATTTGAATATATTTCTTTCCGCTTGGTTTTTATTCTATTTTCAAGTTCAGCAATTTGATCTGACATATCTATTGAGCCCTCTTCCGCAATTTTTTTAATCTGATCCAATTGACCATAAAGGATCTCCAAAGGTTTTTCAAATTCCATAAATATCATAAAACCAAGAATTTAACTTTTATTTGACCAATGCTTTCGCAAATAATGAATAGCGAAATTACAACTTTGTCAGTTCAATGGGTAAATTCAATTTTTTTTAAAATTTACACTACTTAATTTAAAAATATCCTACTTTTGCGTTTCATTTGACGTTTGGTAGATCCAGGACTGTCAGTCAACTGAGTAGTTTGCCGCCCTGTCATCCCCAAGTGAACTTGGGGACGGGTTCGAGTCCAGAAATAGAAAACAGAAACAAATCACAGAAGAGTGATTTAAGAAAAAATAATGGATCGGTAGTACAGTTGGTTAGTATGCCACCCTGTCATCCCCAAGTGAATTTGGGGACGGGTTCGAGTCCAGAAATAGAAAACAGAAACAAATCACAGAAGAGTGATTTAAGAAAAAATAATGAATCGGTAGTACAGTTGGTTAGTATGCCGCCCTGTCATCCCCAAGTGAACTTGGGGACGGGTTCGAGTCCAGAAATAGAAAATAGAAACAAATCACAAAAGAGTGATTTAAGAAAAAATAATGGATCGGTAGTACAGTTGGTTAGTATGCCGCCCTTCATCCCCAAGTGAACTTGGGGACGGGTTCGAAAAATAGAAACAAATCACAAAAGAGTGATTTAAGAAAAAATAATGGATCGGTAGTACAGTTGGTTAGTATGCCGCCCTGTCCCCAGTCGAAAAAGAAACAACGCAAATCACAAAGAGTGATTTAAGAAAAATAGGATCGGTAGTACAGTTGGTGTGCCGCCCTGTCATCCCCAAGTGAACTTGGGGACGGGTTCGAGTCCAGAAATAGAAAACAGAAACAAATCACAAAAGAGTGATTTAAGAAAAATAATGGATCGGTAGTACAGTTGGTTAGTGCGCCCTGTCATCCCCAAGTGAACTTGGGGACGGGTTCGAGTCCAGAAATAGAAAACAGAAACAAATCACAAAAGAGTGATTTAAGAAAAAATAATGGATCGGTAGTACAGTTGGTTAGTATGCCGCCCTGTCATCCCCAAGTGAACTTGGGGACGGGTTCGAGTCCAGAAATAGAAAACAGAAACAAATCACAAAAGAGTGATTTAAGAAAAAATAATGGATCGGTAGTACAGTTGG
This sequence comes from Saprospiraceae bacterium, assembly GCA_016715965.1. Lineage (NCBI taxonomy): Bacteria > Pseudomonadati > Bacteroidota > Saprospiria > Saprospirales > Saprospiraceae > Saprospiraceae bacterium. The sequence goes on along the minus strand of JADJXG010000001.1, from coordinate 3,622,263 downwards.
TTAGTATGCCGCCCTGTCATCCCCAAGTGAACTTGGGGACGGGTTCGAGTCCAGAAATAGAAAACAGAAACAAATCACAAAAGAGTGATTTAAGAAAAAATAATGGATCGGTAGTACAGTTGGTTAGTATGCCGCCCTGTCATCCCCAAGTGAACTTGGGGACGGGTTCGAGTCCAGAAATAGAAAACAGAAACAAATCACAAAAGAGTGATTTAAGAAAAAATAATGGATCGGACGGTAGTACAGTTGGTTTGTTTGCCGCCCCTCCCCCCCCGGGGGGGGTCCGGTCCAAAATAGAAAACAGAAACAAATCACAAAAGAGTGATTTAAGAAAAAATAATGGATCGGTAGTACAGTTGGTTAGTATGCCGCCCTGTCATCCCCAAGTGAACTTGGGGACGGGTTCGAGTCCAGAAATAGAAAACAGAAACAAATCACAAAAGAGTGATTTAAAAAAAATAATGGATCGGTAGTACAGTTGGTTAGTATGCCGCCCTGTCATCCCCAAGTGAACTTGGGGACGGGTTCGAGTCCAGAAATAGAAAACAGAAACAAATCACAAAAGAGTGATTTAAGAAAAAATAATGGATCGGTAGTACAGTTGGTTAGTATGCCGCCCTGTCATCCCCAAGTGAACTTGGGGACGGGTTCGAGTCCAGAAATAGAAAACAGAAACAAATCACAAAAGAGTGATTTAAAAAAAATAATGGATCGGTAGTACAGTTGGTTAGTATGCCTCCCTGTCATCCCCAAGTGAACTTGGGGACGGGTTCGAGTCCAGAAATAGAAAACAGAAACAAATCACAAAAGAGTGATTTAAGAAAAAATAATGGATCGGTAGTACAGTTGGTTAGTATGCCGCCCTGTCATCCCCAAGTGAACTTGGGGACGGGTTCGAGTCCAGAAATAGAAAACAGAAACAAATCACAAAAGAGTGATTTAAGAAAAATAATGGATCGGTAGTACAGTTGGTTAGTATGCCGCCCTGTCATCCCCAAGTGAACTTGGGGACGGGTTCGAGTCCAGAAATAGAAAACAGAAACAAATCACAAAAGAGTGATTTAAGAAAAAATAATGGATCGGTAGTACAGTTGGTTAGTATGCCGCCCTGTCACGGCGGAGGTCGCGGGTTCGAGTCCCGTCCGGTCCGCTAAAATTGAAGCTCTTCATAAATTGAAGGGCTTTTTTTTTGAAAAGATGAAGCATTATGTCTATATTATTGAAAGCGAAGTAGATGGTACTTACTACAAGGGATACTCACAACATCCGATAAACAGATTAGAACAACATAACGGGGGAAAAACCCGATATACCATGTTAAAAATTCCATGGAAACTGATCTACATCCAAAGTTACCCAACGAAGAAAGAAGCTTTGATTAGAGAGCGAGCACTAAAAAGTATAGCAGAGCACAAATTGAAGAACTGATCTTGAGCATAAAAAATGAATTGAATAATGGCTTAATTTAAGCCCTGTCATCCCCAAGTTTACTTGGGGACGGGTTCGAGTCCCGTCCGGTCCGCTAAAATTGAAGCTCTTCATAAATTGAAGGGCTTTTTTTTTTGAAAAGATGAAGCATTATGTCTATATTATTGAAAGCGAAGTAGATGGTACTTACTATAAGGGATACTCACAACATCCGATAAATAGATTAGAACAACATAACGGGGGAAAAACCCGATATACCATGTTAAAAATTCCATGGAAACTGATCTACATCCAAAGTTACCCAACTAAGAAAGAAGCTTTGATTAGAGAGCGAGCACTAAAAAAGTATAGCAGAGCACAAATTGAAGAACTGATCTTGAGCATAAAAAATGAATTGAATAATGGCTTAATTTAAGCCCTGTCATCCCCAAGTTTACTTGGGGACGGGTTCGAGTCCCGTCCGGTCCGCTAAAATTGAAGCTCTTCATAAATTGAAGGGTTTTTTTTTGAAAATATGAAACATTATGTCTATATTATTGAAAGCAAAGCAGATGGTACTTACTACAAGGGATACTCACAACATCCGATAAATAGATTAGAACAACATAACGGGGGAAAAACCCGATATACCATGTTAAAAATTCCATGGAAACTGATCTACATCCAAAGTTACCCAACGAAGAAAGAAGCTTTGATTAGAGAGCGAGCACTAAAAAAGTATAGCAGAGCACAAATTGAAGAACTGATCTTGAGCATAAAAAATGAATTGAATAATGGCTTAATTTAAGCCCTGTCATCCCCAAGTTTACTTGGAGACGGGTTCGAGTCCCGTCCGGTCCGCTAAAATTGAAGCTCTTCATAAATTGAAGGGCTTTTTTAAATATTTTTTTTCAGCTTTTTTAACTGAAAATTTTAAATCATGCAAGGGGTCTAAGTCCTCTGGTTATTTATTATGAGTATTTGATTGGATCACCGAACTTTTAATGCAAATTTCAACTTCTACGAATGTGCACATTTCATCGAATAATGAAAAACAGTGCTTATCAAATTTTCTTCTATAAGCCAATCACAATTGGGATTGGTCTTATTTTTGTAAATGGCTTTTGAATGTAGAAGTAAAAAATCTATTCGGGTGAATGAAGTAGATTTGTTGAATTATTTTGGATTCAGCTACTTAAAGATTCGAGATGTTATCAATCAAAATTAAACCAATGGCTTTCAATGTGGTGATCCTTATAGAAAAACTATTTCTACATTAATTCACTCTTACTGGTTTGAATGCAATCCTATACGGTTTCCTTCAGTATCTATAAATTGAGCAATAAAGCCAAACTCGCCAATTGAAGTCTTTGGGAAGAGCAGTTTGCCACCTGACTCATCAACACGACTTGCTTCCACTGCAACATCTTCTGAGCCAAAATAAATAATGGTGCCTTCAGAGGAGGGCTTGTTGCTTTCAGATTGCACAAGGGCACCCATAGCCCCTGCACTTTCCGGGTTTCCGGGAAACATATACATAGGGGAATCCGGCATTGGAACATATTCAAATGCAGCATTAAAGACTTTTGTATAAAAAGCTTTTGCCCTCTCCAAATCTACACAGCCAATTTCAAACCAACTTACTGGATTATTCATAATAAAAATTTTAGCAAAGGTATAGATTCTGATTTCACGATGTTCTTGCCCTAGGGCAAGAAATTACTTTCCCATCAGTTCTTTTCGAATTCTACTTAATGAAGTATCCGTTATACCAAGATAGGAAGCAATGCATTTTAAAGGAGCAATCCGCAGAATTTCATGGTTTTTTTCAATAAAATTTATATACCGATTTCTGGCAGTATCCGTAATCATGGATAAACTCCTGCTTTTCAATTCAAACAATTGGGAAGACATCCACAAACGACCCCATTCTCTAAATCCTTCAATTTGATTGTAAAGGGTTTGAAAATCTCTTAAACTGATTCTCCAACAAACAAGATCTGTTAAAGCCTTCATGTTTTCCTTTGTTGGAGTTCGGAGAAACAAAGAGGAAGATTCTATAGCAATTGAACCAGAACCGTAAAAACCTGTGGTTATTTCTTTATTTTCTTGGCCAATTACATAACATTGTACCAAACCACTTTCGATACAGTAGTACTCGCTTGAGATATCGTTTTGCTTTAACAAATGTTCTCCTTTTTGAAATAAAATATGTTTGTGACAATTTGAAATCAATTCCTGATGAAAATGGTCCAATAAAGGATGTTGGTATATGGAGTTAAGAAAAGCACTCATTCTTTTTTTGATTTTGAAAAGCTTTTTCTATTTTGAATACTTTGGGCAAACGGGTTTACATTGCGAAAATATAATGCTTCCATTTCACGAAAGATCAAAATCAAAATCATAGGTTTTTTTTAACACTAGCTTGATTTGATGGTCAGCTTTGTTCATTGATTGAATATAATGTGTTGGTGCGGGTGGCTCGTATTCGTTTTACCCTGCCTGTTTATTGGCTCAACTCTTTGATAATAAAATTGTTAATTACTGGATTAATGAAAAAGAAGAAGAATCACAAGAGGACAGAAAGTCTTTTAAGTCCCAATAAGTTGCTCAGAATTTTTGCCGAGCACCCGGACAAATCCTTTGGAATATCAGCACTTAAGCGAAAGCTAAATTTACAGAAACTCGGTCCAATGCTCGAAATTCTAGAGACAATGGAGCGAAAAAAGTTGATTTCCAAGACATCTCCTGGAAAATGGATCTACATAGGCTTGGCTGTTCAACCGAAAAAGAACAAGGAAGAACTGTATGAAGGCACTTTGGATATGGCAAAGGCTGGATTTGGATATGTGCTCGTGAAAGGTCTGTCAAGAGACATTTTTGTAGCTCCAAAGAATATGATGGGCGCACAGGACGGTGATTATGTCCAGGTGAAAATCATCAGGTTATACATGAACAAGCCCGAAGGTGTCATTGTAAAAATATTACAGCGATCTACCACTCAGTTTGTTGGTGTTTACAGAGCCCATAAAAATCACTCTGTGGTACTTGTTGAATCCCACCATCATGTAATGGAGGTATATTTACCGAAGGAAGAAGCAGCTAAACTGTTGGACTTTGATAGGGTGGTCATTGAGATTACCAAGTGGAAGGAAAAGCCGGGAGATCGGATGTGGGCAAAAGTTGTTAGAAATTTCGGACAGGAAAGGAGTTTGGATCTTGAGATGCAATCCATTTTAGCTGAATCAGGTTTTCCTTTGGAGTTTCCTCAAGCTGTTTTGGAAGAAGCAAATCAGATTTCTGGCAAAGTATCCACCGATCCTTTGCGTTTGGATTTGCGATCTGAAATTTGTTTTACCATCGATCCAATTGATGCCAAAGATTTTGATGATGCTATTTCTATTCATAGAGATAAAGATGGAAACCTGGAAATAGGAGTGCATATTGCTGATGTGAGTCATTATGTACTGCCGGATAGTGCTTTGGACAAGGAAGCACTTAGGCGCGGAAATTCAGTGTATTTGGTGGACAGGGTATTGCCAATGTTACCCGAAAGATTGTCTAATCATCTGTGTTCTCTCAGACCACATGAAGACAAGTACACTTTTTCGGTGATTTTTACTTTCGATGAAGAAAATAAATTAAAGAAGCACTGGATTGGTAAAACGATCATCCACAGTCGTCAAAGATTTGCTTATGAAGATGTGCAGGCAATCCTTGAAGGTAAGTTTCATGAATTGGAAGACCACCTTCATTTGATCAATCGAATCACAAAATTGCTGAGAAAAGAAAGAATGAAAAATGGTTCGATTGATTTTGAGTCTCCTGAAGTGAGATTTAAACTAAACGATCAGGGACTTCCAGTAGAATTATATGTCAAAGACCGCTTTGACGCACACATGCTAATTGAAGAATTAATGCTTTTGGCCAACCAATATGTAGCTAAATTCGTCTCTTTAAAAAACAAAACCTTCCCTATACCTTTTATTTACCGCATTCATGATCTTCCAGATCCAATGAAATTAGAAGAATTTCAGTTTTTTGCGCAAGAAATGGGGGTCAAACTGGATCTTTCCAACCCAAAAAAAATTTCCAAATCTTTGAACTTATTAAATGAGAAAGTTAAAGAGGATGAAAGTCTGAAAATATTATTGCCATTGGCCATACGCACCATGGCTAAAGCAGAATATAATCCAGAAAATATTGGACACTATGGTTTGGCATTTGAATATTATACCCATTTTACTTCTCCCATCAGAAGGTACGCAGACCTTGTGGTTCATAGAATTTTATTTGACAACCTCCATCAGGAAAAGAGGTATAGGCCTGAGATGATTGAAGCCCAATGCAGATATATCTCTTCTCAGGAGCGCAAAGCCATGGAAGCGGAAAGAGAATCCGTCAGATATTTTCAGGCATTGTACATGCAATCGCATGTTGGAGAGATTTTCGAAGGACGAATTACAGGAATGAATGACAGAGGATTTTATGTACAGCTGATCGATAATCTTTGTGAAGGCTCACTAGCAATGGATACTTTCGAGGATAGTATATCCGTCAGCAAGAACAGACTCTCTGCAAGTTCGGATATGTCTGACCAATCCTGGAAAATGGGAGATAAGATAAAAGTAAAATTAATTTCCTCTGATCCGGAAGACCGTATAATTCTATTTGCTCCGGTGGTTGATTAACTAGCCTTTCAGCTTTTCGATTTCCATCTCCAATTGATCAAAATGAAAGCTAGGCTCATTTTTCTCTTTTGCCAGTTCTTTTCCTTTCCTACAAATGTCCAGAGCTTCTTTGTGTTTACCGTTTAATTTGAGAACATTGGCATACATTAGGTATTGTTTGGTAAGACCACCATTGGTGGCAGCTTTTTTTGCAACTGACTCCGCAAATTCAGTGACATTTTTATTGGTTCTGAAATATCCCAATGACTGCTCAACCGTCCGGGTTAATTTGTTTGCATCATTTTTTGCAGATTTTTTAACATAAGCTTTGGCAGCTGTCAAATATCGATCTGGATCGCCGGTTTTACCATAATACTCCATATTCGTTTGAAATACAAACTCAGTGGCTTTTGAAGAATGGTTTTTAATCTTGATTTGGGCTTCTTTCAGCAATGTTTCATTCCGATATTCCAAAGCTTTGGAAAAGGTTTTATGGCAAGCTTGATACACCCTGGCATCAAAAACTTCCTGACTTTTTAATTGGGTGATTTCTTTTTTATGTTCAATGAGTAAATCAAAAATCCTGGAATCTGCTTCAGTTGCTGATTCAATGATAATCTCAAGATTTTCAGGAGTGCTCAATGAAGTTTGAGTGGAGAGGTATTCGTTTGCAATTTTGAGACTAGGTTTACCGGCATTATTTAAAGATTTAATATAGGCGAGTACAGTTTTTGGGTCTCTGTTGCCTTCGTTGTATAATTTGGCGTAGTCTCCTGATTTGTCATTTTTTTTCAAGGCTTCTTTACCTAAGTCAATGAAGGCTTCGGGGCCTCTGGCACCGGAAACTCTGTGCACTATTTTTCCTTGACCGTCAATATACAATAGGGTGGGGTAGGAATTAATGGCATAACGAATGGATAAATCCCTTCCTTCACCTTTTTCCATGTCCACCTTTAAATTAATGAAATTCTCATTGTAGTAATCACCTACCATGGGATCAGGAAATGTATTCGCTGCCATTCTGCGGCAAGGTCCGCACCAGGTGGTGTAAGCGTCCATAAAGACCAGTTTACCTTCAACCTGTGCTTTGTCTAAAGCCTCCTGAAAGCTGCCTTGAAAAAATTGGATGCCTTGGGCTTGTAATTTTAAGCTTGCAGGTGCCATGATACCTGCTAAAAAGGCAAGAAAGTAGACTGTGCGAATCATGAAAACTAAATTTAAGAATATGAAACAGTTTATTTGACACAAAGATTATGGTTTACCTTTAAATTTTGTTTTATTTTTTGAGCTTTGCACCAATTATAAGTATGTCTCAAAGGGCTAAATTTTTTGAATTGATCGGCCAAACAAGTTTGACCTCCCTGGGATTTAAAGTCTGTAAATCCAAAGGATCCTGGTTGTATGACAATACTGGCCATGCTTATCTTGATTTAATTTCCGGCTTTGGGGTCAGCAACATGGGTCACGGACACCCTGCTATTCTTGACGCCATTCATCAACAATCCACTGCTTATTTACACACCAATGTTTATGGAGAACATGCCCAAACGCCACAAAATGCTTTGGCTGCTTTGTTGAGAAGTACTTTGCCTTCCAGCCTTGGCCAGGTTTATTTTTTAAGTACTGGCAGTGAAGCTGTGGATGCAGCCATCAAGTTGGCAAGAACATATACTTCACGAACTGAAGTTGTCGTTTTGACAAAAGCCTACCATGGGAGCACATTGGCTGCAGAATCCCTTCGTTCTGATTTTCCCCATAAATCTCACTTCTTACCCTTATTGCCAGGAGTACATTTCATGGAAGCAAATCATCTGGAAGGACTAAATAAAATAAATGAGAAGACCGCTCTGGTGCTTTTAGAACCCATTCAGGCAGAAGCTGGAGTTGTTCAATTGGATCTTGGGTTCTTGTCAAAGCTTCGTGCAAGATGCGATGACTATGGTGCTTTGTTGGCATTTGACGAGATTCAAACGGGATTTGGAAGAACAGGTAAAATGTTTGCATTTCAATCTACGAATGTTGTTCCTGACATACTATTACTGGGGAAAGCGATTGGGGGAGGCTTGCCTTTGTCAGCGCTAATTAGCAATCAGAAAATTATATTTTCATTTGCTCATTCTCCGGCACTTGGATACATTACCACTTTTGGCGGCAACCCACTTTCTTGTGCAGCCGGTTTCGCGCATTTAAAAGCTATGTTGGATGAAGAAATTATTGCCAGAATTCCTGAAAAATCTGCAATCATTCATAATTGTTTTCAATCTAAAAAAATCTCAGCGAAACGATTGATTGGATTGTTCGCTGCAATTGAATTGGCAAATGAAGAAATGGTCAAGCAAATTATAGAAATTGCAAAAACCAATTATATTTTAATAGATAGTTTTCTATTTAGACCTCAGGCAATTCGTATTGCACCGCCATTGAACATTGATCATATCGATTTGAAAAACGCCTGTGAAAGAATCAACCAATGGATTGAAGATTATTCTCAATAGTCCATTATTTGTGAATCAAAATCCGTTTAGATCCTACCAAAGATGCTGATTGGAAGAATCGGATCGAATAAATTCCATTGGTAAATAAATTGCTTTCAATTTGCTCAGAGCCATTGATTGTGCCGCTCATAATAATTTGTCCTTGGGTATTGATGATTTCATATTGAAATGGCAGGTGGGAATCGGTTGTAATCCAAAACCAATCAGCTGCCGGATTTGGCATTATCCCAAATTGCCTTTCATCAGGATTGGCTCTTTCAAACAATATTTCCAAAGAATGGATATCAATTTCTTTGTCGTAGAATTCAGGTTGAAGTCTGCCATCTAGACAAAGCTGATTGGACAGCAAAGCCTGTAGGCTTCCAGATTTTATCTTTAATAAGAGGATGGGTTTGTTTTCATCCCAGTTCAATCCCAATGCATCGGTATAGCTAACATTCAGGCCCTGATCATCCCAATGATAATTTTCCTCAGATAATTGCAAAGACTCAACGTCCAAAAGTGTTGCATCGCCGCATACATTTAGAGAAAACTGATACCCGGTTATACCTTTTTGTCCCTTCAGAAAAACTGGAATTTCCAGAATTTCTCCTGGCTCAGTTCTTTTTTGCTGCACCATCAGAAAAACATCGAGATTCTTTGCTCTTGATTCCATCCGATCACCCACCAGTTGTCTTCTATAACTCAGATCAATATCGCCCATTTTAATTGCCAAAATATCTGCATTGGTCCTTGGAAAATTAATAATCTGAAGACCATTAAATAAAATAGATTGAAAACTCTGATGGGGTGCAATAACTTGCTTCCAATTATGAACTAAAAAATACCAAGGTAGGACTTCTGTAAAATTGTCTTTAATACCCAGGATTATTCTACGCAATTCTGTTATATCAGATGCCGTCACATTTTTATTGTTGTTGACATCTGCGGCAAAATATTTTAGGGTATCTACAAATTTTTCAATACTGAGGATGTGTCTTTGAATATAGATTATATCACGAGACGAAATACCTTCAATGGGTTCTGATCTTTTAACCAAGCGGTATTCCATGAATCCACTTTTCCGCTCTTTAAGAGTCATGCCATAGTGTAAACCTCCATTGGGCGAGAGACAAACCTTCGTGATGTTATTTGGCAATCCAAAATATATACTGTCAGGATAAACTCTATAATCATTTTGAGTGACAATTCTACCACCTACATCTGCTTTGTCTGACATCGATTGAAGTCCTACATTTTGAAGTTGATTGCAACCGAATTTATCGGTGATTACAGCACTGTAAATTCCAGGAAAAAGATTAACCAATACAGGAGTAGAGTCATTGGTGTTCCAACGATATTTATATGGACCGAATTCACCTTTGGGAATAATTTCAATAAATCCTTCCTGCTCACAAATGGCATCTTCCGTAATTCGGTTGTGCTCAAAACTATTTTGATAATTGAGAACATTGATGAAACTAATTTTCTGTGTGACTTGTCCCGAACACAAATCTGTGAACCTCCACTCTCTTCTGATTCTTACAGGCGAGTTACAACCGTTGGAGATTTTTGAGTCAGTATAGGTAAAACTGATCATGCGAAACGGAAGCTTTGCTCCAAGTACAGCCTCTGAAAATGAAATATCCCTTGGGTGGGATACGGTGGTATCAAAAGGAATATGAATATTGTCAGGTCTATGGTGCCTTAAATAGATTCTTTGAGAACACCGTTCCAGTTCTCCAAGGGCATTTCTTATGGTAAAATTCCGGGTAACAATGTCGTGCATATTGGAGCAATTACCTGGCGCAAAAAATTCAATCCAGGTAATATTAACAGCACCTCCATTGTTGGAAATCACCTTTGGCGCTCCTGTGACAGATGTGTCAAAGGCCTGACCTTCTTGCAGGTAAATCTCATCCGGACATTCAACGATCAATGTTTGAGGTGTGGGGGAGTGAGAACCTGCGACTGCTTGATTTTGGTTAAAAAATGAGAGCAAAGCAAGTGCGAAAAACATCCTCATGATTTTCAAATTTGATGTAAATTTAGTCAAATTTATTCAGATAATCAGCTTTGTAACAATCGAATGGCTCAAAAAAGTATATGGAATTCTTCTGTTATACATAACTATGTCTTACTGTAAACTTTACTCATTCAACATGTTGTATATTCGAATTAAAAAAATATTTGACAATAATGAGATTACATCGTCCTTACAAAATATCAAAGAAATTTAGCAGTTAAAAAGCAAAATCCGATAGTCATAATACAAATCCATCTAAACTATGAATCACACAGAAATAGCTTATTTTGGGTTAGAAACCCTATTTTAAATCAAAATATTCGGATGGATTTGTCAGGAATTGACTTTATCCACGACTGCTTTGAAGCTTTCAGGGTTGTGCAGAGCGAGATCTGCCAATACCTTCCTGTTAATGATAATATTGTTTTTGTTTAATTTGTCGATAAACCTGGAGTAGTTAATACCGAAAGGTCTGACTGCAGCATTGATTCTGGCGATCCAAAGCCTTCTGAATGCGCGTTTTTTCTGCCTTCTGTGGATGAAGGCGTATTTCATTGCGCGTTCCACAGCATTTTTTGCTACTGTGTAAACTTTGGACCTTCCGCTAAAATAGCCTCTGGCTGCTTTGAGGATTTTCTTTCTCCTCGCTTTGGCTGCTACCGAATTGACTGAACGTGGCATATTAATTGGTTTTAGGCAATCGGGGGATTCACCAAAGTGAATGCTTAACCACCGCTTACCGGTTAACTATAATAATTTAAATTAAAAGATTCCAAGTAAAACTCTCATGCGGCTCTGTTCTGTAGGATGCGCTACAATACTTGACTTGTGCCGCCCTTTGGCTTTTTTGCTTTTACTGCTCAGACGGTGTGAAGTATTGGCTTGAGCCCTTTTCACCTTACCTGTTCCGGTTAATTTGAATCTTTTCTTCGAACCTGAATGAGTCTTTACCTTTGGCATGACTTTTATTTTAAGCCTGCAAAGGTAGATCTTTATTCTAAAATCGGGTAAAAAAAATTAATTTTTTGTCTTTTTGGGAGAAATGATGACGTACATCCTCTTTCCTTCCAGCCTTGGAAGCTCCTCTGCGGATCCCAAATGGACCAATTCATTGATAAATCGTAGCAAAATTAATTCTCCCCGGTCTTTAAAAGCGATCGCCCGTCCACGAAACTGCACATAAGCCTTGACCTTACAGTTCTCTTCCAAAAACTTGGTGGCATGTTTGACCTTAAATTCAAAATCATGGTCATCGGTATTGGGTCCAAATCTGATTTCTTTAATGACCACTTTGACCGTTTTGGCTTTAATTTCTTTTTCCTTCTTCTTCTTAAGGTAAATAAACTTGTTAAAGTCAATGATTTTACAAACCGGAGGATCTGCTTTTGCAGTAATTTCAACCAAATCTATCCCCAAGTCATAGGCCCATTTGACTGCTTGGGCGGTAGAGTAAACTCCAGCTTCAATGGTTTTACCAGCGATTTGGGAGATTTCGTCAAAATCTTCGCCCACCAATCTGATGGTGGGGCTTTTAATTTCATCGTTAACGCGGAATTGGCCTCTTAGTATGTCCAGTGGCCCTGGCTTCTTTCTATTAATATTCAAATTGAGGGATTTAGAATCATTGACTCACAAAAGTACACAAGCTTTCCAAAATCAGGATTGCGATTTTTTGGACGTACTCGTTTTGGAAGCTGTCTGTATGAGAACTGAATCTTTTTCTTTGTTCATGACTGCTTTCAACTTTGTGCCTGGTTCGGGATTTTCACTTAGGATATACTCAGCCAAAGGATCTTCCAGATATTTTTGAACAGCGCGATGCAAAGGTCTAGCCCCAAATTGAGGGTCATATCCTTTCTCTGCGAGGAATTCCATGGTATCCTGATGTATGCTTAATTCTAGTTTCATCTGCTCGATGCGCTTTAGCAAAGAGTTGACTACCAAATGGATAATTTGGAATATTTGCTCTTTTTCAAGCCCATTAAAAATCAGCACATCGTCTATTCTGTTGAGGAATTCAGGACTAAAGGTTTTTTTAAGGGCATTTTTAATGACTGATCTGGTGTTCTCTTCTGCGTTGTCCTGTCTGGATTTAGTGGCAAAACCAACACCCTGACCAAAATCTTTTAATTGTCTTACTCCAATGTTGGAAGTCATTATGATGACCGTATTTTTAAAATCCACTTTGCGTCCCAATCCATCTGTTAGTTGTCCCTCGTCCAAAACCTGAAGCAGAATATTGTAAACATCGGGATGGGCTTTTTCAATTTCGTCCAAAAGAACAACTGAATAGGGTTTCCTTCTGACTTTTTCGGTCAATTGACCACCTTCTTCGTAACCCACGTAGCCTGGAGGTGCTCCAATCAATCTCGACACCGTAAATTTTTCCATGTATTCACTCATGTCAAGCCGGATTAAAGCATCGTCCGAGTCAAACATAAACCTGGCCAAAGCTTTTGCCATTTCTGTTTTTCCCACTCCGGTAGGGCCAAGGAAGATAAAGCTACCGATTGGTTTTTTAGGGTCTTTTAATCCAACCCTGTTTCTCTGGATTGCCTTAACAATTTTAGTGACCGCTTCATCCTGGCCAATAATTGAATTTTTAATAGAATCGCCCATATTAACGAGCTTTTTGCTCTCACTCTGAGCGACCTTCTTAACAGGAATTCCCGTCATCATGGCCACCACTTCTGCGATGTCGTCTTCCGTCACCGGAAACCTTCTTGTCTTGCTTTCCTCGTCCCAATTAAACTTAGCAGATTCGAGTTTTTTCTGAAGTTTAGATTCCAGATCTCTCAAATCGGCTGCTTTTTCATATTGTTGCCCTTTTACTGCTTGATTTTTTTGTTCGCGAATCGAATCTATTTGGGTCTCAATTTCTTCGATGTGCTTCGGTACGTGTATGTTTTTTAAGTGGACACGGGCTCCAACTTCATCCATTACGTCAATAGCTTTGTCCGGCAAAAATCGATCGGTGATATAACGATCGCTCAATTTAACACAGGCATCGATGGCTTCATCGCTATAGGAAACAGAATGAAATTCTTCGTATTTTGGTCGTATGTTTTGAAGGATTTGATAGGCCTCTTCTACAGAAGGAGGATCAACCATTACTTTCTGGAATCTCCTGTCGAGAGCTCCGTCTTTCTCAATATGTTGGCGGTACTCATCCAGCGTGGAGGCTCCAATACATTGCAATTCTCCACGGGCCAAGGCAGGTTTAAAAATATTGGAAGCATCCAATGAACCTGTCGCACCTCCTGCTCCAATAATGGTGTGAATTTCATCAATAAAAAGAATGACATCCCGGGATTTTTCAAGCTCTCCCATAATGGCTTTGATCCTTTCTTCAAACTGTCCCCTGTATTTGGTTCCAGCCACCAGTGCAGCAAGATCAAGCATCACAATTCTTTTGTTAAACAAAGTCCTCGACACTTTCTTTTGCATGATTCGAAGTGCAAGTCCTTCGACTATGGCAGTTTTACCAACACCGGGTTCACCAATCAAAATCGGATTGTTTTTTTTGCGTCTGCTGAGTATTTGAGAAACCCGCTCTATCTCTCTTTCCCGTCCAACGATGGGGTCAAGACGTCCATCTTCTGCGAGCTTGGTGATGTCTCTTCCATAATTGTCCAATACAGGCGTCTGTGATTTGGAACCGGACTTTTTTGAAAAAGATGAGGATGGTGGTTCTTCTTCAAAGGAATCCGGGTCTTGTGAAGACGCGCTGATATCTGGAGCTTCTTCGCTGCTGTGATCCTGGGTGACCAGGTATTCTAATTCAGAACGATAAAGATCGTAATCAATGTTGTTGTCTTTTAGAATATGGGAAGCCAGATTGTCCTGATTTTTGAGGATGCTCAGCATCAAGTGTTCCGGATAAATTTCTTCTTCTCTGGTACTTTTGGCTTCGAGGTAGGTAAACTTAAGGACCTTTTCCGCTTGTTTGTTTAGGGGAAGATTGCCCACCTGAAAACTGGTTTCTTCACCCTTGCGAACCGGAATGGCTTCGATGATTTGGTCCTTCAATTCGCTGAGATTGATCTTTAGAGATTTGAGGACATGGATGGCCAGGGTATCTGATTCCTGGAGCATTCCAAGCAGTATGTGCTCAGTACCAATGTAATCGTGTCCAAGCTTGAGGGCTTCTTCACGGCTGTTTGCCAACACTTTTTTTACTTTAGCTGAAAACCTTTTGTTCATTGAAAAAGGAAATCTTGTTTATGAATAATTTGTTTCTTTCGAAGATTTGAAAACATACCAGCTCGTGGAATTGTTTCGGTTCCGCTGGTATGGATAACATCTCACTAGACGATTCGGAAACAAAGTTTCGTTACATTTGCGTCCTCAAAAGTAATCAATATTTTTAATTTCAATTCAGATATTTGTTTTTTGCATGTGTAGAATATTGGAAATAAATCATTTAAACATAATTAATTAATTGAATATCAATGAAGTATCAAATAGACAAGCAGGACCGGTATGCTGTTTTTTCTTTAGAAGAACCCAATCTCAATTCTTTGATTGCACCTGACCTCAAATCCGAATTTGTTTTCTTAAAAAACGAAGGAGTCCGCAATCTGATCCTGGATCTCAAGGACGTCCAGTACATTGATTCTTCAGGTTTGAGTTCTATTCTGACCGCCAATCGCCTGTGGAGTGAAGATGGTAGTTTTGTCATGTGCAACATGAATTCAGAAGGCGTACGTAAACTGATCGAGATTTCTAAATTAGACAGTATTCTCACCATCATCCCCACCTTGGATGAGTCCGTCGAATATGTTTTTATGGAGGATATCGAGAGAGACCTAAATGCAGAAGGAGAAGAAGAATAGCATTCCTTTTGACTTGCTGATTTTGGGCAGCTCGTCGGCGATTCCTTCCGATTCAAGATTTCCAAGTGCCCAAGTGATTCGAATGGGTGAGGATCTTTTTCTGATTGATTGTGGAGAGGCAAGCCAAAATCGTCTATGGGCACATCGTGTAAAGTGGAATAAAATCGGATGGATACTGATCTCTCATATGCATGGAGATCATGTATACGGATTGCCGGGTTTGATTACTAGCTTTTGTCATTTGCAGCGTGAAAATCCTTTGAAGATTGCAGGCCCTCGTGGCATTAAAGATTACCTACACAACATTTTTTATCACAGCCAGGTAAAACCATGTTTTGAAATCGAATTTATTGAATTGGACCAAAAGCCAAGCATTGTAATGGATGAGGAATGGAGAAGCATTCAAGCCTTTCCATTGGATCACAGAATTCCAACGATGGGTTATCAATTAAAAATCCACAAGCAAATCAGGAGACTGAATATGGATAAATTAGACCAACTTTCGATTGCATTGGAGGATTACCAAAGGATCATAATTGGAGAATCAGTTTGCGATTCAGAAGGTCGAGTATACCATGCTGATGAATTAACTTTTACAGAAGAATTCAGAAGATCCTATGCCTATTGCAGCGACACCCGATATATGGAATCTTTGATTCCAAAATTGCACGGGACAGATGTTTTGTACCATGAGACCACCTACCTGGATGATTTGGCGGATAAGGCACATCAAACTGGCCATACCACCGCGCGTCAGGCTGCGGAATTTGCCAAAAAGGCTGAAGTGGGTCAATTGATTACCGGCCATTATTCTTCCAGGTATAAAGACTTGCAAGTTATTCTCGATGAATGCCGCACAATTTTTCCAAATACCATTTTGGGAAAAGAAGGACTTAGAATGGAGATTCGTTCATCTTCTTTTTCTGTTATTTGAATTCCTGATTGGAACCAGGTATAACTTTAGAAATTACAGCACAGGACCATTCATGTGAATCCTGAAAAGGGATTATAATACAAACAAAAATACTTTTAAATACTTTTTTCTTCTCCAAATTTGTCCTCTATTAAATAGCAAAGAATTATCTGACTCCTTGCTTGGCGATGAAATCTTTTTATTGATTTTCAAAAATGTAATAAGCTCTTGTTCTTAGACAAATTGATCGAGTAGTTACAAGCCTTCGTTGGTATTTTAACAATCAAGATAATGCCTGTTTCCAATTCTGGGTGAAACAAAGTTCTTTCTCCAAAATAATTAGATGTTGTCCTTAGTGTATAAAATGAAGATTTCTCAGAATACCTATGCTATGGTTTAATGATTGAAATTAGGTCATCTAAACATTGAATAAGAAATGCATCACATCTCCGTCCTGAACCACATATTCTTTCCCTTCCGTGGCCATTTTGCCCGCAGATTTGGCGGCTGCTTCTGTTTTGTAATTAATATAATCGTGAAAGTGGATGACTTCTGCGCGTATAAACCCTTTTTCAAAATCTGAGTGGATAACACCTGCTGCTCCAGGAGCTTTCGTACCTTTACGGATGGTCCAAGCTCTGACTTCTTTTTCACCGGCCGTGAAATACGTGATTAAATCCAATAAGCGATAGGCTGCTCTTGTAATGCTATATGTGCCGGGTTCTTTTAGTCCCATTTCTTCAAAAAAACCTGCCCTGTCTTCTTCCGGAAGTTCCGTGATTTCAGCTTCAATTCCGGCGCAGATGATCAAAACTTCAGCATTTTCTGGAGCGACAAATTCTTTAAAACGTTCCGTATGCTTGTTACCTTGGTGGACCGAAGCCTCATCGACATTGCAGACATACAATACAGGTTTGCCCGTAAGTATCTGACTGTTTTTGACAAAAGCAGCTGTTTCTTCATCGGTGATAAAGGACCTTGCCGTTTTTCCATCGGCCATATGGACCAAAATCATATCACTGAGCTCGATTTCTCGAAGGATTTCTTTGTCGCCCGTTTTGGATTGTTTGCGGAGACGTTCTACTCTTTTTTCCATGGTCTCAAGGTCCTTAAGGATCAACTCTGTATCTACAATTTCTTTATCCCTAACGGGATCAACAGATCCGTCAACATGGACCACGTTGTCATTGTCAAAGCAACGCACCACGTGGAGGATGGCATCTACTTCCCGGATATTGGCCAAGAACTGATTGCCCAGACCCTCGCCCTTAGAAGCTCCTTTAATCAATCCGGCGATGTCAAGAATATCCACCGTAGTGGGAACTACTCTTTGGGGATGGACCAGATCTGCCAACATCCTAAGCCTGTCGTCCGGCACGGTAATGACACCAAGATTAGGATCTTTGGTCGCAAAAGGGTAGTTTGCGGCAAGTGCGCCGGCAGAGGTTAAGGCATTAAACAAGGTGGACTTGCCCACATTGGGTAGTCCGACGATGCCGCATTGTAATCCCATAGATTAGATTTTTTGAAAATGAGGGGCAAAGGTAAACATTCCACACACAACAAGGGCAAGTGGAATGGGTTATATGCAAGGATGAATTTTCTGGGACATTTGTTGCTGGCCCATCCCGACGAAAACCTAATGGTTGGGAATTACCTGGGCGATCTCGTCCACAAAAAGGAGGTGCCTTTTCTTCCCGAATCATATCATTTGGGAATTTTATTTCATCGTTTTATTGATCATTTTACAGATCAGAACCCGTCGGTGGATCAAATGAATGTCCTCATGAGGGAAGCAGTTGGGAAATATGCTCCTGTTGCAACAGACATCATTATGGATTATTTTATCCATCAAAACTGGCAGGATTTGCACCATGAGAACTATCAAATATTTAGCCAAAAAGTTTACCAGATATTGAGCAATTCAATATCAAGTTTTCCCACTGCAGCAGGAGATCTGACTGCGAAAATGATTCAGGGAAAATGGTTGCAACAGTACCAAAGTCTGGAAGGAATGGAAGATGTCATGCGGAGAATGAATCGCAAAGCAAAATTTTCGGTAGATTTTACACAATGCATTTCTCTGATCATAAAACATGAAGCGCAGATCAATGATCATTTTACCTCATTTTACAAAGAGATTGATGCAGCGTCCCAAGACTGGATCAACCTTCAAAATGCAGTGAAATCGTAAGACTTCGGCTAAATAGTTTATCAATTAATGTGGACTCGACTAATTTGGTGTCGTAAATCAACAAATTGCTAATGCCATGAGAAAATTTGATCTCTGGCGAAAAAATAAAAAAGGGCATGTAAAACTGCATCCCCACTCCGAGCTCCACCTGAAAGTCGTGGGGAGAAATTCGGATCAATTCGAAGCGGGTTTTGTCAGAGCGACTGTTGGATGCAAAATCATAGGAATATTTGACACCTGAAAGCATAAATACTCTAAAATCCTTGTAAGGAGCAGAGGTGAATCTTACAATCATTGGGATTTCACCAAAAACTGATTCGATCTTGTGTTCTTTGATTGGGCCACCGGCAGAAGGTGTAAATGTCAGGGTTCGGTAAGAAAGTGAAATTGAAGGTAAAATTCTGTAATCCACGTATTCGCCAATTTTGAAATTGGTGATCATGCAGAGAGTCAATCCACCATTGGATACACTGTTGTTGACCCGGAAAACACCACCAGGTCTTAGAGTTCTTCCATGTTCGATTTTATAACCGGATTGGTTGTATCCTAAGGTCAAGCCAAAATAATGGTCTTTTCTCCGGAATCCTTCATAATTGTAACTGTGTTGTCTGCTCTGTGCAAAAAATTCTGTTGCAATGAATGAAAACAGAGCAATCAGGATGACTTTTCGCCAATGTAAATACAACATATTCCTAAACTGAGTGATTTGTAAAAGCAATTTGTAAATCCCGCCTTTTCCATCTGAGCCACAAAATTTCCATAATCCGGAAACAGCTGAACGGATTCGTACAAATAACTGTAAGCACGCGGATCTTTGGAAATGAGTTTTCCAGTAAAAGGCAATAAATAACGAAAATAAAAACCAAATATTTGTTTGAATGGAAAAATTCTGGGTTTTGAGAATTCAAGTACGATACACCGCCCTCCTTTTGAAAGCACCCGGTACATTTCCGTCAATCCTTTGTTCAAATTTTCAAAATTTCTCACCCCAAAAGCAGCAGTAACGCATTGAAAAGAACCCTCTGCAAAATCAAGGTTTTCGCTATCGCCTGTCCGAAGAGAAATTCTGGAGTGGAGATTCTTCTGATTTATTTTCTGAATACCTGACTGGATCATTCCTTCTGATATGTCCACTCCTATGATTTGTACAGAAGGATGCGTTTTTGCCGCCTGAATGGCCAAAGCCCCTGTCCCTGTTGCAACATCTAAAAGATTGGAAGTTTCTGCCGGAATATACTTCAATGCTTTTTTTCTCCAGACGCGGTCTATTCCAAGCGATAAAAATCCATTTAAAAAATCATACACAGGAGAAATTTTGTCAAACATTTTTTGGACCTGTGCTTTTTTAGAATCGTTTTCGTGAATATAGGGTTTGACCTGCATGAATCGCATTTTATCAAACTGCAAAGATAGGAGGATTCCATTAGGAATATTAAGCCTTTATATATTAAATAATATTAAATATATAAGACTTACATTGTCAGAAATTAATATCTTAAAAAAAGAGATTGTTTTTTTGCCCATTGCCCTCATGTATTGTATCTTTGCACTCTTTAAAAATACCCATCGAAATTTATGTCAGAATTAGACAGAATTATACCGGTTAATATTGAGACACAACTCCAAACAGCCTATATTGATTATTCCATGTCGGTCATCGTCTCCCGGGCCTTGCCAGATGTGAGGGATGGATTAAAGCCAGTTCACCGAAGGGTTTTGTACGGAATGCACGATTTGGGGATGCGGTACAACAGACCTTATAAAAAATCG
The DNA here is from genome assembly GCA_016715965.1 of Saprospiraceae bacterium. Taxonomy (NCBI): domain Bacteria; kingdom Pseudomonadati; phylum Bacteroidota; class Saprospiria; order Saprospirales; family Saprospiraceae; species Saprospiraceae bacterium. Next base: position 3,601,974 of record JADJXG010000001.1, on the reverse strand, counting down.
GCCAGAATTGTTGGGGAGGTCCTTGGAAAATATCATCCGCACGGAGATTCCAGTGTGTATGATGCGATGGTAAGGATGGCGCAGGAGTGGAGCATGAGAAATCCCTTAATCGATGGTCAGGGCAATTTTGGTTCTGTGGATGGTGATTCTCCGGCAGCTATGAGATATACCGAAGCCAGATTGGCCAGAATTTCAGATGAACTTTTGGAAGGAATCGAAAAAGAAACTGTGGACTTTAGGTTGAATTTTGATGATTCATTGGAGGAACCAACTGTACTTCCCGCCAAGTTTCCCAATCTGTTGGTCAACGGGTCTTCTGGAATTGCAGTAGGGATGGCGACCAACATGCTTCCTCACAATCTCAGAGAAGTATGCGATGGCACCATCGCTTTGGTCCGCAATCCTGAAATCAGTACGGATGAATTAATGGAATATATTCCGGCCCCAGATCTGCCAACTGGAGGCATCATCTATGGAGTGAATGGAATCCGTGAAGCCTATGAAACCGGAAGAGGTCGGGTGGTGGTAAGAGGTCGAGCAGAAATAGAAATCATCGACAACCGCGAGACCATCATCATTTCTGAAATTCCTTTTCAGGTCAATAAAGCGAACCTTATTGAAAAAATTGCCGAACTTGTCAATGAGGAAAAAATAGTAGGTATCCACGATGTCCGAGATGAGTCTGACCGGAACGGAATGAGGATCATCATCGAGGTAAAAAAGGATGCAATGGCCAATGTAATCCTAAGTCTTTTGTACAAATTCACATTGCTCCAAAGCTCTTTTGGTATCAATAACATCGCACTTGTTGGCGGAAGACCTTTGACCCTTGGACTGAAAATGCTCTTGAGCGAGTTTGTCAAATTCAGACTGGAGGTAATTGTCAGACGAACACAATATGAGTTGAGGCAAGCCCGGGACAGGGCCCATATCTTGGAAGGTTTGTTGATCGCTTTGGATCATCTGGATGAAGTAATTGCCTTGATCAGGGCGTCCAAAACTCCGGATATTGCAAAGGAAGGTTTGATGTCACAGTTCAATTTGAGCGAGATTCAAGCCAAGGCTATTTTAGATATGCGTTTGCAGCGATTGACGGGTTTAGAGAGAGATAAAATCCGTGAAGAGTATGACGAATTGATGAAGGAAATTGCCCGTCTGGAAGCCATCCTTGCTGACGAATCGTTACAGCGAGATATCATCGTAGAGGAACTGACGGTCATTAAAGATCGATATGGAGACAATCGCCGAACAGAAATTCAACAGGCTGAAGGTGAAATCAACATGGAGGATATGATTGCCAACGACCAGGTGGTTGTTACCATTTCTCATCTTGGTTACATTAAACGAACTAGGACCATTGAATACAAAACTCAGAGCAGAGGAGGGCGCGGCTCTACCGGAAGCAGAACCAAAGACGAAGATTTCATTGAGCACATGTTTATTGCCTCTAACCATAATTATCTTTTGTTTTTTACAGAACTTGGAAAATGCTACTGGCTTCGAGTTTATGAAATTCCTGAAGCCAACAAAACATCACTTGGACGATCTATTCAAAATCTGATTGCATTCCAAAAGGAGGATAGGGTGAGGGCTTATATCAATATTGAAAATTTGTCGGATAAGGAATTTTTGGAAAAACATTTCATCATGTTTTGTACCAGAAACGGAACCATTAAAAAGACCCCACTTGAAGACTTTAGCAGACCTAGGGTTAATGGAATTATTGCGATCAGTATCAATGAAGGAGATCAATTGATGGAGGCCAAATTGACCAATGGTTCCAATGAAATCATCATTGCCAATCGGATGGGTCGTGCCATCCGTTTTCCGGAATCCACAGTTCGTTCTATGGGAAGAAATGCGGCCGGTGTCAAAGGAATTACCCTCGACAAATCAAAAGATGATGCTGTTGTAGGAATGGTTTGTGTAGATCCTTTAGATACCAAAGCCACCATTCTGGTGGTTTCTGAAAAGGGAAATGGGAAGAGGTCTTATTTGGAGGATTACCGGATAACGAATCGTGGTGGCAAAGGTGTTAAAACCATTCAGGTCACTGAAAGAACCGGTTACTTGATGGCCATAAAAGATGTCCAGGATTCGGATGAGCTGATGATCACCACCATCAATGGTGTGATGATTCGAATTAAGGTGGATACGATCCGGGTCATGGGAAGGGCTACCCAGGGTGTGAGGGTCATTCGACTAGGCGAAGGAGACGCTATTGCAGATCTGGCCATGGTCGATCAGGAGGAAGAAGAAACGCTTGGGCCTGTTATTGAGCAAGAATTTATTGGGGAAGAAGAATAATTTTTCACGGATTTTTAACCAAACTCCTGTTAACCTGGGTGATGTTTGAAAGTCTAAGCAATTAAAGTTTAAAAAATCAATAAAAATGAAAAATGTTTTGTTTGTCATAGCGCTGGTATTTTCGATCAATATATGGGCGCAAGAACCAGAGAAGGATGTAAAAAAAGCAGATCGCCTTTTGGGTATTTATTTGTTGGATACCCGCAACAATGAAGATAAGCTGAAGGAAGCCAGACAGCTGATCGATGCCGCTGTCCTGGATGAGGGTGTTAGTGGTATGTACAAGACCTGGGTTACCAAGGGAAAGGTGTACAATGAGCTTGCCGGTACGGACAACGTAAAGCTCGTCGTAAACCCTAAATCCAAACTTGAATATCCAATGGCTGCTGTCACTGCTTTGGAAGCATTGAAAAGGGCCAGTGAACTCGCCATCAAAAGCTTTGAGAAAAAAGACATCAATGAAGCTTTGAATGAAACCGTGCAGTATCTCAATAATTTTGGATCGGTTCTTTACAATTCAGGAGATCTCAATGGTGCTTACAAAAATTTTGAAGGAGTTATTATCGCAAACACCTTAATTGTCTCCAATGGGGGAAAAGCTATTTTGCAAAGTCAGGATGACATCAACCGTCAGAAATACATTGCTGCAGTTTGTGCTCTAGGCGCCAAACAGAACAAGGCAGCAGGGATTTATTTTGAAGAGCTGGCTGCAGCCAACTACAATGACAGTACAGGTGCAGGTTCTGTAGTATATGAAAGTCTATACAATATTTTTGCGACTACTGATGAGCCCAAGGCAGAGAGATACCTCGATCAGGGCAGGGGTAAATATCCCAATGAAACCAATTTGCTATTTGCAGAAATCAATCATTTTCTAAAGAAAGGAAAATTAAACGAACTGATTGATAAATTAAAGTTTGCCATTGCCAAGGAGCCCAATAATTTATCCATTTACAACACACTTGGAAACGTTTATGACAACCTATGCCAAAAGGCGTGGGAAAACAAGGATCAGACGAAGGCGGAAGAATATTTTAATGAAAGTTTGAAATATTACTCACAGGTTTTGGAAAAGGATGCCAATAACAGCAATGCTACCTATAGCATTGGGGCATTGTATTACAACAAAGCCGCCATCATATCGAAAGATATGAATGAACTTGCCAATGATTACACCAAAGAAGGTACAAAGAGATACGAGGCAAAAAAAGCAGAAATGTTTGTGTATTTTGACAAAGCGCTACCGTATTTTGAATCCGCCATTAAAATGGATTCAAACGACCTGAATACCTTGGTGGCTTTGAAAGAAATTTACGCAAAAAAAGGAGACTTCACAAAGTCAAACCAATATAAAGAACGAATTGAAGCACTCAAAAAATAAAATCATTCTTTGAACAAATATAAATGAGAGCGGGCAAGTCCCGCTTTTTTTTTCTTAATTTACAACAATGATCAAGACTTGTTAAGAAGTTTATTTTCGAAAAACCAGCCTTGATCTTAGGTTGTAAAACATTCCTTTGTTTTTATATGTTAATACCGCTTAAACAATAGGATATGTTGAAGAGGCTTTTTTACTTTTTAGGAATCATAGGATTTTTTGTCAATCCTGTTATAGGGCAGCTGCGGAGTTGGACAAGAATGGAGACCATGCCTCGTTCGGCTCAAGCGCGCAATCATCCGGTTACTTTTAGCCTGGACGGCAAAGGTTACGTAACAACTGGAAATACGATTACCAATTCACTTTTTTTAAAAGATGTCTGGAGATACGATCCTGAACTAAACTCTTGGGAAGAATTGGATACGTTTCCTGGATTGGCAAGGGGTTACGCCTATGGTTTGGCCTATGAAGGCAAAGCATATTTGGGTTTCGGAATCAATCCAGAGGTGGGTTTTTTAAGAGATTTGTGGGAATTTGATCCTGATTCAGAACAATGGACCGAACTTCCATCCTGTCCTTGTGAACCGAGAGCGCATCCTGCCTTTCTGGCCCATAAAGGCAAGTTGTATTTGGCAGCCGGAGGAGCGCAATCAGGAGACTTGCGGGATTTTTGGGAGTATGATTTGAAAGAGAAAATGTGGACACAGCTCGATACATTTCCAGGCCCGAAAAGACATCATCCGTTTTATTTTGAAATCGGGGAGTATGTCTATGTAGGATTTGGTCACAGCGGACCAAATATTTACAAAGACATGTATCGTTACGATCCTGCCAATAAACTATGGTCACAGGTGGCCTCTCTGCCTGCACAAGGTCGGGTAGCTGGTACACAATTCAGCTACAATGGCAAAGGATATTTATTGAGCGGACAAGGAGAGGACCATCAGAATTTCAGAACGGGCGAATTTTGGGAATACGATCCAACAAGTAATAGCTGGACAGACCTTCCTGCACATCCCGGCTCAGGTAGATGGGCACCAGGATCTTTTATGATTGGTCACAAATTGTTTCTCACCTGTGGGACTCCTGATGAAGGAGATGTAAAAGATTTGTGGATGTATGAATTCGACGATCTGTCCAATTCACAAATCTTAATGGAGGATCCTGCTTTCTTAAGTCCCAATCCAGCAAATCAATTTCTTTATTTGGATCATGCTAATCTGGATTTATCATTTCCTGTTGTTGTCACCGATGTTTATGGTAAGAATGAGCAGATGATTCTTCCTGCCAATGGTAAATTAGATATCAGTTCCCTGGTTCCTGGGATTTATATTTTTTCCGTTTGGATCAATGGAGAATGGAAGTCCCGGAAAATTTTGGTTTCCCATTGAGATAGGTTCTGGCATTCCATGCTATCTTTGGGTTTTATCCATTCAATCATTTTTCTTTATGTCTGATCATCATTTTGAAGAACCCACAGCACTCAACGACGTAGCTGCATTTCACGATTTGTTTGACATGCCTGTCCTGAGCAGGGCGCAGATTCCATCCAGAGAGCGTTGCGATCTCAGGCTTTCGTTGCTTGAAGAAGAATTGAAGGAATTGAGACAGGCCATTGAAGATAAGGATCTGACAGAAATTGCTGATGCTCTATGTGATTTGCAATATGTTTTGTCCGGAGCGATATTGGAGTTTGGTTTAGGAAGCCAGTTTAAATCTCTCTTTGACGAAGTTCAGAGGTCCAATATGAGTAAAGCTTGCAATAATTATGAGGAAGCATTGGCCACGCAATCAAAATATCTAGAAGAAAAACAAACCATTTCTGAAATAGTCCAAAAGGAAGATAAGTTTCTTGTCTATCGCAAAGAGGATGGAAAAGTGTTAAAATCTATTTCTTACAGTCCAGCTCAACTTAAAGTTGTCTGAAGACAACAGTGCAATGAATCTAAAAATTTTATGTATTTTCGGTGCCCTGGTTTTTCTATTTTCTTTTTCTTCATGCAAGAGAAAGCTTATTCCACCGAAACAAATTCTCAGCATGAATATTGAGCAGATCCCTCTAAGTGTCATCCATCTTCCGGTGCTGATTTCACGATCCGAACTCAACAGGTCCACCAGGCAACTAATGGGCCATATTTTCAAAGATGATTTACTGTTGGATGGCGGATTTCTTTGTCATATCATGGCTGAAGAGAATACAGATGTTCAAGCGGTGGGGAATGAAATTCATTTTAACATTCCGCTGCAGTTGGAAATAAAGCATAGGGGTCAACTTCAAAATATGAAAGCCACAGGTACCCTGGAACTCCATCTTAACACCAAAGTTGATGTTTTTAACAATCAATTCCTCAGCAAAACAGAGTTGGTGGAATATCATTGGATCAAATCACCATCAGTTAAGGTTTTGGGGATGTCTGTTCCTGTAGAATTGATTGCAAACCAATTGATCAAGAAATATAAAACTAAACTTGTACAGAACATAGACCAACAGATTATGACATCAGCAAATCTTAAGGAGATTGGCAGTAAAGTCATTGCTTATTTTAAGAATCCATTTTACACTTCGGAAGATGGAATATTAAAGGTATTTGTTTCTCCACAGGAATTCGCTATCGGACCTTTAACCATGGATGATAAATACATTACATTGCCTGCTGTTTTTTATCTGGAAAATTTGATTTCCGAATCAGAGATATCAGGGCGACCGTATAGTTTGGACTTTTCCACCCGACCGTATGCTGATACCAGTTCAGTTTTTGCCATTCAATCCAGAATTCCACTTGCCTATCTAGAACAAATTTTGAGAGAACAATTGCTCACTCAGGAATTTGGAAGCTCTATGGCCAAAATAAAAATCTATAATCTTTTTCTGGATGGAATTGAAGATCGATTCGAAGCAATATTTGAAACTACAGGAGATTTTAGGGGAAAATTCAGACTTCATTTTACTCCTGTTTTCTCAGATGATTCGAAGAAAATAGAATTGGATAAATTCAGGCTCGATATTTTGGCCGGGAAAGGATTGTCAAAATCACTATTTGCTGTATTTAAAAATAAGGTGGAGAAGGTTTCTAAAGAAGCACTTGAATTGCAATTAAATTCCTTTATTTTAGAATATATAAGCACTTCCGAACAATTTATAAACAATCAATCTATCAGCAATGGAATAGCTTTAAACGGGAGCATTGATCATTTTATGATCAGGGATTTTTGGATACAAGACAAAAGGATGTATTTTACAGTCAGGGCTGATTTGAGACTGAAGGCGAAAGTGGATTATATTGATGTACCTGCTTTGATCAGGAGATAACAATTTCAAGGATCCTAATGTTTTTTTTTATTTTTGTTTTTTCTGAAATATGTTTTTCTTTCCTTCTTTTTTTGCTTGAACAAAACATATCGGATGCTCATTGCGGTGCTTGGAATAAATAATCTGTCTGATTTATCAAATTGAAAAGATGGTTGAAAATCCAAAGAAGCATTCAGTCTGCCAACAGTTATTTCCAACCCTGCAATCATTCCTAAACCTGGCAGCAGATGTTCAGTACTGTCATAAATATATTTCAAATGAGGGCCTGCTCCAAAATACATGTTGAATCTTTTTCCCAATACAGGATGGTGATTTTCCGCCAATAATTTAATTCCCAAATCCTGATTTTGAAAAGTACTGGTGACGATTCCTTCCAATGTCCAGTATTTAGCAATCTTTTGCTGTATGCTCAGGCCAACATCATTTCCCATTCTCATTCCGATGGCAGTTTGATATCTTTGAGCAGATACAGGATCTGACAGCAGAAGTAAAACCAAAATAAGATTTATATTAAAATCAATGGCATTTCTCATGAAGGAATCAACGGAAAACAAGGTTTATAAATTATAATTTCGACCATAAGTTCACCAAGCCAAAAGTCTAGAATTTATCAAACCTGACTTTAAAGTGATAAAATTATACCAATTGATCAACTGTCAAAGCAATGGTTGCCGCCTAAATTGTATAACTTTGCCATTGATATGATGCACAGGAAAATTGAAGAATTGGAACAGAAAAAAGCCGCAGCTCAATTGGGAGGCGGGCAAGATAGAATTGAAGCTCAGCACAGGAAGAAAAAATTGACGGCGAGAGAAAGGATTGAATTGCTTTTGGATCCCGGCAGTTTTGAAGAACTAGGAATGCTGGTGACGCACCGCACATCTGACTTTGGCATGTCGGATCAAGTGTTTTACGGAGATGGAGTGGTGACCGGATATGGCAGCATTGAAGGTCGTCTGGTGTATATTTTTTCTCAAGATTTCACAGTTTTTGGAGGATCACTCTCGGAAACACATGCTGAAAAAATTTGCAAGATCATGGATCTCGCCATGAAAAACGGTGCTCCTGTAATTGGGTTAAACGATTCCGGTGGCGCAAGAATCCAAGAAGGGGTCAGGTCCTTGGGAGGCTATGCCGATATTTTTTACCGAAACGCAAGAGCATCCGGAGTCATTCCTCAAATTTCAGCCATCATGGGGCCCTGTGCCGGAGGTGCGGTTTATAGTCCGGCAATGACGGATTTTATCCTGATGGTTGAAGAAACATCTTATATGTTTGTCACCGGTCCAAACGTGGTCAAAACCGTTACCAATGAGGAGGTGAGCTCCGAAGGCCTCGGTGGAGCTGCGGTCCATGCTTCCAAATCGGGAGTGACCCATCTCACCGCCCAAAATGATCTTGAATGTGTGGAAAAACTCCGCAGGTTGCTTTCATACCTGCCGCAAAATTGCGAGGACAAAGCCCTTGACAAACCTTGGACAGGAGGTGTAGAATTGCTGTCCAATATGGCAGAAATGATTCCTGAAAATTCCAACCAGCCTTATGATATGAAAGAATTGATCAGAGCAATTATAGATCCTGACAGTTTTTTTGAAATTCACGAACAGTATGCAGAAAACATCATCGTTGGCTTTGCAAGATTGGCCGGAAAAGTAATTGGCATAGTTGCCAACCAACCCATGGTTTTAGCAGGATGTCTTGATGTCAATTCGTCTAAGAAAGCGGCCCGTTTTGTTCGTTTTTGCGATTGCTTTAACATACCCTTGTTGGTTTTGGAAGACGTACCCGGATTTTTACCGGGCACCGACCAGGAGTGGAATGGCATTATCAGCAATGGGGCTAAATTATTGTATGCATTTAGCGAAGCCAGCGTCCCAAGAATTACCGTGATCACCCGCAAAGCCTACGGTGGAGCTTATGATGTGATGAATTCAAAGCATATTGGAGCTGATTTTAATTTTGCCTGGCCATCCGCAGAAATTGCAGTGATGGGTGCAAGAGGAGCCAGCGAAATCATTTTTAAGAAAGAAATAGATGCATCTGTAGATCCGGCTGCTACCACCGCTAAAAAGGAAAGAGAATACGCTGAAAAATTTGCCAATCCCTACATTGCTGCCGAACGCGGTTTTATCGATGAAGTCATCCATCCCGATGAGACCCGGCGAAAACTAATCAGGGCTTTTTCCAGTCTTGAAAATAAGGTGGATCATCTACCAAGGAGGAAGCATGGGAATATTCCGTTGTGATTTTTAATTATGTATTGAAGTCGAAAATTTGGAAAAGCTCTTTTTTTAAGATTTTATACTCAGAAATATAAACGATGATCAATGGAAAATCATCTGTGAATCATATGTAAAAAGAAAAGCTCATGGAAAAAATATTTTTAACTTAGCTTCTCTATACTTAAATATATCGATGATTTTTTTTTGGATCATCATCACATTTAATAGATCTCCAAGAGGACCAAAGGGTATTTGGTAACTTATTATGTCACGCATCAAAATGCCATCATTTTGAGGTATCAAATGATGTTCGTGGTGCCAAATCTTATAGGGCCCTTTCCTTTGTTCATCCACAAAGTATTTTTTTTCAACTACCTGTGTTATTTCTGTGACCCATTCCATAGAAATTCCCCATAGAGGTGACACTTGATATGTAATGATCATTCCAGGGTAGATTAAATCTGATGTCAAAGGTTTTGATATTCTAAAATCCATGGATGTGGGAGTGATTTTTGCAAGATTCATGGGAGAGCTAATAAATTCCCACAATGAATTCAATTCAGTGGGTATTTTTTGTTCAAAAGTAAGTTGGTGCAATGCCATCATTTGATTATTTAATTGATCCGAAACCTCCGTCTAAATGAATAATTTGTCCTGTCATCCAGGAAGACTTCTCTGACAAAAGAAAGCATGTCATTTCTGCAATATCTTCTGGTTGCCCCAGACGTTTTAAAGGATTTTTTAGTGCGAGGTTCATTCTTTTTTCTTCGGTATTGAGTAGAGAAGCGGCCAATGGAGTTTCCACCAATGCCGGAGCAATACAATTAAACCTGATTTGCGGAGCAAATTCTGCAGCAAGTGAACGTGTCAATCCTTCAATGGCTCCTTTTGAACTTGCAACCATACTGTGAAAAGGCATACCAATTTGAACGGCGATCGTAGAAAAGAAGATTACAGATGCCTGAGTAGATTTTTTGAGAAAGGGTATGGCCATTTGTACCGAACGAATCAATCCAAGGAACTGAAATTGATAGTCTTCAAGAAATTTTTCGGGATTTATTCGAGTAAAGGGTAAGAGAGAAATAGTTCCGGGACAATAGACCAGTCCATTCAATGAATCATCTAAATATTTTGGATCAAATTCTTGCCCCATTACATCTAAGTAATGATACTCAAGACCAGCATGCATGTTTTCCTTTTTATTTTTAAAATAAGTACCCAACACATGAGCGCCATTCTCTGATAGTTTTTTTGAAATAGCAAGTCTGATTCCTGAGGAGGCTCCAATGATTAAATATTTCTTATTCTGAACCATGATTTCTATTTAAGAATGGATGATATATTTTTAAATTTAAAAATTAAATTTCAAAGAAAAAGCTCCGGATTTTTTCCGAAGCTTTTAAACTTATTCTATTTACAAAATCAATGTTTTTTATTTTTTGATAAGCTTAAATTCCTGTTGTGCATCTTGATTCACTATCTTTAGTATATAGGTTCCGGGCGCAGCTTTTACATATATCCGCTCAGTCGTTGAACCTGAATTGAAAGACTGAATCAATTTTCCCTGAACATCCAGTAATTCAATCTTTAAAGTCTGAGCTGAAGGATTGGGAAAATCGATGTGTATAAACTCAGTAAAAGGATTGGGGTATATATTAACATTGACATTGAGATTGTTTACAGATGAGGTAATAGGAGTTAAAACCGCATCGATCACATGAATCACACCATTGTCCGCTACCAAATCTGCAACAATAACTTTGGCATCATTGATAAAAACGCCTTCTGCACGGATCGTCACACGCACATTTTTATTCGCAAGAAGTGTTTGTATTTCCTGCTCGTTGCTGAGATCAGATGAAAGAGCCTGTGCTCCGACTACATGGTACAATAGAATGTCTTTTAATGCACCGCTTGGGTCAGCAAGTAAAGCGTCAAGAACACCTTCTGGTAAGGCTTGAATGGCTGCATCCGTTGGAGCAAAGACGGTAAAAGGTCCATCACCATTGAGCGCATCTTTTAGCCCAGCCAGGTCAATAGCGGTTTCGAGAATGGTATGATCCGGGGAGGAGGCAATCATGTCGTAAACCTTATTTTGCCCCAATAAATTGATTGTAAAAAGAAAGCTAAGGAGAAAAAAGGAGATCCATTTCATAAAGTTAGATTTAAAGTGATTAATTTAAACTACCTAAACCTAAATTTAAAAACCATACTATTGTTTAACAAAATAACAAAAAGATTAAACAAGATTAATAATATTAACAAAAAATTTAAATTTTTGCTTTTTTTTAATATCGAAATGGAAGGTCTTTTATGCAAGAAATAAGTTATACTCTCAATGTATATTGTAAACTGATTTTGAACTCTTCATTAGAAAATTGAAGTAGCTAGGCCATTGAATCATTTTAGTCAAATGTCACCGATAATATTTTATTATACCGATGGAAAAGGCAGAAATATTATTTTCCAATGGAGCCTTATGCTATTTATGAATCTAAGATATCTTGATGGAGGTTTGATTAGAACCGTTAAGCCGGATTGACTTTATTTTTCTCTTTAATTTTTAAGAATTGGCTTAATTGATCAACTGAATATGAATAAGCTACAACTCCACCAGGTTTTACCAATTCAGAATTTAATGTATGAATAAATTTCTGTTTTTACTGATTTGTATTTTTTGCAATAGCTTCTGCCACTCTAATACCATCCATGGCCGCAGAGAGGATGCCTCCGGCATATCCGGCGCCTTCACCCGAAGGGAATAGTCCTTTGATTTGTGGATGTTCACAACTTTCAGAATCTCTTGGAATCTTCACAGGTGCACTTGTACGAGATTCTGTCCCAACCAACACCGCTTCTTGAGATAGATAGGATTGCATTTTTTTTCCAAAAATACGCAATCCCTGTTTTAACCTGTGGCTGATGGTTTGTGGTAAAAGTTCATCCAATCGGGCATTGATTAAACCGGGTATATAGGAACTGTTGGGAAGAGAACTACTTTCTCTTCCTGCAATAAAGTCAAGCAGTTTTTGAGCCGGTGCTTTCTGAGTTCCATCTCCAGCACCAAACATTTGTTTCTCTATGTCTGCTTGAAAAAACATTCCCTTCAATGGACCCTCCTTTTCAAAGGGTTGAAAGTCTGACTGATCGACTGAAGTGACTACGCCACTATTGGCAAAAGCTGAATCTCTTTTAGACAAAGACATCCCATTTACTACAATTTCTCCCGGAGCTGTAGCCGCAGGAATGATTAAACCTCCCGGGCACATGCAAAAGGAAAAAACACCTTTTTGATCTACTTGAGCACTCAAACCGTACGCAGCTGGTGGAATGGTAGAAGGACGAGGGAAGCAATGGTATTGTGCCTGGTCAATGATGGACTGCGGATGTTCGATTCTAAGTCCGAGGGCAAAAGCTTTGGTCTCAATCAAGATTCCTTTGCTCTGTAAGAGTAAATAAATGTCTCTTGCAGAATGCCCGGTAGCTAAAATCAAATGACTTACATCAAAAGTTTCTTTGTTGGTTGATACACTTTTGATTTGTTGATTGACTATTTTAAAATCAATCATTTTGGTATTAAAATGGATTTCACCACCATGTTGTAAAATGGTTTGTCTCATTCTTGCCAATATTGCTGGCAACTTATTGCTACCGATATGCGGATGTACATCTACCAATATGTCATCGGTGGCGCCATGGGCGACCAACCAATCCAATACATTCATAATGTCACCTCTTTTGTTGGATCGGGTGTACAATTTTCCATCTGAATAGGTTCCTGCTCCACCTTCACCAAAGCAATAATTGGATTCAGGATTTACAATGCCCATTTGTTGGATCGCTCTTAAATCTCTTCTGCGACTTTGCACATCTTTGCCGCGATCAATGATGATTGGACGAATTCCTTTGGTCAATAAATGCAATGCTGCAAAATAACCGCAAGGTCCTGCTCCCACTATTAAAACCGGATTTTGAGATTTAAATTTTGGGAAAATTCTTTCGAGTGGTTTGTAATTATTTTGAATTTTATTTTCAAGATCAACCTCGATTCTTAAAACGTATTGAACCTGTTGAAATCTCGCATCAATGTTTCTTCTGACAATTTTATAACTAAAATTTTCTTTTAGTTTAAGCTTGTCTTGTATATGTGCTTTTAACCAAAGCGCATCGTGAATTTTTTGATGGGGAATCTTTGTATCTAATGTTAAAGCCATAGATCATTAAAGGATGGCCTTTCTGATTTTTACAAGACGAGTTAGTAGTTCTTCCATTTGATCCAAAGGCAACATGTTCGCACCATCAGATTTTGCTTCCGAAGGTTTTGGATGTGTTTCAATAAAAATTCCATCTACACCAACAGCAATCGCTGCTCTGGCAATGGTAGGTATTTGATCGGGTCTTCCGCCGGTGACCCCAATGGTTTGATTGGGCTGTTGCAGGGCGTGTGTACAATCCATGATGACAGGCACTCCAAAGGATTGCATGGTCGGAATTCCTCTGTAGTCTACAATAAGATCATGGTAACCAAAGCAAGATCCTCTATCCGTTAACCAAGGTTCCGCCTTACTGGACTGCCGTATTTTATCTACAGCATAAATCATGGCTTCAGGAGACATAAATTGTCCTTTTTTAACATTGACAATTCTGCCTGTTTGAGCAGCTGCAACCAAAAGGCTGGTTTGTCTGCATAAGAAAGCAGGAATTTGTAAAATGTCTACAAATTGGCCTGCAAGTACAGCTTCTTCTTCTGTATGAATATCAGTAGTGACAGGGATACCAAAATTTGTACCAATTTCTTTTAAAACTGCTAATGCTTCAGCATCGCCAATTCCGGTAAATGAATCAATTCTGGAGCGGTTTGCTTTTCGGTAAGACGCTTTAAAAATATAGGGAATCGAAAGTCTCTTGCAAATTTCGATCATCTGTTCTGCCACCTGAAAGCAGAGCTCTTTTGATTCTACCACGCATGGTCCAGCAATTAAAAAAAAGGAGTCTTTATTGGATTTTGTAATCTCAGCAATAGAATTCCATTTTGACATGGGTATATTTGATTTAGTGTTTTAATATCCAGGAATCCGGATGGTATTTTTGTTTTAATTCCTCAAGAACTTCTTCCAGTTTTTGATGAAAGCAATCAAATTGAATGCCTACTCTGTTAAAATCGCCATATAATTCAGTATATACTTGATATCCATCTTCACTCACCTTTTCTTGCATTCTTATGGCATTTGACTTTTTAAGAAAGGAGCCTACAATAATCACACAAGTTTTTCCCATCACCTCTTCATTCACCTGATTGATATTGTCTTCCACGATTTCCACTTCCTTTTCAAAGGATAGTGTGTCCGCTACAATGGTATCGGAAGAAAAGATTTCAGAATTGTCATTGCTATCAAATGATTTGACCGCTGGATCTTCAATCATTGGAGATTGAACAATGGGATTGGATTTTTGAGGACCTGAAGGCCAAAGTAGTAGAATTAAAAACAATATCCACAAAATGGCCAATAGATAGTAGAGCCATTTGAGATTGGGTTCTTTTTTCTTTACCATAGGTTTTATCGGAACGATAGGTTCTTCAGATTTCTGATAGATCATCATCAGTGGAGTCAGGGTAACGGGACCAAGTCCAAGAAAATCTTTGTGAAGATTAAAATCGGAAGGAGAGAATTTCACCTCACCTGTATCGTTTATTTTTAAGAGACCATAAGGCTCAAATTCTGCGTTGCTGTGTTCCTTTAATTCTCTTGTGAGTATTCCGCAAAGGTCTGCCAATTGTGCTTCCAGGATCTGGGTCTCAAAACCAGTTTCTCTGTGGATATTCATTATCATTTCATCAGCTCTCTGTACCTGATCAGAAGTGAGGGTGAGGGTCAGACCAGAGGGATAAATCAACTGATTCTGGTGGTCAATATTGGCCTCAGTTTTCCTTGATGTAAAATACCCGATTCCAGGCATATCCAACCAACCATATTGATTGACATGCCACCAAAGCAGGTAGTTAATATCCGGCGTTGAGTCCAACTTGTAAGTTTTAAACTTTATAAAAATCGCTCAAAAATAGGGGTTAATCGACGGATTGGTTAAATATTCCGGTATTATATTGCAATGATCTATAAGACAGATAGAAATGCATTGACGATTGTTTTTATTTTAATTCCCGGGAAACCGAATTCACGATCTTTCAGTTACATTTCATGCGGACATTAAATCTTTATAAGCACGGCCAAGATATTTGATGAGATCTCCTGCATTAAGGCTTTCCTCAGATTCGTTTTCCAAAGCCAGGTCAGCTGACAATCCATGTAACCACACTCCCAATCGCATGGCGTCAAATACCGGATAGGACTGTGCCAAAAGACCAGTGATAATTCCACTTAGAACATCCCCACTCCCCGCGGTGGCCAAACCGGGATTTCCTGTATGATTAAACCATGTTTCTTTATCTGGTGAAATGCAAGCGCTATAAGCACCTTTTAATACCATGTAATGACCATGACTTGTACACCAATCCATTGCTTTATTAAGTAGGTGGAAGGAGTTGACTCGGTCTCCTAATAGATCAGACAATTCTCCGGTATGGGGTGTAAAAACAGAGTTTTTGGGTAACTGACCAAGGATTTCTGGATTTTTTGCCAAAAATCGGATGGCTTCAGCATCTACGACCAATGGAACATGAGGCGGACCATTTGCAAAAAAATCTTGAAGAATTTTTTGATTTAGACCTGGTCCAATACAAAGTGCATGGACTTTTTCCCAATTTATGGAATCCAGTTCACTGGAAATTGCAAATATGATCTCGGGTTTTCTGGAAAATAAGGCAGATTTGCATTGTTCTGAGCTGATCAAGGTGACCAATCCTGCTCCGCTGCGCAAACAAGCATCGGCACTCAAAATACCGGCGCCGCACATTTGAGGAGCACCCGCAAGTATTGCAGCCTGTCCACATTGGTACTTGTGAGCGAATCTGGATCTTGGCTGACACATTTTTTGGACATCTTTTTTTTCTGTAACATAAAAATTAATTGTTTCATTAATTTCTGCTTGTTTTGATAATTGAATGGAAGCGACATCCCAATTTTTGACGTAAGGTTCATTTTCAGGCATTAAAAAGGCAAGTTTGGGATATTCAAACGTCAAAGTCCAGTCAGATTTTATGGCTACACCCAGACTGTTATCGCAAGGTAGAAGTCCGCTTGGAATATCAACCGAAATTTTTAGATTGGGTAGACGATTAATGGTTTGAATTGTTTCTTTTAAATGGCCATGCACTGTCCGATTTGTACCTGTCCCTAAGATAGCATCTATGATCAGTGCATCAGGCTGGATGGTTAATATTTCACTATTTGAAAACTCATTTTTTAGGACGATACCTTGCTTAAGATTAAGCCTTTGAAAATTGAGTTGAAAATCAGGACTTGATTCGGATTCCCATGGCAGCAACCAAATGTTTACTTTCCAAAACCGTTGGCTCAATAACCTACCGATGACAAGACCATCTCCTCCATTGTTACCTCTTCCACAGAATATATGCACTTCGGCGGAATTCCATTTTTTAACCATCCAATCGGTAAACACCTGTCCTGCTCTTTCCATCAATTGATCTGTAGAAATGCCCTGTAAGCGAATTGATTCCTGTTCAATCTTTTTGATTTGAGCTGGATTGAATATTTTGAGGGCCATTTTTTAAGTTTGAGTCAAAATTAATTGAATCCTGTAATTCAACAGGGTTTTAGATTGGAGTTTTATTCTGACACTTCAGACGATTTGTTTGGAATAAATCCAAAAAGAAATTTTGTATTTTAGATAAAATGATTTGGCGGCGTTCAATATGAGTGAGTAATCGTTGTGTACTTTAATGAAAAGCCAAACGATTGGGATTGGATTGAGAATTATTGGGTAGACAATTTTAGAAACTTACTGTCCATCAGCTGATCGGACGATTTTAAACTCAACATAAACAGCCATTACCATCTGTCCTGTAATTCCTTCCCACTTATAATTTGTAAAAGAAGAAAAATTTAGCTGTCCCTCCACTAGTTCACCCGCCAATGGATATTTGTTTATTTGCAGCTTTGTGTTTTTGGGAATACTGGTTGTAATATAGTCTCCATTGTTTAGACCAATATCGATATCCCCAGCCCACTGTTCTGTTGGATTGTTAGCATTTACAGCGAGTTTTTCACCTGTGGATGGAATTCCTTCCCACGCAAAGTTGATAGAACTTGAAGTTTTAAGTCGATTCGAAAAATATTCTTGTAGAGGCTGACAATATACCCTGGTAATGTTTTTTGAGGGCAGAAACTGGAGATCGCCATTAGGATCCGATCCCGTTGTTATGGCAAACTCAACTCCAGCCAGGGGTCCGGATAAGTACCTTAACTTGATTTCAGTTTCGACCTCCTGCAAGGTAGGATCTTCCAGGCAACTGGAAAAAAATAAAAATGTGGAGATGATGACAACTTTCCAAGTTAAAAAAGTTTTCGTTCCAATCATATTTTGAGTCTAAATAATTTGTGTTGAAATCTGTTTATATTTATGGTTCATTGAATCAAAAATGGTAAAAACATCCTTGATCCATTCTTCGTTGATTAGTTTGGATGCGGAATCGAAATCTGCAAGTTGTGAGGTTTCTAGGAATTTATAAGTTTGTTCGAAAGGTCCAATCTCAAATTTGATGATGATCTTTTGATTGGATTTAAAGATGCTGATAATAAGATTGGCATGAGGAACCTGTCCTAATAATCTCATGATATGTGGCTTGAAGAAATTAAATCAGAATATAGCTTATACAAAGCTGCAAATTGCGGAAAATGAATTTGGAGATATTCTTCCTGCAATTGTATGGTTTTATAATCTTTTCGCATGGCTGGTCCTGACTGTGTTTTCTCAGGTCCGGATTCAAATATTTTGGATATCATCCCATCCATCATCGGCTTAAAAACAGAAAGAGGAATTTGGTTGTTTTGTAAAATGTTTTTTGCAATTCGCAAATTATAATTACTAAAATTATTGGCAAATACCGCGGCAATGTGAATTTTCAATTTATCTTTATCTGTGACCAAGTACGTTGAGGAGGAAATTTTTTGCACAAATCTTATAATTTCTGGATCTTCAGCTTGGTTACTGCTAACAAACAAAGGAATGATTTGCCAGTTAACTTCCGTACCACTAAAACTGTACATTGGCCAGATACATACTTTACAACTAAAATGTTCAGAGATTAATTCCAAACCACTTGATCCCGAAAGATGGGCAATGATTTTTTCACTTGGTAAAACCTGACTTAGTTTTTCGGACACCTCCTTGATGGCATCATCCTTGACAGCGAGAATATAAATATCAGCGTTTGGTTTTATTCTTTCAAGATCATTGATGAGTTCAATTTTATTTTCATCCATCAGACTGCAAAATGAATTTGACTCAGGGGTTTTTCTTGAGAATATTTGTTGTATTTTTATTCCAGTCTCGATTAATCTCGGGCATAGAGCCTTTGCCACATTTCCGCTTCCGATGACAGTGGCACTTAAAATCATTTGTGAGGTCCTCTTTGTTTTCTGATCCATGCGCCGTACATTAATCCGGCAATCATCATGAGACTACCCAGCCAAACAAGATTGATGCCTGGAAACACAATGGCCTCCATCACCAGATAGTCAGTTCTGGGAGCGTTTTCAGCGATCTCCAACGGAATTTTTTCAAACTTCTTGTTTTCATAATATCTGAAACTCATTTCACCTTTGTCAGGATCCACTTTCGTAAAATATAAAGTGATGTAAGGATTTGTCATTCTATCTGGAACTGGAATAATGGTTTGACCCCTTATTAAGTAGATAGGAAGAACCTCTCTTGTTTGATCTTTCCATTCAATTTTTATTTTTGCACCTATCACAATGTCATCTTCCTTTTTGTCTGACAAATAAAGTGAGGAAGGTTCTCTATCAAAACCGACTAAACTAATTTTTTTATTATCTACTTGAATGGACTCACCTTCTTTTAATTGGAAGTCATTATAATGGGTGCTGGAATCTTCAGAAAATGCAGCGTCGAAAACAGTTTCTCCAAGATTGATTTTAACTCCTTTGTTTTCCGCTTGGGCTGGGAATCGAAACATTGTATTTCCCCTAAAAACAATACCAGGTCTAAGAAATACCGATTGACTGTCTTCAAGGGATTTCATTTCTATTTCGGCTTCAAATCCAATGTCCCCTTTTTGCAATTCAAAACTGCTTGGGTGGAATTCAGAGTTTATCCGTTTTAAAATAAAATAATATTTTTTACCAAAAGAGGTATCTCCGGCATTTATGTCATATTTTTCATATTCAAGGCTGTCTTCCGCTTTTTGCGCGGATTCTGCATCAGTATGAACGGCCGGTATTTGCGCGATCAAAGTAAAAATATCTTTGTGAAGGTATCTTTTGATCGATGGGTTGGATGCAGCAACCTTTGTGAGTTTGTTATCATACTGAATTTGTGGATGGGTGTAAAACACACTGGTTTTCTGAAGGCTGGAGTCCGTTTTTGTAAATGCTATCGTGTAATCCCTAAACCTAGAGTAGATACTGTCTTCTTTGTATTCAATAAGATAATCATTCACCAATTTGGCTTGATTTTTTATGAGTAAAAAATGCTTGCCAGCTGCTTCAGGATCATCTGCAAACAGGAAGTCTTCTTGGAAAAAGGAATCCGGCACAAGATTTTTTCGATTGACACCAGAAAAGACGATGCCCAAAATTAACAAACCAAATCCACTGTGTGAAATGAGCGATCCAAAGGACCTTGGATTTTTTCGCATGTACTTAAAAAAGTACCAAATACTCCCGACAAAAGAAATCCATGCAGCGAAAATTAACACCGTGAGGGCTGTGTTTATTCTTTCCAATGCGGATAGACAAATTAAAGTCAATGCCGCTGAAAAACTTCCTACAAGTGCAATCTCTTTCCAGAAGGATTTATTAAAATTTAATTCTTTTTGACCCACATAACGCAGAAATATAGTGCATCCCATTAGTAATCCGAGCAAGACTGCAATCCAGATTTGAAATCGATTGTGATGTGCAACTACATCTACAGGTGCACTTCTATGCCAGTTGCTGAGATCTGTTCCAGCCAATCCGGCAAAAAAATCAAGTAATTTATTATACACGGGAATGCTTGTGGTAAAACTAATCAAACCCGAACTAAATAACAGAGAAAGCGCTCCGATATACATCCAGAATTCTCTTGAGCTGATTTCTTCTTCCTTCTTGATGAATGGAATCTTATTCTTGTGTAAAAAATACAGAATAACAGGAATTAGAATGGTGGCCGCAATAAAAAAGATCAACTGCCAGCCAAGTCCCAGACCAGTAAATGCGTGTACACTTGTATCTCCCAACACACCACTTCTGGTCAGATAGGTGGAATATACGACCATTCCGAAAGACAATGTATAAAATAAAAAAGCTGCTTTTACAGAATAACCGGTGTGCAGTGCGATCAAATGAGAATGGATACCAGCCACCAATATCAGCCAAGGTACCAAAGACATGTTTTCGACCGGATCCCAGGCCCAATATCCACCGAAGCTTAATGCTTCATAGGCCCAGGCTCCTCCCATCAAAATCCCCAATCCGAGGATGGATGCAGAGAATAAACTCCAGGGGAGAGCAGGTTTTAACCAATCCAAATATTTTCTATGAAACAAACCTGACATGGCGTAACAAAGAGGAACCACCACAGATGCAAAACCTAGGAAAAGGGTTGGGGGATGTATGAGCATCCAGTAATTTTGCAACAAGGGATTCATCCCGTTGCCCTTGATTAATGAAACGTATTCTGCATTGTTGAAAAGTGGAATATCCATGGTTTGTCTTAATAACAAAAATGGATTGCTGCCAATGCGAATCTCTCCGATATATACACCTAGAATCATGCTGAGAAGAATAAGTTGTACACCAGCCAAAATTCCAATGTTGGTAATTACAAATTCATCCTTTTTTCGCAAGAGAAAAAATCCCAGCACGATATTCCAAAACATCCACAAGAGAAATGATCCTTCCTGTCCTTCCCAGAAGGCAGAAAGGATATACTTCATCGGTAAATCATCGGAGACATGTTCCCAAACATAATGGTATTCATACCATTTGTTGGACATCATAAAAAGCATCAATCCAATGATAGAAAAAACCACAAAGGCATGAAATATACAGATAGCCTTAAACCACTTTGACCAGCTGACAGAATTCTTTTGATCTCTTAAAAAGGAGATGGAGGCAATGATGAGATAAGCGGCAGAGAAGAATGCCGCAAGAATTAAAAAATGCCCTAAAGATTGAACCCATAAATGTTCACCGACATATTGGATGGACTGCATGGGTAATTAACTTTCACTTTTGATGTAAATTTCTTCGTCTTTGTATTTGCTGGGACATTTTAGGAGCACATCTTTGGCGATAAAAACACCCTTGTCATCCATTTTGCCGGTTACTACGATTTGCTCTGACAGTTCGAAATCCTGAGGTTTGGCTGCTTTTAAGATTACTTGTGCAGTTTTACCTGATTTGTCTGTTACATAAAAACTAAAATGGTTGGGGTCTTTCACAGGATCGTATTCCATTTCTTTATCTTTGGCCAGTTCACCAACAATTTTTAATGTTTTACCTGTAATGCGGGCTTCCTCAAAATCAGAATAACTGGTGATATCCCGGGAAGCCGAAATCAAAACAGCAATTGCTGCAGCGATTAAGACCAGGCCAAACAATAAATTTCTCTTCATAACTCAAAGATAACGCCATATGGCCAATTTGGTTTGAATTTATGAAATGCTTTAAACGAGGATAAATGAATACAGCTTGTTTGAATAAAATTTTGTTAAATAAGAGCAGCGTTTAGTAGATAAATTGTATCATTGTCATTTAAAGTGGTCCGCTTATGCAAAAACATCTTTACTTATTCTTATTCTGTATTGCCTATTCTCTGAATGCAATATCTCAGACATTACCTGAAATTTGCGGTTACCAAAGACTTTTGGATCATGGTGAAAATCTGAATCCAGGATACAAGGAAGCAATTAGGGAAGCCTTTATAGAGTCAAAAAACACAATGACCAGCCGGACCCCGGAGGTTTATAGAATCCCTGTAGTTTTTCATGTGGTGTGGAGAAGTTCGGTCCCAGATCAGAATATTCCTGACTCTTGTATCTCACGACAGGTACAGATTTTGAATGAGGCATTCAGAGGTCAAAATCCGGATCGCAACCAGCTAAGACCAATTTTTGGATTAGAAGTCACCGATAGTGAAATCGAGTTTTACCTTGCTGATACAGATCCTCAGGGAAAGCCAAGCAATGGGATTGTTCGTAAATCCACCTCTACTCGTTTTACCATAAACCCATTGGCTGGAATCAATATTGATATGAAATCATCCTCAAAAGGTGGTAGCGACCCTTGGCCAGTGGATCGATATTTGAATATTTGGGTGGTACACATGCCGCTCAACTTTTTGGGTGTCGAGCAAGTATCAGTCATTGGTTTTGCAACACCACCTGCTAATTTACAAAATTGGCCATCAAATGCGCTTGAAGGAGTTGGAGCGGACGGTGTTGTGATGCAATATCATTTTATTGGCGACAACAATCCACATTTTGCAAAACTACCATCGGCATTTTCACTTGCAGATCGTGGTAGGTCATTGGTCCATGAGATCGGACATTATTTGGGTCTCCGGCATATTTGGGCAGACAAAGGTAATCCATTGCTCGGCACACCTTCCTGCACTAACACACAAGGTAATCGGGAAGATGATGGCATGGATGATACTCCCTATTGTGGTGGAAATTCTCAGACAACTGGATGTAGCTTAAGCAAAAACACCTGTGTGGACGGCAATCCGGATCTACCCGATATGTGGGAAAATTATATGGACTATTCAGAAGAACGCTGCCAGGTTCTTTTTACTCCACAACAAGTTGATTTTATGAGAAATGTGATCGAAAATCGCCGCAAAAGGCTGGTGAGCTGGAACGAACCTTCACGGGTGGATGAGCCTGACCCACAAGCAGATGTAAGTCTGATACCCAATCCAAATTTTGGTGAATTCAGGATGATTTGGGATGCCTCTCTCAAACCCAAAACAATAGGAATTTATCCTCTTCTTGGACAAAGAATGTTATTTGATATCAAAGAGGATCAAGCGTTTGCCGACTTTGATTTGAATTTTTTAGCTCCCGGGATTTATTTGGTTCGCATTTATGATGAATACCAAAGAATCCTGCGCACCAAAAAACTGATTCGGATTAATAATTAAGTCCCCATTTTAAAATGAGAATAGCTGAAACATTATTTAGACCACTGTACTTATGGATTGGATTTTTCTTTTTTGTTCCTATTTTTAAACCTCAACTTTTAGCGACCCATATTGTGGGGGGAGACATTACCTATCGCTGTTTGGGAAATGACCGATATGCTATCTCACTGACCGTCAGAAGGGATTGTATCAATGGCAACCCTGGTGCGCAATTTGATGATCCGGCAGCTCTGGGAATATTTGATGGTAATGGAGTTCTAAGGACCGAACTGGCAAGATTGGGTGTGCTCCAAATGCCCTTCCGGCCTGATGATACACTCAATGAAGTGGTAACAACCCGATGTGGAATCATAGGTGGAAATATTTGCGTTCACACAACAACCTACACAGATACAGTAGTTTTGCCTTTTAGACCTGAAGGTTATATTTTGGCATACCAGCGATGTTGTAGAAATTTCACCATATCCAATATCATCGATCCCCTAACGGTTGGCTCTACCTTCACAGTGAGAATTACGGCAGAAGCTTTAATGCAGTGTAATTCCAGCCCTCTGCTCAATGATTGGCCTCCTGTCTATGTATGTGGGGACGCACCTTTGAATTTCAACCTTAGGGCTACAGATCCAGATGGTGATTCTTTGGTTTATGAAATATGCAATCCACTCACCGGTGCCAATCAGGCCAACCCAAGACCTGATCCACCATCCAATCCGCCTTATGCTTTTGTAGCCTTTAAAGCTCCTTATAGCCTTGCTGATGTGATTGGAGGCAATCCAAAATTAAACATCCATATATCCTCAGGGCGGATGACAGGCTATGTAGAACCCCCTATTACACAGTATCTTGTGGCTTACTGTGTCCGAGAATACCGAAAGGGAGTTTTATTATCGGAGTTGCAAAGAGAATTTCAGATTAATGTCAGAAGTTGTGTATCAAATGCGATTGCAGATTTTGATTATGAATTAAATAACTGTGAAGATTCTGTCAGAATCCAATTTACCAATAAGTCTTCAGCACCCAATTCATCACTCAGTTTGACCCATTGGGTTTTCCAATGGAATGGCAACACACAAACAAGCGGACTGCAAAACCCAGCTGTTGTATTGGGAGATTCTGGTGTGTTGCGCGTGCGATTGTTTGCGGAATCCAGAGAAGGTTGTCGAGATACAATTGAGCGTCTGATTAATTTTAGGAGCTATTCACCCAAATGGACTTCTGACAGCATAAAAATTTGCAAAGGAGACTCCGTTCGGTTGGTTAAAAATTTTATACCTGGTTTGAAGTTTGAGTGGCAACCCGCCGCAGGATTGAGTTGTGACAATTGTCCAGATCCTATTGCTTTTCCTTCTCAGGATACCTGGTATAAATTATTGACCAAGGACGATTTATGTGAAAGAATAGATTCTGTATTGGTGCGAGTAAGCCCATGCTTATTAGATAGTTGTGCAGTCAACATTCGAGAACGCTGTTTGCCGGGGGGTTCTGTCGAATTAACAGTTGAAGACGCCAATGGAAATATTGTACGTCCAATGGCCCGCAGACATGAATTGTTTTGGAACCTCAAAGCCACGGCCACTCAATCTCCGTATTCTATCCGGGAACAAAATCCAATTGTAGTAGCCAAAGGAACTGAATACAGCCTTACCTCTAAAATTTATTCCTGGAAAAAAGGACTTCCCAAAAGCATCGAATTCGCTGATATTTGTCAAAGGAGAATTCACGGTGTAGCAAAATTGGATTGTTCCGGACCATGTGATGAGTTGGATTTTATATTGTCATCCTGTGATGATGTCTATGATATCCAGAACAATCTTAATTTTCCACCATCAATCTGTAAGTCGATTTGTTTGAACGATTGTGAATACATCATTGCCCTTTTTGAAAAAAATGGGCAACTTATTAATCCATCAGACTATCAGATCAAATGGTCTACGGGAGGATCAGGCTCCCATGTGATGATGATGGGACCTTATTACAATCAGCTAACCGTTGAAGTTCGCAAAGGAGACTGTGTATGGTATGGCCGTTATTTAAGGGCATGCCCCGCGAGAACCCAATCAGCTGGTGACCCTTCTTTTATGCTGAGTTCTATTCAACCAAAATCAAATTGCAATTCTATCCAGGAGAGATATCAGGAAGTAGTTGGATCAAAGGAGATTTTGGAGAATGATGGTGGAAGTTCTTCTATTGAGACTTCGATTGTCCTGGAATCACCAAACGATATCGAACCTCAATGGATCATTTATCCAAATCCTTTTTCAGACGATGTTGGTCTGATTCCATTTCATTTTAAAAATAACCTTGAATTGGTCCAAATAAATTTGTTTAGAAGCGATGGCCAATTTTTGAAAAGTTATAGACCTCTGTTGAAAGAAGGAATGAGATTTGCGTTTCCCTCTGAAGATTTAAGCTTTAGTGGTGTCTATATTGTTCAGATTGAGGCAGGTGGCCGTCAATATTATCGAAAGATGGTCAAATTGTAATTCAGTGGATATCGTCTTCCTCATTTCGAAATAGGAATCCCTTGATTCAATAGGAATTATCTATTTTAGAATTTTTGAAATTCAGATGGTATTCTGAATATAAAAGTCATTTTGTTGAATGACTTAGATCACTACATTTCCAGTCTTCTTACCTTAATCTTGCAGCATATTAAGTATAGCGTATGCCAATGTACAGATCTGTGGGCAAGGTTCCCATCAAACGTCACATCGTCAACAGAAAAGCCGATGGTAGCCTTTATCACGAAGAACTTTTTGGAACAGAAGGTTTTTCCGGCTTGTCCTCTCTGGTATATCATCTTCATCCACCTACCATGGTGAAAGAATTTGGCAAACCCTATTCGGCAAGACCCAAAGTGGCCATCGAAGACAATCTACAGGCAAGATCTTATCTGGGGTTTGATTTGCCAGACAATGAAGATTACCTGCAATCCAGAGCGATCTTGTTCGTCAATGATGATTTACACATCGGATTGGCAGCCCCCAAAAAAGGAACAATAGGGTATTTTTTTAAGAACGCTGATGCCGATGAATTAATTTTTATTCATCAGGGAAGTGGAACCTTAAGGAGTATGTACGGAAAAATATCATTTAGTTATGGTGATTATCTTATAATTCCAAGAGGAACAGTTTATGATATTCAGTTCGATACAGAGCAGAATAGATTTCTCTTCATAGAATCATTTAGCCCAATTGAATTTCCGGATAGATACCGCAACCGCGATGGTCAGTTTTTAGAACATTCTCCATATTGTGAGAGAGACATCAAAGTGCCAGCAGAACTTGAAACCCATGACGAAATCGGTGATTTTAAAATTAATATAAAGAAAAGAGGCTTGATTTACCCTTATATCTACAGTACTCATCCCTTTGATGTCGTAGGATACGATGGGTGTTGCTACCCATTTGCCATTTCTATTTTTGATTTTGAACCCATAACAGGAAGAATCCACATGCCTCCGCCCATTCATCAACATTTTCAAAGTAAGCAGTTTGTGGTGTGTTCATTTGTGCCTAGACTATACGACTATCATCCGGATGCCATACCCGCCCCTTATCACCATAGCAACATAGACAGTGATGAATTGATATACTATGTGGATGGTGATTTTATGAGCAGAAACAATATCCAAAAAGGGCAGATTACCTTGCATCCAGGTGGTATTCCTCATGGACCGCATCCGGGGGCTATTGAGCGGAGCATTGGTAAGAAATCTACAAACGAACTGGCAGTTATGATTGATCCATTCAGACCAGTTAAGATTACAGAAGTTGCTCAGGCATTGGAAATGAAAGATTACTATAAATCTTGGATGATTCATCCTGAATGGTCAATGGTATAATACAAAAAATATTAATTATTCATCAACAATCAATGATTATGGATACCTTGGATTTAACCCATGTTCAGAATTTTAAGTACTCCGAATCACAAAAAATTTTTGACAAAGCCTCTGATTTTTTACCAATCAATGGTACAGATTATGTGGAATTGTATGTTGGCAATGCCAAACAAGCAGCTTATTACTACAAGACGGCTTTTGGTTTTCAAGATTTGGCCTATAGAGGTTTGGAAACAGGATGCAAAGACAGAACTTCCTATGTTCTTAAGCAGGGCAAAATCAAGTTGGTTTTAACCACACCCTTCGAACCCGAAAGCGAAATATCCAGACATCTCCAGAAACACGGAGATGGTGTAAAGGTAATCGCCCTTTGGGTGGACGATGCATACGATGCCTTCCATCAAACGGTTAGTAGAGGAGCAAAACCCTATATCTCCCCTGAAACAGATGAGGATGAAAATGGAATCATCAGAAGATCCGGCATTCATACTTATGGAGATACCGTGCATTTATTTATTGAAAGAAAAAAATATCAAGGCCCTTTTTTACCTGGGTTTGTTGAATTTCAATCTGAGTATCAACCGGGTGTTACAGGTCTCAAGTACATTGATCACATGGTTGGCAATGTTGAGCTTGGGGAAATGAATTTGTGGGCCGATTTTTATGCAAGAACAATGGGGTTTGCAAACCTGATCACTTTTGATGACAAGGACATTTCAACGGAGTATACGGCTTTAATGAGTAAAGTCATGTCCAATGGAAATGGGTTTGTTAAATTTCCAATCAACGAACCAGCAGTTGGCAAGAAGAAGTCTCAGGTTCAGGAGTATCTCGATTTTTACAGAGGGCCGGGATGCCAGCACATCGCTGTCGCAACAGATGATATCATATTTACCATCAGTGAGATGAGAAAAAGAGGAGTTGAGTTTCTTTATGTGCCTGGAACATATTATGACACTGTAAAAGATCGGGTTGGTGTCATTGAAGAGGATCTCAATGAATTGAAAAAGTGGGGCATTATGGTGGACAGAGATGAAGAGGGATATTTACTGCAAATATTTACAAAACCTGTTGAAGATCGCCCTACCTTGTTTTTTGAAATCATTCAACGCAAAGGAGCAAGATCATTTGGGAAGGGTAATTTTCAAGCCTTATTTGAAAGTATTGAAGCGGAACAAGCAAGACGAGGGACCCTTTGAGGAGTATTTAAAAGCAGTTGGAATAGTTGTTAACAAAGTTTGCCGGAGCGAAGAATTTTTCTTTGTTCCGGCTTTTTTTATTTTCAATTTAAGATTTGATCTTCTTTTTATTTTCTGATATTTGATGAGCTTTCGAGGGAAGGGTTTTGATTTGAGTAATTAAAATTTAATTTTAATTATTATTCTATATATTGTAAATCTTAGTTTCCATTGAAATCAATCCGTATCCAATGTTACGATTATAATTTCAACCGAATGGAATCTCGAACAAATCCTAACCAATTATTTCTCCCCACACGCCTGAACCCATGAATAGTAAAAAATAGCATCTTCATTTTTTTGAAGACTTAACATGTTTTCTTTAACATCCTCCCAATCAGATGGAGATATTAAACCTTTTTTCATCATTGTGATAGCACTGCTTTCCATCAGACTGGTCCAGTATTTTAAAAAGCTTGCTCTTCGTTGAGACTTTGTTTTATCAAAAAACAAGGGATGGGAGTGCGTCTTTATTTTTACAAAACCCACATCATATAGCAAGTTACCTAGACTCAATCCAATTTGACCATTTCCACCCAGGTCATTTTGAAATTCATCCATTTTATTCCAGAAATTTTGAACCACTACATTTTTTGGATACAAATCAAAGGACCGATTGTAAACTTCTGTAAGATGAATTTTACCCCCTTTTCTTAAATAGGTATGGGCAGATTGTAAAAGTGTGAATGGATCTTTGACATGTTCCAAAACCCATACCAACAATATATCGTCAAAGTTTTTGTCCAAAGGCAAAGTCCCTAAAATATTTCCAGCAAGCAGCTTATATCGGGAAGGATCGATTTGTTCGTGACTTAGAAATTCCTGTGCTTTGGTAATTTGTTTTTCATTCAAATCTAGACCGGTCACTTTGATATTCGGGTATTTTTTAAGAATCGCAATCATTTGGGCACCAACGCCACAACCGATTTCAAGTAGATTTTTACACCTTCCAAAGTCAAGCCAGGCATAAATGTCAGGACTTAAAACTTGATTCTGTGCCAAAAGCCGTTTCTGTTCTTCTTCAGAAAAACCATGTAAATATTCCTGCTCGGACGACTTGGACATTTTAAATACTTTTAAATGATAAGATTTCCTTAACGCAGTTTTCTTAATCTAATTTAAGGAATTCTTAAAATAACCCAATTTGCAAAACTTTGTTTTACCCAATCGGGTTTTGTCGGTTAAATAAAACAAGTTATTATGATGAAGAATTTAATTTTAGGGGGGGCAGTGATTGCTCTATTCAACATTCAGGCCACTCTGGATGTAAAACCAACTCTTTCAAAAGTGGATTTGAGTAAAAGCAAAGTGACCTGGATCGGCAAAAAAGTAACTGGTCAACACATGGGTAATATCACACTTAAAAGTGGTGATTTGGAGTTCACCAAAGGTGTTTTGACTGGGGGGAATTTTGAAATGAATATGAATAGTATCACCTGCACTGATATGCAGGGAGAATACGGAGATAAACTGGTAGGTCATTTAAAAAGTGATGATTTTTTTGGTGTAGACAAATACCCAACAGCAAGTTTCAAAATTAGTAAAGTGATGCCTGGTGTAACTCCACAGAATTTCAAAATAGAAGGAAACCTTACAGTAAAAGGCAAAACACATCCTGTAAGTTTTGATGCAAATCTCGACAAAGGAATTGCAAAAGCCAGAATTATAATTGATCGTACGAAGTACGACATCAAATATGGTAGTGGAAGTTTCTTCGACAATCTAGGGGACAAAGCCATCGATAACAATTTTATCCTGGATGTAGAATTGGCCTACACGATGTAAGATAAACATTGATCAGATTTATCCATATAAACAGACTGAAGTCAATTTCAGTCTGTTTTTTTTTGTAATTATTTAATCTTTACCAGCAGAGTTTGTTGTGACTCTTTGTTTTGACGAATTGAAAAGACATAACTGCCTGCTGGCCAATCTTCGGTGATAAGTCGAATAATATGGTGATTGTTGCCATTGTCCAGATCTCCCGATTTCCAAATTTTACCATACAGGTCCAGGACTTGATAGCTCGCCGGAGAAGTTGAACCCAATTGGATATCCAAATACACCTGTTGGTTGAAAGGATTAGGTTGTGGTATTACTTTTAAGGCAGCATTGTTTTCTTCTTCTAAATTGGATATGATCAATTTTTCAACCTCAAACTGCACTTCTCCCAATCCATAGCAGGAACTTTTTCCAAAATTAGCCTCGGCAGTAAGTAGGATATACCTCGCCTCAGAGATTTGTAAGTCCTGCCAGTCCATACCTTCATAGCGATTGTGTCCCGGAGCTCTTTCCAAGTCGAGTACCTGGTTTGTGTACCAGTTGATTTGATTACCAGAATATTCTACTTTCAACTTTGAAACACCCAGATCCAATTGGGATGGGTCATTAAAATTCCAAACTTTTATTCTTTGGACCCGATACCTTTGACCAAGATCAAACAAAAGCCAGTGACCATTTTTATTTACCGGATTTGGAGATACATTGGATTCACAGGACACCCAAGCATCAAACCAATTGGTCGAATGCAGGTTTGGATAGCATTGAGAGAACATGTTTTGGAAAACACCAAAAATGAGAATTATTGTAATTGAATTTTTCATTTTTTTTTAGAATTAGAGGTTGAGAAATCCAATCGGCGCTTTACCGGATTGAACATCAAAGAAATTTCCAATATTGGGAATCACCAAATTTAAATCACTGGGCTGTACACCCATCCATAAAGCCAATTCTGCAAAATAACTGTCAACAGGTGTTGTAGGAATGATGGTCCCTTCGTAAATATTGAGAGGTGAATTGAGCGCCAGATCAGGATACTGGCCAAATATATTTCCTCCATTGACATCAGCTCCTACCACAAATACATTTCCTCCCCAGGCATGATCTGTTCCGTTGCCATTGGAGGTCAGAGTTCTGCCAAACTCTGAAATGCAAAATGTGGTGACCTGATCTGCAAGTCCAAGTTCTTCTGTGGCCTGATAAAACTCACTGATGGCAGCAGAGAGTTCTTCCAACATACCATTTTGATTGTTGAGTACTTCGTCGTGGTGATCCCAACCGTAGAAATCCACATAAAATACCTGCCTCTTAAAACCCAGAGCTTCATGCACAGAGACAGTCTTTGCAATCATTTTCATTGATTCTGATAGATAATTGTCCGAAAAACGGGTATTGATAACAGGGCCTTGATCGAGAGCACCTTTAAATTTTAAATGACCATCTCGGCTATTTCTAATCACATCCATATAGGTTTTTTCAAAAGCGTCGTGGTATTGTTGAGCAAGCAAGCTGTCGATAGCCTGTGTTTTGGCGATGTTAAACTGATCGTACATATTGTCTGGCCTATAATCTCGAATGCCGATACTTCCCTGTCTAGGGTCAATCACATATTCGATTATCTCATTGCCGGTCTCAAGAATATTGGTGCCAGACAAAGACAGGTTCATCGATATTTTGTCTTCTGTATTCATGTCTTTAATCAGATCAGCCATCCTGCCAGCCCAACCAATGTTGGTCCGGGTTTGAGGAATGCCGGTCTGCCAGTGTTGACTTTGATCAGAATGAGAAAAGAGCCCAAGGGGAAGCGCAATCTGGTTGTTGTTATAGAAATCATCTGCATTTAAAGGGTCTATCAATGTGCCGATATTACTTATAAAACTGGCCTTTCTTCGGTTGAATAGATCTTGAAGACCTGTCATAGCAGGATGTAGACCAAAGCTGCGACCTGGTGTATTGCGCACCTGGAGGGGTAGCAACTCATTTCTTGGCAAAGCCAAATTGGACCTCACGTTCCTATAAGTATTGTATTCATTGGTGTCGGTAGGGATCAGCATATTGAATGAATCATTACCTCCGGATAAATTAATGCACACCAATGCCCTGTAATCTTTATCTAGTGGATTGAAAGAAGCAGCCAATGCATTGATCGCTTTAAGACTTAAGACTGAATTGTACATGGTGGTATATCCAACGGCAGCACAACTTAGTTGACCTAAAAATTTTCTTCTTGAATTATGTTTGTTTTGCATGATTCTATTATTTTAAAATGGCATAATCGGGAGAAATCATCATAAGATACAAACCTAGTTTTGCTCTGTCATTTCTGAAATTTCCTCTTTTAAGTTGATGAAGGGAAGTCTTGATAATTTCTCGGGTTCGGTCCGATAATCGGCCGTGTGAAAGGAGAATGTCATAAAGGTTGAGTAGGGTTTCCGGATCTCTTGCTAAATCTTCAAACTCAGAAAATGTAAGCAATGTGGCAGGATCGTCTTCCAGCCATGAATACATGGCATAATCGTACATCCAATTGTTGACCTGATTCATAAACCCGATTGAAGTCTTGGAATTATGAATCTGAAATTCCGGACCCTGCAATCCCATTTGACTTAAAATGCCCTTTGGAGAAAAACTCGGCAGGAAGAAATTAAATACAGAAGGCGCGTTGAGGACCATTTGATTGGTTTGATCCAAAAACTCATAGCTGCTGTTCCACAAACGTCCGTAATATTGTTCGACACCTACAGCGTTGAGTGCGTGTGTGTACCTCAATAGAGGCTCTCTAAGCTGGCCATTGGAAGAACTCTGAAGCCATTCACAAGTTCGTGCTTCTTCATCCAGCAAAATGGCCTTGATGACCGAAGCCATATTCCCCCTTTGATTATTTTCATCCTTTTCAAAAACTTTCGTGATTCTGGCTACATATTCATTGCTTGGGTTGGATTTAATCAATCTTTGGATCAGCTGCCTGCAAATAAAAGGTGCAGTATTGGGATGTTTGAACAATACTTCGATGGCATCCTGAATGTCTTTCATTCCAGTTTGTCCGGCAGGAATGGTCACGCCTGCTAAAATGTGTTTTGGGCCTTGCTCATGCCATCTGTCAAACATTCTCATCGGTTTGGTTGGAATTCCCAGATAAAGGCTTACTCCAAATTGAGCAGTGTCAATCCATTGGTTGGGCATGATCTCGGAAAAACTCAGCCCTGTAAATACTTTGGCCAATTCCTGGATATCCCTTTGGGTATAAGTGGGAATGTCCCTTCCCAAACTGTCTTTTTTTCTGCTGCCATCCTGATTTAATTCGTACAATCCTATGGTAAACAGCTGCATGATTTCACGGGCATAATTTTCATCGGGCCGAATGTTTTCAATCAGATTGGTTTTAGGGTTGTTGAGATGGGATAAATAAACTCCCATCATGGGGTGCAAACTCACCTCCAGCAACAAATCTTTAAAATTCCCAAATGAATGTCTCACCAGAATATCGTAGTAACTGCTCATTCCTCTGGCGACCCCACCTATATCAGAATTGGCCGAAATGACAAATATTTCACTGAGCGCCAATGCGATTCTTTGCCTCAATTTATCTTTAGAAGTGAGGTTATGTTGCCACCAAGCATAATTAAAATAAAGCGCATAAAAATAGTCTGGCTCGTCCATGGAGTCTCCTCCATTTACATAATGCCAATCCACCACCTCTTCAAGCACTTTTTCCAATTGATCGGAGAGAAGTTCAGGTTTCATGGCAAACTGCTCATCAATCCAGGCCTCAAAACCCATGTTGGCGGTTCTTTTAACCTCCATCAAATCGGCTCCTAATGTGGCCTGATAAAGAAAACGGCTGGCATTGTATAGATCGAAGTTCAATCCAGAACCGTCAAAAACATTCTGGGAGGTGGCACTTTGGCTCCACAAAGGGGGATTCCAGTCACTACTGGATTGTATTTTGACCTCAGGATTTTTGCCGGCACCCAGAATGATAGGCTGGGCATAATTCTTTAATAGAAAGAGAAGAAAGCAAAGGATGATCCAGCTTCTGTTTAAAAATTTCATCTTTTTGGTTTTATATAACTGAAAGGACTTTCAAAAGTAGGAAAATCTTGCATGAGCATTTAAGAAAAGAGCAGAGTAATCAAAAATTCAGGGTTTTCCCTTAGTTTTTGAATATTCTCCATTTTTAATTCTAAGATTTTGAGAAACAACCATTTTTTGTGATATTTTACAAACAATTAATGAAAAATGGCTTATCTATGCATTGCCATACACAGGACCATGATCGCAATCGTCTCTCCTTCCAAAGACCTTGATTTTATCAAACCTCATACAGAAATTGAAAGATCTGTACCTCGCTGCTGGGAACAATCTCAGGCAATTGTGACACTGATGAAAAAAAAGAAAAGCAGGGACTTGCAAAAACTCATGGACATATCACCCAAACTGGCAGAGCTGAATGTGATGCGTTATCAGCAGATGACTCATGAAATGCATCCAGCCCATTCCAGACCAGCCCTATTTGCATTTACTGGAGATGTGTACCGCGGATTGGATGCCCATAGCCTTCAGAAAAAGGAATTGAGCTATTGTTGTAATCACTTAAGAATTTTATCTGGTCTGTATGGTTTGTTGAGACCTCAGGATCTTATACAGCCATATCGATTGGAAATGGGTGTCAATGTCGCCGTCCAACGAAAGAAAAACCTGTACGCATTTTGGAAAGAGTCATTGACGCATTTGTTGAATCAGGATTTGTCTGAATCCAAATCCAAAGTTTTGATCAATCTCGCTTCTCAGGAATATGCTGCTGCGATTGATTTTAAAAAAATTTTGGTACCTGTGGTGGAAATCCATTTTAGGGAAATGAGGAATGGGAAATTGCAGTTTTTATCCTACAATGCAAAACGGGCAAGAGGACTCATGGTGAGAGATATGTGCCAGCGAAATGCAAAATCCATTGCCGATTTGATGGCTTTTAATATTGAAAATTATCAATTTGAGGATAAACTATCTACTGAAGAATCTTTCTTTTTTGTTCGATAAATAAAATCATTCATTGAAAAAATACGTCATTTTTATTTGGAGCTTATTTTGCTGTTTGTTTTGGGTATTCTGTCTGGAACACAGCTGGCAATTGAATGGGAAATTTCTTCCAAAGCTTGGTCCTTTTTTCAGTATTTCGCAAGGGTTTTGGCAAAATGTCCGATTAAGCAGCGTGCCCGTCCGACCGAAATCCGGATCACTGGATGCCAAGGGTAAATGGTGGTTTGACGATCGAGAGGTGCCACATATTGCAGCAAACAATCTGGAAAATGCCTATTTTATTCAAGGCTATATCCACGCCATGCACAGACTTTGGCAAATGGATTTTTCGACAATGGCCACTGAAGGACGGGTCAGTGAAATTGTTGGAGAAATGGCTTTGGAGTTTGATAAAAACAAGCGGCGGAAAGGGCTGGCTGAATCAGCGCGAAAAAGTGTTGAAGTATGGAAACAGTTTCCCTCAACCTATTCCCTTGTAGAAGCTTATACTTCCGGAATCAATCAGTATATTTCTGAATTGGATCCATCAGATTATCCCATTGAATACAAGGTGATGAACGATGCCCCTCGTCCATGGTCTCCATATCGTTCATCTTTGTTTCACAAATCAATGGCAGAAGTTCTTTGTGGACGTGACAAGGACATCGAATTGAGCAATGCATTGAATTTTTTTAAAGAGGATTTTAATTTGTTATTTCCTGAAGAAGATGCTATGACAGATCCAGTCATTCCCAAAGGAACAAATTGGGGCTTTCAGATCGATACCTTATTGAGTAGATCGGGTTCACAATTGCCGGAAGCACTTGGTGTCATTCCTTTTTCGACGGAACGTGCTGAGTCAGGTCTTGGTTCCAACAATTGGGCGATTGGAAAGCAAAAATCACATTCTGCAAATCCAATCCTATGCAATGATCCACATCTTTCATTGACTCTGCCGTCCATCTGGTACGAACAACAAATTATTACTCCCGAACTCAATGTGTATGGAGTCACTTTTCCTGGCATTGCAGGAGTAGTGATAGGATTCAATCGTGATATCGCCTGGGGCATTACAAATGCAGGATGGGATGTCATGGATTGGTATTCGGTACAATGGAAAGATTCTACTCAGGAGTATTATTTTCTTGATGGCGAATGGAAACAGGCTACTTATCGAATCGAAAAATATTTGGTCAAAGGAATGAGTAAGGAAATTATTGATTCCGTAAGGATGACTCATTGGGGTCCGGTGGTCTATCAGTTCCCTGATCATCCAAAGAAAGGACTTGCGATGCATTGGATCATTTCCTATCCCTCAGAATTTTGTGAGCTTGACGTGTTCAAAGATCTAAACAAGGGCAAGTCTTACGAGGATTATAGGGAGGCAATTTCAAAGTTTCCTTATCCTGCCCAAAATTTTGCCTTTATTTCAAGAGAGGGTGATTACGCTTTGACAGTACAAGGAAACATGCCATTAAAAATTAAAAATCAGGGTCGCTTTGTCTCCGATGGTTCGAAAACTTCTTCTTCATGGGAAGGATTTTTACCCAACCATTTCAATCCAGCTACAAAAAATCCTTTAAGGGGTTTTATTTCTTCCGCCAATCAGAAATCCACTGACCAAACTTTCCCTGTCTATTATTGTGATGGTGACTTCCGAGATTACCGGGGTAGTATTCTCAATCGCTATTTGGACCAGAAATCCAAATGGACCTTGGAAGAATTGAGAGATTTGCAGTTGGACAATTACAGCTTGCAAGCCGAGACCATTCTACCTGATTTAATCAAATGTCTGGATACACTGGTCAGCGCAAAAAGACCTCTCTTGAAAATTTTGAGGGATTGGAATTTTCGGTATGATTCTACGCAGAAGGCCCCAGTTTTGTTTGATTATTGGTTTAAAAAACTGCACCAAATGGTGTGGGATGAATTATTGACAGATTCTATACACAAATACACCGCATTGCCTTCTGATCAAACGACCATCAGGCTGATGAAAGAAAAGCAACAATTAAAATACTTTGATTTGATTTCTACTCCTCGAGAAGAATCTTTATCGGATCTCATTGCGATGAGTTATGATTCTTTGGAAACTTTTATAAGTGAAGAACCAAATAGTCAAACCATCAATTGGGGCAGATACAAAGCCGCGGTGATTTCACATTTGGGAAGATTGCCTGGATTTGGTATCGATTTTCTGTCTGCAAGCGGTACAAAAGATGTCTTGAATGCCCATGCCAAAACTTTTGGTCCTTCCTGGAGAATGGCGGTAGAGTTGACAAACGATGGACCGAAAGCCTATGGAGTTTATCCCGGTGGTCAGGATGGAAGACCTGGATCAAAACACTACAAATCGATGATGGAGCATTGGCTCAATGGACGTTATTATGAATTGTTGTTTTTAGAGAATGACGAGGACCCTAGATTACAAAATCAAAATTGAAGAAATGAAAACCAGGTACAATAAATTAATTTATGCATTTTGCTTATTGCTTTCGGCTTATTTTTGTGGGGTGTATTTTCCGTGGTGGGTATTGATGATTTTCTCATTTTTGCTCAGCGCTTTTTTTCGTCTAAGCCTTGGATTTTCATTTTCTCTTGCACTTATTGTCACAACACCTGTTTGGTATTTTATCAGCCAGGGTATTCAGAATTCATCGGGTTCAGATCTTTTGATTATGGTAGGTGAATTGTTGATGGGCTTGAGCATGAATCAGCTTTTTTTGGTGACTGGATTGATTGGAGGAATTACTGCAGGATTAGGTGCTTTGGCAGGCAGTTCGATTAGACAGTTATGGTAAGACAATTTATATATTTATTTGTTTTGTGGAATGGTTGTATGACATTTTGCACCGCACAAAATGCAAATCCATCTGCCATGTTGTACGATCGCTCACAATCTGATTTTAGAGTTTTCTGCAATGTGTATTTGGAAAACTCCAATCAAAAAAACCATTTGTTTAATACCAGCTTTTTTGATTTCATGGCGGGTATTTCCAATGACGTTAATATAGGAGTCAGATTGAGATATCGGATGGTAGAAAAAGCCGATTCTTTAAGTTTAAAAGATGCTTTTGGCTTTAGAAATTATGCATTGGACAATATGGGAAATTATGCCAGACATGGTTTGACAGGGGCAGAGTTGCTGATCCGCCATCGAATGAGTAAATCGGGAAAATGGACGGCGCAGCATGCTTTGGGAATTCCTTTGGGTAACCAACTGGAACAACATTTTGATCGCGGGTTTTTGGATTGGAATGGCCTTGGATGGTACACCCAGATTTTTCACAACAGAACAATGAAACGCTTTAATTTCTTTTATGATATAGGTATCAGAATTGAAAACATAAGTAGATCCAGTTTTTCCAACACCAAAACTCATTATACCACTTACGGCATTCCAGTCAGTTTTCTTCCAGGAATATTTTTGGGAAAGCAAAACTACTTGTATTTATTGACTCAAATAAATCCAGTTCTGGCGCACTCAGTATTTGAAACTGTGTCTGGAAACGAATCGGATATCATTCAGTCGATTCATTTTCAATTGGGAATGGGATACAAACTTTTTTGCTTCCGTTCCTGGGAATTAGAATTGATCTCCTCCTTGTACCGGATTGATGATAAAAAAGCAATAACTGCAAATCTAGGATTGCGTCGATATTTTAATCGGATATTGTATTGATTTGAATACTAATTTACCAATTTCCATTTGATTCCAAGACGGATGCCAAAATCATACAACGGATAAGATTCGACCCAAGTATGTGTTCTGTCGGCCCAGAAAGAATCTAACTGTTCCAGTTGAATTTTAATTTCAAAATCGTTCAGTAAAATCCCAATACTTGCACCTAAGATGAAGTTAGTTCTGGCTTGAACTACATTGTCCTTCCGATAATATTGTCCTGACAACGGATGGAATCCAAGACGGTGATTGTTATGAAAAATTTGAAGATTGGGGCCGAATTCGATCTTACTGAACCTACCAAAAAACTTCAATCGAAACATCATATCGTGTGTCGTGAACAAACCAGTCCAGCCAGCAGGATCTGGTTGTACCCAATGTAAGTTGATTTGATGGGCCGATCTGAGAAAACGAAACTTAAATAGATAACTTCCCCTGATGTTGATCTGCCGAATATTTTCTTTCGTCTGCCGGAAAATTAAATTGCTGTCCAGGTAGATAAGATCTGATATCCAAACCGCTCTAAAAAAGAAAGATGGCAAATTTGATTTAGATGACTGGTATTCAATTTTTATTTCTTCACTTTTTGTATTTTGAAAATCATTCTGCCATATTAATCGGCCATTGACATGTAGTGTCTGTTCCAGCAAGCTTGGTATCTTGGATTCGAGATAAAAATTTAAAGAAATGGTAGAAGAATCTTTTAAAGTGTATTTTAGTTTTGAATTCGCCAGGTATCCATTTCTTTTGTTTTGTAGGATCTGCTGACCTTCAGCAGATAGATTAAATTTGGAGAAGCTAGTAGAATATTGAAAGCCATATTTGGTAAATAGAATTTTTTGTTCGGTAGTACTATCAAAAAAAACACGGTTGTAATCATATTGAATGTTTGTGCTTATATTGGCAAATCGATGTTTTAATAGATGGATGTTGGCAGCTGACCAATATCCGTGATTTGAAACATAGCGATGGATGGACAAACTATCATTGTAAAAATCTCTTCCGTATTTTTCCAGTATGTTGCTGGGATTGTTGTCTATAAACTGAATTGTATTATAATGATAATAAGCACTTATATTCACTGAAGGGTGAATTATTCTATTTTTTCTTTGGAATAAATCAGTAAAGTAAACCAATCCAATTTGACCGTTTTTTAATCTTGAATTTGCAGAACTGCTAAATACAGGAACCGACTCTCTTAAAGCATACCGCGGATCGGTGAGTTGATTAGGATCTTTCACTCCAAAGTTGTACTGCAATTTATCAGTGTTCGATGCGATGTTAAATTCCACTTTGCGATGATGGGTTTTTCCTTCCCAATGTAGTGTGCTGACTAAAGAACTTATGTAGTTTTGATTGTTGGTGTATATCCCACTATAGTTGATTCTGTTGTAATAAAAATTGTAGTGGAAAGACTTTCTAAATGGAATGCTGATCAGGGTATGTATGGATAAATTATTGATGAGCCCTGACTGAGAACTGCCAGGAAACAGGGATTGCTCCAGTAGTAATTCTGTCAATGGTTTATTGCTTCTTATTTTTAGTAAACGATCTGCCTGTTGATGACCAAGATCTGTAATATGATATCCCTCATCCATATGCCCATTAAATTGCAATTGGTCTCTGGACGTCTGAAGTGGTGACCCAAAATTATTGGTTTGGATATAACCTGGGGTTCGGTAGGGTGAAATTAACCATTCAAGTGTATCTAAATTCTTCCAATCAAATTCCTGCGGTTGCATCGGGTGAAATTTATCAGCGAAAAGAATTGTCATTTGAAGTGGGGCGTTTTCCTGAATATTCTTTAGCGAGTCTTGTGTACTTAATCCTACAGAGTCTGTTGCAATGTTTTGACCCAGATTGAGGTTGCTATACAAGAAAGGGATTACAAAGAGCAGGGGATTGATTCGGACCATTCAATTATTGTGAAATAAGCAATTTTTGGAGGATGGTACGGTTGTTTTCAAGAGTGATTTTAACAAAATATAAGCCACTTTGAATGTCTGGTATTTCAACCAAATGACTGACTTGGTGGTTTGGCTTTGAAGTGGAAAGATAGATTTCTTTACCAGCCAAATCGTATAATTTTATTGCAATGATGTTTTCTTTGGATTGAATATTAAAAATACCGTTTGATGGATTGGGATATATTGTAAGGAGATCTGATTCATTGAGAATAGGATCTGAACTGCTGATTGTTTGACATGTCTTGGAAATGTTGCATGGCGTTTCAATTCCTTTAATGACATAGAGACCTGTTTGCATATCCGCGACTAAAATATTTCCCGAAGGTAAAAATGGGTAAACACCCCACGCACCTTCATAACTTTTTCTATTTGCAATTTTTGAGGTAGGGTAGTGGTATAACCTTTCTACTTTCTGTGGATCTGTGATTCGATAGATCTGTAGTCCATCATAATAATAGGCAATATAAGCATAGTCGCAGCTGATCAGAGGATTATGGGGAATTTCTTTGTCATCGCGGATGATTCCCATCAAAGCGCTGATTTTTATTTTAGACCAATCACCAAAGTGGATTAATTTCATAGGAGCTCCATGTGTTTCATCTGCCATTACATACCGTGTACCATCCGGTGTAAGCCATCCTGAATGATTATAACCGCTGTGTGGATATTCAGTAGGAGTCAATGTGTACAAACTCTTTGGAGCAGTGTAATCACTAAAATCCATCACAGCAAAACCATCATTTCCGCAATTTAGATATGCCGTGTCATTGGTTACAAAACAATCGTGCACATGGCCAGCTTCGATGTTACCAAATTGTGAATAGTGATTGAGAAATTTTGGATTTTCCGGATTTGAGATGTCGTATAAACCAAGTGCAAACCTTCCAGAGTTACCTGTTTCCGCGCTTGTGTACAAACGCGCTTTTGGCACATCAATGAAAATATTATGCGATCTGGTGAAAAGGGAATTGTTATTGTAAACCAAATGTACACTATCGGGAAGGTAGCTCAAATCCATGATTTGCAATGTACTGGACGATCCTTCATCGCAAACCGCATATAGATAACATTGATAGGTTTTAAAATCCCTGTGGATGATATGAGTTCCTGAAGATCCCCCCTTTACTCTGTAAACCTCCACTGGATTTTGCGGTTCTGTGACATCGATAAAATGGCTACCGTAGGTGGAGCCTATCACAGCATATTCACGACCATCTACCCAAACACCCCACACCTCATTAAATGCATTGTTGTATGCAGCCGACCCAACGATCTCAGGATCCCTCCAATGTCCTAGCAATTCTAGTTGGACAGCTTGAGCACCCAATACAGTTTGATAGAAGAATAATAGCAATAAATAAAATAATTTCATTTTATAGATTTAAAAGTGCTGGACTCATACCCATGGATGAAAATCCTCCATCATGGTATAAATTTTGCATCGTTACCATTTTGGTCAAATCAGAAAACATGACCACACAATAATCTGCACAGGAATCGGCTGAAGCATTACCCAAGGGACTCATTTTATCCGCATAATCAAAAAATTCTTTAAATCCTTTTACTCCAGAACCGGCAGTGGTCCAAGTAGGTGATTGTGAGATTGTATTTACCCGAACTTTCTTATGTACTCCATAGTGATAACCAAAACTTCTTGCAAAAGATTCTAAAAGTGCTTTTGATTCTGTCATCTCGCTATAATCCGGAAATATTCTTTGTGCTGCAATATATGTTAATGCAAGGATTGAACCTCCATTTTCAATTGCATCCAACTTATACGCTGTTTGCATTAATTTGTGAAAAGATATGGCAGAGATGTCAAAAGTCTTTTGCATGAATTCATAATTTAAGTCGGTATAACTTTTGCCTTTGCGGACATTCAATGACATTCCGATGGAATGCAGAATAAAATCTATTTTACCCCCCAATGCCTGCATGGATTTTTGCAAAAGCGCTTCCAGGTCTTCCAAAAGAGTGGCGTCTGCAGGAATCACCTCAGCATTCAGTTTTGTACCAAGTTCAAAAATTTTCCCCATGCGCATAGCCACCGGAGCATTGGTGAGACTGATTCTCGCTCCCTGCTCAACACATTTCTCCGCGACATGCCATGCAATGGATTGTTCGTCAAGAGCTCCGAAGATGATGCCTCTTTTTCCAGCTAATAGTTGATGTGACATATTCTAAAAATTTTATAGATCAATTGAATGGTTATTGTAACGCGATTAACTCTTTGGCATTTTTTATGGCAGATACTGTCGGAGGATCTCCACTGAGCATTTTTGCAATTTCTGTCAATCTCTCTTGATTGTTTAACAGTTTTAATTTGGTATTGGTTGTCGTAGCCTTGCTGTCCTTATAAACAAAAAAATGATGCTCTGCCCGTGAGGCTATTTGGGCGGAATGCGTAATGGTAATAAGCTGGTGTTGCTCTGCCATTTGCCTTAATATACTTCCCATTTGAAGGGCAATTTGTCCGGATACTCCACTGTCGATTTCATCAAAAATCAAGGTCGGTAAATGCGAATTGGCAGCAACAATTGATTTAATGGCTAAATTTAATCTTGAAATTTCTCCCCCAGAAGCTTGATTTTTAATAGCCTTTGGAGAAGAGCCTTTGTTGGCAGAGAATAAATATTCCAACCGATCCATGCCAAATTGGTTAAGTTGATCAAGTTCAGTCAAATTGATCTCAAACTGACCATGCTCCATTCCAAGTTGATGAAGTAGATCGACAATTTCTTTTTTTAGGAATGTACTATTTTTTAATCTGCCTTTTCTGAGTAATAAAGCTTGCTCAATTAATTCTGTTTCCAATTCTTTTTTGTTAAGCTCAAGTGTTTTAAGCTTGTCTTCAAATTCCCCATATCCTTTCAATTTGGATTGTAACTGATCTTTTATCTCAATCAACCCCTCAATCGATGTCACACGGTATTTGTTGTGTAGACGGGTTAGTTGATCAAATCTTTCCTGCATTTGTGAAAGTCTGGAAGGATCAAATTCCATTCTATCTTTAAATTTCTCCAAACTATGGGTCAATTCTCTTATTTCCTCCTTCATTTGGATAAAACTCTGGTAGAACTCTTCAATCTGTGTTTCAATTCTTATTGGTTTAAGCAATTGGGTAACTTCCTGCAGCTGATCAATGATGCCTTTTTCTGACTCTAATAGTATATTAATTTGTTGTATATTTTGAATGATTACTTCTGATTTAGAAGCAATATTCAAATCATCTTCCAATTGTTTGTATTCATCTGGGTTTAATTGAGCCTGGTTTAGTTCATTAAATTGAAATTGAATAAAATCCTGTTCGGCCAAGTGCTCGTTAAGTTTATGGGTACATTCATCAATTTGTTTGCACAGGATTAGATATTGAGAATAATTCTTTTTATAATTTATAAATTCAGATTTAAGTTGTGAGAAGCTATCCAATAATTCAAATTGCTTGGCCTCCTCTAATAAATCCAGTTGATCAAACTGTTGATGAATAC
Source organism: Saprospiraceae bacterium (assembly GCA_016715965.1). Lineage (NCBI taxonomy): Bacteria > Pseudomonadati > Bacteroidota > Saprospiria > Saprospirales > Saprospiraceae > Saprospiraceae bacterium. The sequence continues at coordinate 3,557,457 of JADJXG010000001.1, read as the reverse complement.
TGATCAAAAACGGCGCAACGGTTTGTATATTTTGTACAAGGGCAGGGGTGTCATTTATAAATGTTCTTGATTTTCCAGCTGGATTTATTTCTCTTCTTAATATTAATTCGCCATCTGTTTTTTCTTCCAGAATAATATCCAATTGATTTTGAATTTCATTATTTAGGGAAAAACAAACTTCAACCACACATTTTTCATTTTGATTTCGCAATACTTTGACATCTGCTCTGTTTCCCAACACAAATTGCAAGGCACCAATCAGAATGGATTTACCCGCCCCGGTTTCGCCGGTAATTGCAGTAAATCCTTCAGGCCATTCTATTTCGAGATGATCGATAATGGCATAATTTTTAATGCGTATACTTTTTAACATATTCTATTTAGGGTAATTTAAAGTGTTTATTAATTTTGTTTGACCCCAAGCCTACCAGCTTCTAAATAGTCATTCTGGGCTTTTTCGACTTGTCCCATTGATTCGTAGGTTTTGGCTCTTTCAAGATAAGCTAATCCTAATTTGGGATTGTATTGTATCGAAGTGGTGAAATATTCGATTGCCTTCGGCAAATTATTTAGCATTCTTTGACATCTTGCACCTTCGTACCACAAATCAGCGTTGTTTGGTTCTAACCTGAGGTAATTGTCAATGTCTGCAAGCGCATTTGCAAAATCACCTTTGATTTGAAAAATAATGGATCTGTTGAGATATGCCACTTTCCAATCTTTATCCAGTTCCACCGCTTTGTTAAGATCCACCAAAGCCTGATCCAATTGATTCAACTTTGCATAGGCTGCTCCTCTGTTGGTATAATACTCAGCTGTGCCCGGGCTTTTCTGAATGGCTATGTTGTAGTCTTCAATCGCTTTTTGATCTTCATTTCTGTTAAAAAATAATTTTGCCCGGCTATTGAACGTAGCGTGTCCTGCATTCAGCGAAATAGCTTTACTGTAATCGGCCAATGCCTTATCAAATTGTTTTAAATCTCTGTAATAATTTGCTCTATTGTTGAATGGCAGAGGAGTATTATCATAGTATTCAATGACACGGGTCCATAATGTATCTGAATTCTTCCAAAACTTACATTGCCGGTAACTAAGTATGGCAAAAATCGAAAGGTAAAATGCAATTCCAGCTCTTAAAAAAGATCGAAGATGAGGAAATTGCTCCCACCATTTCTGCATATACCAGGACATAACAAAGAACAATCCCAAATAGGCGACATAAGTAAACCGGTCAGCAAGGTAGCCCTGACCCGCACCCAAAAATTGAAGCAGAAAAAATACATTGACCAGAAAAAAAGTCAGGCCAAAAAACAGTTGAGTCATTTTTTTTCTAAAAGCCAGGTAATAACCAAACGCTACAACCAGTGCACCTGGCAAGGATAGATAGTGCCAAATTGTAAGCTTTTCGGGATAAGGATACAGTGGAACATTCATATATGGTATCAGCCATTTAATAAGATAAGTCAAAAAACTGTAACAGCCGATAAATATTCTGAGTATTCCTGCATGGGTTTGATTTGCTTCCAGCGATCCCTCTTGCCTGAGAATATATAGGCCAAGTAATCCGAAAGCCAAAGAGCCAAATAGGAATATCCACTTTTCTGTGATTAAATTCCATTTTAACGGACGACCTTTGAGATAATCAGCAGTCAACATGGCCAATGGTAAAGAAACCATTTGTATTTTAGCAAAAAGACCAATGGCAAACAAGAGAAAAATCCATACCATTGATATGGATTTGGGTCTATCCAATTTTTGTAGGTATAAATAAAATGCCGGTAGAAAAAATGCAGCAAACAATACATCTTTGCGCTCAGTGATCCAAGCCACAGATTCCACCCGCATGGGATGAATGGCAAAAAGCAAGGCTCCAAAGGCAGCAAACCACGGCTTAAGCCCAAGATTTTGTAGTATCTTAAAAGAAAAGAAAACGCAAATTAAATGGAGAATCAAATTGGTCCAATGCATCACTTTTGGATTCATTCCAAAGAAATGGTACTCTACCGCAAAGGTCCAATTGCTTAATGGATTATAATTCCCAATGACAGGTGTCGAAAATATTTTTTTATGCTGTATTTCTTTTTGATTTACAATCAGCGGATTTTCATACACATTTCGGTCATCATCCCAATTGACAAAGTCATTTTTAAGACTGGGGCTAAAAACCCCAAAACAAATCAACAAGATAAGCCATATAAGCCATTTTGGACCTTTTGATAGCTCAGTTGCAGCTGGTGTATTATCCTTGATTTGGATAATTTTTTCCGGTCTTTTGGTATGTTTTTGCTTAGCCATATATCCTAACAGCGACAAAATTAGACTTTTTCTGTTTATTATTGGGGCTACTTTAAGCCTCCATTTGAGGTATATGCCATATTTTTTTTCCATTTTAAAGATTACCTTTGTGAAATGAAATTGACTGCTGGTCAACTGGCTACCTTGGTTAATGGAACTCTGGAGGGGGACCCGGATTTAGAGTTGACCCAACCCAGCAAAATTGAAGAAGCGTCGAATGGCAGCGTTTGCTTTATCGGAAACCCTAAATATGCTTCCTATTTGTATGGATCGGCGGCCTCTTTGGTGATCGTACCCGCCGATTTTAAACCCACTAGCAACAATCATCCTGCTTTACTCAGGGTAAAGGATGTCTACCAAACAGTTGGTGATCTATTGAATTTATTTGCTTCGGAAATCAATAATTCAAATATTATTCATACCACCGCACAATTAGATCCAAGTGTAAGTGTAGATGAAAATGCCAATATTGGAGCTTTTACAGTCATTGAAAGTGGAGTGAAAATCGGGAAGAATGCAATGATTGGTGCCCAGGTTTATATTGGTAAAAATGTAACCATTGGGAACGATGTCAAATTGTTTCCAGGGGTGCGAATTTATCATGATTGTGAAATTGGCAATTTTGTGACATTGCACTCCAATACTGTCATAGGAAGCGATGGTTTTGGTTTTGCCATCAATCAAGACAAATCATATAAGAAAATAGCGCAAATTGGTAATGTCATTATACAGGATCATGTCGAAATTGGAGCCAATAGCTCCATTGATAGAGGTACCATGGGATCTACGGTCATAGAGGAAGGTTGCAAATTGGACAATTTGATTCAGGTGGCCCATAATGTTAGAATTGGTGCGCACACAGTTATTGCCGCCCAATCTGGGATTGCGGGAAGCACTAAAATTGGGAAATATTGTATCATTGGAGGACAAGTTGGCATTGCCGGTCATTTGACCATTGCTGATGGTTCTGTAGTGCAGGCCCAAAGTGGTATAGCCTCATCGATTAATGAGGACAGCAAAAAATGGTATGGATCCCCTGCCATAGATTATCTGAGCTTTCTAAGGGCATACAGCGAATTCACAAAATTGCCTGCAACTTCTAAGAAGATTCGCGATCTTGAAAATATTATTAAATCATTTCAATCCCAAACATGAACCAAACCACATTGGCCAAAGAGGCCACTGTTTCTGGAGTAGGACTTCACACCGGCAAACCAGTTACTCTCACTTTTAAACCAGCTGAGGCAGGGTTTGGCATTAAATTTAAAAGAGTGGATTTGCCAGATCAACCTGTAATTCCGGCGGATGTCTCCAGGGTAATCTCGACGAACAGGGGTACGACTTTGCAAGAAGGCTTGGCCCAGGTTTGGACAGTTGAACATACTCTTTCTGCTTTATCTGGAATGGGTATCGACAATGTTTTAATTGAGCTTGATGGTCCCGAAATTCCGATACTGGATGGAAGTGCTAGAATTTTTGTCGACTTATTTAAAGCGGCAGAAATTATCCAATTGGATGCTCCAAAGGAATACATGGTGATCCGCGAACCGTTGAGTTTTGAAGACGAACAGACTGGAGCTGAATATACAATATTGCCGAGTGATCACTTTGAGCTGACCTCCATGATCGATTTCGAATCCACTGTATTGGGTCAGCAATTTGCCACTTTGGCTAATTTAAAGGATTACCCTGAAGAAATTGCTCCTTGTAGGACTTTCGTATTTCTTCATGAGTTGGAAAAGCTCCTGGAGCAAAATCTTATAAAGGGTGGTGACCTTGAAAATGCAATTGTTTTGGTGGACCGATTGATGTCACAAAATGATTTGGATGCTTTGGCTAAAAAACTAAACAAACCCTCTGTAAAGGTGGAAAAAGAAGGTGTTTTAAATACCCTTGCCCTCCATTTTCCAAATGAACCAGCCAGGCATAAATTGTTGGATGTTTTAGGTGATCTGACCCTACTTGGACGACCAATAATGGGTAAAATAATAACTTCTAAATCCGGACATCGATCCAATGTCGAATTTGCCAAGTTTATACTTAAAAAATGGTCCGAAAAGAAAAAATTGGAAGGTATTCCTGTTTATGATCCAGATGCTACTCCACTCTATAACACTGTTCAGATTCAACAAATGCTGCCCCACAGGTATCCTTTTTTATTGGTGGACAAGATTATTGAAATGTCTGATAATCATGTAGTTGGGATTAAAAATATCAGCATCAATGAGGGCTTGTTTCAAGGTCACTTTCCCAACAATCCGGTCTTCCCGGGAATGCTCCAATTGGAAGCACTTGCTCAGACGGGTGGCGTATTGGCTTTAAGTAAGCAGGACCAACCAGACGGTTACGATACCTATTTTGTAAAAGTCGAAAATGCAAGATTCCGTCAGAAAGTTTTGCCTGGAGACACTTTGATTCTTAAAATGGTATTAATTTCGCCCATTCGCAGAGGATTGGTTCAAATGAGCGGATGTGCTTTCGTTGGAACTAAGCTGGTATGTGAGGCAGAATTAACCGCCCAAATCATCAAAAGGGATTCATGATATCACCATTGTCCAACATTAGCCCTAAAGCCAAAATCGGTATGGGTACTCAGATCGAACCATTCGTAAGTATTTACGATGATGTTGTGATTGGGAGTAACTGTTGGATAGGTCCATATGTGACAATTATGGATGGGGCCAGGATTGGTGACCATGTAAAAATTTATCCAGGTGCTGTAATCAGTTCTGCACCACAAGATTTAAAGTATGCAGGTGAACAAACTACCCTGGAAATAGGAAATAATACCATTGTTCGGGAATTTTGTACGCTGAACAAAGGAACCAAAGCCGCTTTTACCACAAAGATTGGCTCTAATTGTCTCCTAATGGCATATGTTCATGTTGCACATGATTGCATCATTCACGATCATGTAATCTTAGCCAACAATGTGACCCTGGCGGGGCATATTGAGATATTTGATTACGCCATTTTGGGTGGTTTGACAGCCGTTCACCAGTTTACCAAAGTTGGTGCACACACCATGATTGGTGGCGGTTCTTTGGTTTCAAAAGATGTTCCCCCTTACATCAAAGCGGGTCGTGAACCTCTCATGTATGAAGGCGTCAATGTCGTCGGGCTCGGTAGGAGAGGCTTTGATAAAGAGCAAATTGACAGGATGCATGAAATTTATAGATACATGTTTGTGAAACACCGCAACATATCAAAGGCATTGGAAGCAATTGAAAATGAACTCCCGGATAGCTTAGAGAAAAGAGACATCTTAAAATTTGTAAGCACGAGCGAACGCGGCCTGATCAAAGGTTTGAGTTGAGAATGATGAAATGCAGATAAAGGTAGAAAATATCTCTAAAAAATTTCAAACCAAGACTTTCATTTTGAAAAATTTGAACTTTCACTATTCCTCAGGGAAAGTATATGGAATTTCTGGATCAAACGGCTCAGGTAAAACAACTTTGCTATCTCTGATTGCAGGTACCCAAATTCCTACATCAGGATATATTCAATATCTGGACAACAAACAAAATTTAGTACCGAATCATCTTTGGTTTCAGTATTTAAGTTATGCGGCTCCTTACGGTGAATTATATGAATACCTTACTGTTTCAGAAATCACCTATTTATTTGGCCATTTAAAGGGTTTTTCAAATGAACTTAGTGCTGAGGAAGTGATGGGCATAGCTTGGCTGGACCATAAATCCAATGAATTGACTAAAAATCTATCTTCCGGAATGAAGCAGCGTTTGAAACTGGCCTTGACCATCTTATCAGGATCAGATATATTGATACTGGATGAGCCCCGTACCAACCTCGATACAGAAACTCAGTCCTGGTATAATGATCTTTTGTTAAATTATAAGTCGGACCGGATCGTAATTATTGCTTCCAACGATTCTGCGGATTTTGAAATCTGTGATTTTACATTGAATTTGAACGAACAATAGGCCATCCAATCCAATGAAATCAATCTTTGGTCAGAACAGAAAAAACCGACCTGAAGCTTTCGGGCAGTTATCCTATGAATTGAATTTTCAAAGCCTGGATCCCGAAACCATTGGTTTGATAGCTCAATTGAAATTCTTTAAATTGTTTAAAACAGGTACCCGCAAGAAAATAGAAAATTTGTTGGGAGTTAAAAATCACTTTTCAGATAAATATCTATTTGATTATTCCTACTTAATCTCGACTGGTAAAACATCTCATACATATCATCAGACAGTTATGGTCTTTGATTGCAGAGAGCTGAGCCTTCCTGATTTTTATTTAAAACCAGAAAACTTTTTTGATACGCTCAAGGAATGGTTCGGATATGAAGACATTGATTTTTTAACCCACCCCGAATTTTCTGAAGATTATAGACTAACCGGTGAGTATGAGTCTGTAATTAGGTATTATTTTAACCAGGATGTGTTGGACATGCTTTCCCAATCCAAAGGGTTTTATATGGAAGCCTCTAATTTTTATCTGGTGATTTATAAATTGCACCAACTCATTCATCCATCCCAGCTTAAAGCTTTTGCACAATTTGGTTCCATGGTTTATGAATTGCTAAAACTGAGGAGCCAAAAGAGTAATTCAGACTTTAATATTTCTTGAAATGGTCATTTGATAAAACCAGCTCTGATGGTATCTTGAATGATAGTTCTCAGCCGGTTGAGCTTGAATTAATTGACCGTTTGGTGCTGTGTAAAATTTATTCTTCCTCTTCTTTAAAATGATCTTCGACAAGTCCATCAACCTGTCTCCGTTCTTTTTTAGTAGGCCTACCAGATCCTTTGGGTCTTTGAATATAAAAACTAGATGCAAAAGAGTTTATTCCTTTCCATTTATCGAGCGTTTCTTGAGTGGTGAGATTGACATACGCTTTTTCAGCCAAGGCAGCACCTACTCTTTTTTCAAGTAGTTCAACCACTCGATACTCAAACATAAGCCCCTGTTTTCTTATTTGCAAAGTCTGGCCTGAATGGATTTGTGAGGCGGGTTTCAATACTTGATTACCGGACTTAACCCTCCCTTGCTTACAGGCTTCAGTAGCGAGTGTCCTGGATTTATAAAGCCGAACAGACCAAAGCCATTTATCAATTCTCAAGCTTACAAGTTTTATTTATTTACGAGTTGGGGATATTTTGGTGACATTTTTCGCAATTGTTCGCACATAATCTTTGCAACGAAATAATCTCTGTACCATCGATCATCCGCGGGAACGATATGCCATGGTATCGAGCATCCATTTAGGACATCCTCGTAATACTGCATATATTTATCCCACAATTTACTTTCTTCAAAGTCACCAGCATTGTACTTCCATTGTTTTTCAGGTACATCCAATCTTTCTTGCAATTTTTCCAATTGGCGCTTTTGGGAGAGATGTAAATAAAATTTTAAGACGGTCGTGTTTGCATCGTATTGTAATAATTTTTCAAATGCGTTGATGGAGTCTAGTCTTAAAGCAGCTCTTTCATCATCAATCCAGTTGTGCACTCTTTGAATCAGAATATCTTCATAATGAGAACGGATAAATATTTTAATTAATCCTTTGCCAGGTGTCCACTTGTGAACTCTCCATAGAAAATCATGCGCCATTTCTTCCTCTGTTGGCTTTCGAAATGGATGAGCATCGATGACCAAGGGTGGACATCGGGAAAATACATTTTTTGCAACGCCGTCTTTACCACTTGCATCCATCCCCTGGAGCACGACCAAAATACTCTGTTTTTTCTCAGCATACAGTTTTTCTGACCACTCACCAATTTCCTTGACAAGGTCCTCGGTCTTTATTTTGATTTCTTTTTTCTTAGCTTTTTCAGGAGCTTCAGTCGATATTTTATTCAGTATTATTTTTTTCATATTGGCTTAGATTGGATTAAATCATTTTGTTTCTCTTCCCTAAAAAATTTTGCAACAAATAATGGTAACCCTCATTAATATCCGATTCATAATAATCAATTTTATACCGAATACAGATATCTCTCACCTTGCGGTGATACTCTTTGATTTGTTGGACGTATTGATCCCGAATTTGATGAGTTTGAATTCTGATCCGTTCACCGGTTTCCATATCAACAAATTGATATGGTCTGTTTTCGAATTCAAAATTAATTTCAAGCTGCTTGTCGGTTACATGAAATACGATGACCTCATGTTTGTTATATTTTAGGTGTTGAAGTGCATGTACCATTTCATCCAGTTGTTCTGCATCATCAAACATGTCGCTGAATAATATAACAAGGGACCTTTTGTGAATTTGCTCTGCAATCAAATGCAGTGCTTCAGAGGCCTTTCCTTTTTTATTGAGTATATGATTGTTTAAATATTTTTCCATAAAACTCAAGCATAGTTGATAATGCTTCGTACTTGATTTAGCCTCTGTATGGATATCCAAACCTTCACTAAAAATACTCAGACCAAATGCATCCCTTTGGGATTTTAAAATATTCATGATGCATGCAGCTCCCAATGCAGAATATTTTAATTTATTTAAAATTAAACCAGACTTCAGCTTTTCTTCTGGAAAATACATTGAAGAGGACGCATCGATGACCAACTGGCATCTTAGATTGGTCTCTTCTTCAAATTTTTTTGAATACAGTCTGTCTGTTCTACCATAAACCCTCCAATCAATATCCTTTGTACTCTCTCCGGGGTTATAAAGTCTGTGTTCGGCAAATTCTACACTGAATCCATGAAATGGTGATTTATGTTTGCCAATAATAAATCCTTCAACGACCTGTCTTGCCAATAATTCCATATTGTCAAAGGCCTGCACTGGAAATTGATCAAAAAACCCCATACATTAAAATAAGCAAGCCCCTAAGCTGAATAGTTAGAGGCTAAATAAAATATTTTTTAACTTAAATTCAAATTAACTATCTCATTATCATTAAATCAACGCATCCAGTTTGGTCTTAATGGTCGCTTTGGTAGCGGTGCCAACATGCTTATCTACCACCTTTCCATCTTTAATAAACAACAAAGTTGGAATCGAGCGAATTCCATATTGCATGGAGACTTGCGGATTGTTGTCCACATCTAATTTTCCGATTTTGGCTTTTCCTTCATACTCATGTGATAATTCATCAATGATGGGTGCTACCAGTTTGCAAGGTCCACACCACTCAGCCCAAAAATCAACCACTGCTACTCCAGGCTCTGCCAATGCATTTTCTTGAAAATTGTTATCTGTAAATTCAAATGCCATTTTATTAATTTTTCGAGTAAAACAACCCTGTTATCAGAATGTTTAACCCAATAATTTTGCTTTGTCTCAAATTGGAATGAACAAGCTTCTTCAGATAACATATTGGTTTGCCGGCATTTTTATGCTGTTGACATTGATCTATGGGGTTTACCTTGATAGCATACCGCCGGAGCAGGTGGATTCTAATTATACTTTTCTGGTTTTTAAATCCTACCGATTGCTTTGGGATGGAATATTGCTTTATTTGGATTTCCCTTTCATTTATATTTACGGATTTTTGATTTTGGTATGGATATCGCGATTGGTTTATCTGCTTATTATAAGGAATGGAAAATGGAAGCTTGCGCTCCTGGAGCTTCTCATTGGAGTCGGCTTTCAACTGGCATGGTTCTATATGTTTTGGGGTTTTAATTACCTTAGAATTCCTTTAACGGAGAGAATGGGGCTCACTGGAGTCATCACCAAAGAACAAATCATTGAGGAGGCATGTCATCAAACACACAAAATTAACGGGTTAAAAAAGCAGGTGGAGCATCAGATTTTGGATTCTTCAGAAGCTGTAAAATGGCAAAGAGATCTGAGTTCAGAAATGAAGAGCTTATTTGCTGAATTAGGCTTGGGTTCATTTCAAAATTCAAAAGTTCATATAGTTTCCCCGCCTGGAGCACTTTTGGTGTTTGGAGCATCAGGATTTTATTGGCCTTTGTCGGGTCAAGGACAAGTGGATCGAGGTTTGGCAAATGTTCAGTTGCCTTTTACCTTTGCCCATGAACTATGCCACGCAATGGGTTGGACTGATGAAGGTGAATGTAACTTTCTGGCATACCTCGGCATGATCAGAAGTTCTTCTATTTGGATTGAGTATTGTGGGCAACTTTCCTATTGGCGCTATCTAATGGCTGAGCTGAAACCATTGGCACCTGATGTCTATGATTCGTTGTATTCTGAATTGAGCCCAGCAGTCATAGAAGACCTGGTTGAGATAAGCAATGCGATAAGTCGTTTTCCTGAATGGTTTCCAATTTTACGTGAAAAATTCTATGATTGGTATTTAAAAACCAACCGAATAGAAAAGGGAATTCAAAGTTATTCCGGCCTTGTCCAATGGGTCATTTTGTACAAAGCTAAATATGGCTTGATTTGAATTGTTTAGAAAGTTCCCCCAAAGGCTTAAATAGAAAGAGATTTCATTAAAGGCATGGAAAGCCATTGATTAAATTTTCGTTTTGATAAATTTCGTAGGTTCCAAACAGAAGATTAGTTTCTTCAAGCAATGTGGCTATCCGGTGTTCAGCAGGGTGGAATACAAATTTAAATTTGGATTAAAATTGGAAAAGCTTAGATCAAATTTGAAACAAGTTAGATTTACAAATAAAAATGCCCGTCCTCATCAGAACAGGCAATTTTATTCTTTTTCTTAATGATCATTCTAATTGGAAACAACAGTTCCGGTTTCCGACAAAATCTGTCTGGCCATATTTAGAATTGTTTCATCATTGATTTGAACAATTCCACCATTGGGACCAGCCTGAAGGTGGTTACCAGAGTTTTCCAGATGATTTGCGCCAAAATAATTTCTGACGGTCTGTTCATCCACTTTTAGTTCATCGGCAATTTTTTTAATACTACCTGAAGGCAAACGATGTTTGATATCCCTTAGTTCCTCTAAAGTAATGTACATATTTATTGAGTTTGATAAGTGAACAATGAATTGACACAGTAAGTTACGCACTTTCCTAAAAATCAATTCATTTTTTGCTTAAAATTTTTTTAAAAAGTCACTGCCAATTTTTTCAAAAAACGTATTTTTTTGAATGTCAGGAAGATAGAAATTAGACACAGGATTTGCGTAAATATCAAATTAAAGGATGGTTTCCACATGCTTGTATTCCAAATTAAAAGCATTGGCCACCCCTTCGTAAACCACCTTGCCATGCACTACATTGAGTCCCATCATTAAGGATTTGTTTTGTTGGCAGGCTTGCTTCCAACCTTTATCAGCGAGTTGAATCGCATAAGGTAAGGTGGCATTGGTCAGGGCTACTGTGGAGGTATAGGGGACCGCCCCCGGCATGTTTGCCACACAATAATGTACAACATCATCAATAATGTAAATTGGATCGTCATGCGTAGTAGGTCTTGAAGTTTCAATACAACCGCCTTGGTCTATGGCGACATCGACCAATACCGTGCCAGGATGCATGGTCGGTAACATGTCTCTGGTCACCAAGCTTGGGGCTTTAGCTCCAGGAATTAATACAGCTCCAATAATTAAATCATGAGATTGTACCAATTCCCTGATGGTGAGTTCATTTGAAAACATGGTGTTAACGTTGGCCGGCATTACATCCGCAAGATAACGCAATCTAGGTAGACTAATGTCCATCAAAGTCACCTGTGAGCCCATTCCGGCAGCCATTTTTGCCGCTTGAGTACCCACAATTCCGCCACCAAGGATTAATACTTTGGCTGGAGGAACACCGGGTACGCCGCCAAGTAGAATCCCCTTGCCTTTTTGTGGTTTTTCAAGATATTTTGCGCCTTCCTGAATCGCCATTCTTCCGGCAACTTCAGACATAGGAATTAGCAATGGCAAACTCCGGTCTGGGAGTTCCACAGTTTCATAAGCAAGGCATATTGCTCCACTTTCGATCATAGCATTGGTAAGTGGTTCGTAGGAAGCAAAATGAAAATAGGTAAACAAGAGCTGGTTCTCCTTGATGAGTTTATATTCGCTGGCAATGGGTTCCTTCACCTTGATGATCATTTCAGCAATCTGATAGACTTCCTCAATGGTTGAAAGGATTTTAGCTCCGGCACTCATATAATTTTGATCAGAAAAACCACTGCCAATCCCAGCTCCTGATTGGACATAAACAGTGTGACCTCGTTTGCTAAGCTCAAGAGCTCCTGCAGGATTGAGTGCTACTCGGTTTTCGTTGGATTTGATTTCTTTCGGGACTCCTATGATCATATACCTGACTTTAATTAAGTTTCGGCGAAAATACGATGATTGCCCAAATGAGAAAGGGATCTGCCAAAAAAAAGAATGCCCGCATACGTTATACGGGCAAATCTTCATTTAATAACCAAAACTCAAAACTCGATTAAGTTAATTCAAATATCGTGCCAAACCTTCCATGGCGAATGTGAAAACAAAAGAATTTATCATATAAAAACAAAGCCCATGACTTTTCATGGGCTTTGTTGATTTTTACATTTAATAACCAAAACTTACACGATGTAAAGGTAATATACATTATTAATATATTTAATGTGTATGTTGATTATTTTAGCCATATCGACGAATTTTTATTTTGAAATACATATCAAATTGAAAATTAATTAGATAAAAACTTCTTCAGGAATTTCCTTTTGACCCATGGTTTTAAACAATTTGAAAATTGCTTGCCTTCCGGAGGGTCCAATATCCATGCTATAAGAGTTGACATAAAGCGAGATATGCTCCCGGATGACCTTATCAAGCATTTCAGATGCGTGACTTTTGATCAACATATCAATGGCTTTGCTGGAAACATTTGCCATCTGGATAGATTGAATGATTTGTTCTTTAATCGTATGCTTGATATTGATTGGTAGGTCTTTTCTAACCATGATAAGTCCTAGAGGAATGGGTAGATTGGTCTTTTCAACCCAATTTTTACCCAAATCTTTGATGCACACCAGACATTTTTCTCTATAAGTAAATCTACTCTCATGAATGATCACGCCAAGCGTTTTATTATTTTGCAAAACCTGTTGTTCTACTTCTGAAAATATACGATACTTTTTGTACTTGGCATTGGGGTAACTAAAGTCAAAAAGAAATCTTGCGGTTGTATTTTCACCAGGTAATATAATCTCGCAATCATTGATTTCTTCTTCTGAGAGAAACTTCTTTCCTATAAGGAGAGGTCCGCAATCTAAGCCCAATGCTCCACCACAATTTAATATTTGATAATGGTCCAAAAGCTTTGCTGCATGAGCTGCACTTACTTTGATTACATCTTTTGAACCCTTGAGCGCTTCCTTGTTTAACTCTTGGATATCTAGAAATTGAGTCTCAGGAGGGTCCAATTTCAATTGGAAATCAGGGTGGCGAATTCCTAAAATCCAATGGCCAAAGATAAAGGTATCATTTGGGCAAGGTGAAATCGCTAAAGTCAGCTTAATTTTGTGGTTCGGCATGTATCCAAAAATAATTTACGAAGATAACCACATTATTGTTTTGGAGAAGTATCCGGGACTTTTGTCACAAGGTGACAGCTCTGGTCATCCCAATCTGGTGGACATTGTTAAAGCCTATCTTAAGGAAAAATACAACAAACCTGGGGATGTTTATTTAGGGCTTTTGCAAAGATACGATAGACCAGTGGGTGGAATAATGGTGATGGCAAAAACCACCAAAGCATTTATGCGCTTACACGATCAAATTAAAGAACGTAAAGTTGACAAATATTATCTTGCCATTACCAAGTTCAAACCACCCAAAAATTCAGAGGAGCTTGGTCATTATTTAATCAAAGACGAAAAAGTCAATAAAACTACTGTTCACGAACAATTTATTGAAGGATCAAAAGACGCCAAACTGCAATATGAGTTAATAGGTGAAAAGGATGAAAAATACTTGCTGCGTATAAAATTGATCACAGGTAGATCTCATCAAATCAGAGCACAATTGGCTTATATTGGTTGTCCGCTACTCGGTGATGTAAAATATGGTAACACTTTACCAAAACCAGCTTATGATTTGTGTTTGTACGCTTATAAAATTGCGTTTGTACACCCGGTTCTTAAAGAGCGCATGGAATTTACCCATTTTCCCAAATTGGTCGGATACTGGGATGGAATGGATCAATTTTTTAATCAGATCACATAAATAATGCTAATTTTGCGGTTGGTGAGGGTTCACGACCAGCTCCTTCTAATCCCCCAGGGTAGAAATACAGCAAGGGCGTGAAGTTGAGCGGTGCGATGGACTCTTACCTTTTTTAGTTCTCAAACCAAGCTTCATGAAATTTTTTATTGACACCGCTAATTTGGACAATATCATTGAAGCCAAAGAATTGGGAATATTGGATGGCGTAACCACCAATCCCAGTTTGATGGCAAAGGAAGGAATTTCTGGAAAACAGAATATCTATACCCATTATAAGAAGATCTGTGATTTGGTAGAAGGAGATGTGAGTGCTGAAGTTATTTCAACTGATTTTGAAGGTATGGTCAGAGAGGGTAGGGAGTTGGCTGATATTGCAGCTAATATTGTTGTCAAAGTACCCATGATCAAGGCGGGTGTCAAAGCCATCGTTGAGTTTAGCAAATTGAATATAAAAACAAACTGCACATTGGTTTTTAGTGCCGGGCAGGCCATTCTCGCGGCCAAGGCAGGTGCAACTTATCTTTCTCCTTTTATTGGTCGAATCGATGATACCAATTGGGATGGATTACAACTCATTTCAGAAATTTATGAAGTGTATTCTGTTCAGGGTTATGAAACTCAAATTTTAGCTGCCTCCATCAGAAACTCTCGACAAATTGTAGAATCTGCAAAAGCCGGGGCAGATATTGTTACCTGTCCTTTAAGCGCAATTTTGGGTTTGCTTAAACATCCTTTGACTGACATCGGCTTACAGATCTTTTTAGATGATCACAAAAGGGTAGGGGCAAAATTAGGAGGGTAATCTTCTGATCGTTTTTGGTTTGATTCTTTCCATTTTGTGAAAATTACCTTCGGAATGACATTGATAAATCCATGGTAATTTTTATTTCTCAGCCAAATTTTACATAGTCGATAACTTCTAGTCCATAGGCTTCTACCGCAATATTTTTTCTAGGGTTGTTGGAAAGAATTCTCATTTTTTTTACACCAAGGTCTTTTAATATTTGACTCCCAATTCCTATTTCTCTTTGATCTTGTTCTGGATGAGGGCTTGGTTTGGGTGTGTCCGGTATGATTCGCCGCAATGGAAATTTTTCCTTTCCTTCATTGGATAACATCAATATTACTCCACAATCCTGATTTTGTATGTAGTTAAGTGCTTTCGACAAAATGGCCTTTTCCTGAAAAACCATGAGGTCAATTATTTCTGTAAAACCTTCGCAATATTGGGCCCGGATTGGGATTATTTTCTCGTGATTGATTTCCCCTTTGACCAATGCAATGTGTTTGTCATTGCTATTGAACTGTTTGTACTGAATAATTTCAAAGGTTTGACCATTGATTTCCATTTTTGATCTTCCTTCACATTGGATGAGCCTTTCACTGCGCAATCTGTATTCAATAAGGTCGCTGATAGAAATGATTTTAAGGTCTAGCTCTTTGGATTTTTCGATCAGCTCTGGCAACCGCGCCATGGATCCATCTTCATTTAAAATTTCCACCAATACCGAGACTGGACTTAACCCTGCAAGTTTTGCAAGGTCAACTGCAGCTTCTGTGTGCCCTGTCCTTTGTAAAACTCCTCCGGATTTGGCCCGTAAGGGAAATATATGACCGGGCCGGGCAAAATCTGATGTTACAAAATCCTCATTTGCCAAAGCTCGGAGAGTTTTAGCCCGATCATGCGCTGATATACCTGTAGAGCAACCATGTCCAATGAGGTCAACAGATACCGTAAAAGCAGTTTCATGAAGTGAGGTGTTTGATCGCACCATCAAAGGTAAATTCAACTTTTCAGCCCTTTCTTCGGTCATTGGCGCACAGATTAATCCTCTTCCTACCTTTGCCATGAAATTGACCATTTCAGGGGTTATGTTTTCCGCCGCACAAATAAAATCTCCTTCATTTTCACGGTCTTCATCATCTACCACGATCAGGAGCTTTCCATTTCTAAAATCAGCAATTGCTTCTTCAATATTGTGAAAATGTATCATGTGATATGATTTCTTTTTGGCGGCTCCCAAACACTGTGCTTGATCCCCTTTAAATACCTAAATAACCCTAAGAGCAATGCAAGGTTCATGGAAATAAAATATCGGATCCCTCTTAATATCATGACATGAATGCCGATCCGACTCAAAATCCAATCGATGGCAGGGATGGCAAAAAACAAAATATTGACAGTAATAAAAACAGGAATATAATAATTACCAAAGCCAATGGCTAAACACCCTGATGTCAGGTACATGAGAAGCAAAAACAGAGGTCCAAGCCACCGAAACACTTTGTGTGAAATAAAAGCATAGGCCCTGCTAATAGGAGCAGTATATAAAAAATGTTTGAACACAGCAAGGCTTTGAAAATTGCCGGATGATATGCGTAATTTCCGCTTAAATTCTTCTTTCATTTGACTTGGAATTCCTTCATAACATATTGCCTCGGTATCATTTATACAACTTGCACCTTGTTCCAATACCATCATGCTCAAATAGAAATCATCGGTGATTAGGTAGGTGGGTATTTTTGACACCAAAGTGGAGCGCACGGCAAAGCAACCTCCAAATGCGCCCATCATCACACCCCATAGTTTACCTTCCCAATTTTTTACCAATGTTTCTAGGTTTATATATCTAATTTCTGCCGGAGCAATCCCAGTGACAACCTGATTGAATGGGATAATTCGTGAGTCCACCAATCCAATATTGGAATCAATAAAATGTCGCACCATATTTCTGATCGCTTTTGTATCAAGAATTACATTTGCGTCTGTAAAAATTAGGATGTGGTTTTCGTTCTGAGCATGAACTTGGAATGAGTTTTCCACCAAATCATTTACTACTGAAGCCTTTCCTCTTCTTTGATCAAATCTGGCAAAATGAATATTTGAATTTTCCTTGGCCAATTGTAACATCAGAAAGTCCGAGCGATCTGTCGAACAATCCGAACCTAAATACACATTTAACTTGTTTTTCGGGTAATCACTTTCAAGAATTGAAATCACTTTTTGTTGTATAACAGATTCCTCATTAAAAACAGCTGTGATGGTAGAGACAAAAGGTAACTCAAATTCATCGAGTTCTTTGACCTGCGTGTTGAAATTTCTTAGCCAAAGAAAGAGTTTTAAACTGAAAGGATAAATGACATAACTGTGTAACAGCAATAAAAGACTTCCATAAAAAAGGAATTGAAGGACAATCACAATGGGTTATGCATGAGGTGCTTCAGTCAATGCTTTTTGATATGCCTTCATCAACTGGTCTGCGAGTAAGTCCTGGTCAAAATTCATTTGAATAAATTGGCTTGCTGAAGCAGATATTTCTGGCAATCGTCCTTTGTTTTCATGTATATATTCCAAAGCCTTTAAGTATTGTTCCGGTTGATCAGCGATAAATACTTGCTTTTGGTGTTGAGCCAAAATTCCTTCAAGACCAATTGAACTTGAAATTACTATCCTACCCATAGACATGGCTTCAAGTATTTTAATGCGCAGTCCTGAACCCGCCCTCAATGGTACCACAAACAATGGAAACTGTTTAATAAATTCGGAAGAACTTTCAACTTCACCGTGATAATAAACTCTTGGCGGTGTGTTGTTGATCAATCGTTGTGGAGCATTTCGACCAGCAAAATGGAATTCGGCATGTGGAAATTTCTTAAGAATTTTAGGCCAAACTTCTTCTAAAAACCATTCGAGTCCTTGTAAATTGGGCAACCAATCCAAAGATCCGATAAATGACATTCGATACGGATTTTCAAATACCTTGGCTTCAATATTATGTTGACCTACTTTGTAACCAACTGGTGAAGAGAGGCATCCATTCTTGTAACCCATAGCTTTAAATATTTCAAGATCCCGATTGGTTATTGCTACAAGCAGGTCATATTGATTGAGTTTTTCAATTTCGAATTTTTTCAATTTATCTGATAAATACTGAAGGTATACCTTTTTAGGAAAGAATCGAATGTTTTCACTTATTCTTTCCCAAATTTCATGCTCAATATTATGTGCTCTCATTACAATCGGCGCATTTGTCACGGACTTTATGGCATCAATGTAGGGGGCAAGATAAAGTGTTTCCAACTGCACAATATCATACTCATTGTTTTGCAATAGAAATTTGAGTTTCTTTTCAAACTCCTCGGATACAAAACGTGAGATGTGATAGGAGTTGCGACTGAATAAATTCTTAAAAGCGCCCCACAAATAAATCTTATTGTCCACCATGACATCATCAATGGTTTTGAAGTGCTTTAACTCAGTGGGAACAGATTCTGTGTGTCTAAACGGATGCCTGGTAGTGTTCATTGCCAACAGGCTCACTTCACATCCTTTCGAAGCCAAGGCCTGGCTCATTTGAAGAATGGCGATTGATTCCCCATCTTTGGGCGGGTAGGGAAATTTTTTACATACGAATAAAATCTTCATATTTGGCTTCTACGGTCACCCCCGTTGGTTTTGGTTTCGTTTGATGACAGAATAACGAGAGAATAACCGGTTTAAAGTATATAAGGACTATATTATTTTACACATAAGAGGGCAAAATTAGATCTTTGTCCCTTAATTTGCAAGACTTGGCTTAAGTAAATTATCAGAGCCTTTCTTTGAGAATAATTTCAAATGCTTGATTAACAATGATATACTGTAAAAACTTGGTAAAGTCCTACGGTACAGTTAAAGTGCTTAAAGGAACATGTTTAGAAGTTCCTACAGGCCAAATGGCTAGCATTATGGGTGCATCAGGAGCTGGAAAAAGCACTTTGCTTCATGTGATCGGAACCCTTGATACCCCTGATTCAGGTCAAATTATACTAGATAATTCCGATGTTACCAAATTGGACAGCAAAAGATTAAGTCATTTCAGAAACCAAAATATTGGATTTATATTTCAGTTTCATCATCTCTTGCCGGAGTTATCTGCTTTAGAAAACGCAGCATTACCGGCATACATTGCGGGTGGTAAAGTGTCAAAGATCAATCAAAGAGCCTCAGAATTATTGGATTACCTTGGTTTGAAAGATCGAATGTCTCATAAGCCGGGCCAAATGTCTGGTGGCGAACAACAAAGAGTTGCCCTTGCCAGAGCTTTAATTAACCATCCAAAAATTTTGTTAGCCGACGAACCAACAGGAAATCTTGATCAGCAAAATGCCACGGATGTTCTACACTTACTTCTCCAACTGAAGAAAGAAATGAGTATGACCCTTCTGCTGGTTACACACGATCCGAATATAGCCAACAAAACAGAAATTACCTATCTAATGAAAGATGGCATCATAGCAGGACATGAGAGCAATGTTTGATTAAATTGCCTTCTTAAAATTCACCCTTTAAGTCTATCGTGAATCTAATTATCGACTGTCCTTTTCTTTTTGACCATTGAATTCATCCAGTCGAAGTATTCTTTATTTACATTTGCTTTGAAGCTCAATATGCACGGAGTGTTATAATCATGCAATTCTAAGATCAAATGAGTTAGTTTTTTCTTTTGAGAAGCGAGGGTTTTAAGTATTAATAAAATTTCTTCGTCTTGATGCAAATTTTCCTGCCAGAGGTAAATACTCCGAATCGGAGAAATATTACAACATGCAGCAATCCCTGAGTTTACAGCAGTCTCACCAATTAGCTGGGCATTTATTGCATTCCCACATGGCACATGGAAATACCAGATTTCAAACGATTGCTTACTCCTCATAATTCTGATTATTTTGCAATTGAAACAACTGCTTGTACAATTTATAAGTATTCAGCTGACTTCGCACTTTTCGACCTTTGGAGTCCTGAATGTACTGATTGATTTTTCTATGATTTAAACTTCTGGCCTTAGAGTTGTCACTAAATTGAATGGAAAGAACTTTTAAAATTTCATTTTTTAATTCATTTTCGTAGATAGGGAAGGCAGTTTCAATTCTAAAATGAAGATTTCTGACCATAAAATCTGCGGATGATAAATACACTTTCCTTTCTCCTCCGTGGTGGAAATAATATACCCTGGCATGTTCAAGAAATCGGTCAATAATACTAATTCCTTGAATGTTATCACTTATATTCCGTTTGCCAGGAATCAGACAACAAATACTCCGAATGATCAACTTTATTTTAGTTCCAGCCTGAGAAGCTTCATACAGGAGCTGAATAATTTCGCTGTCTTGCAGATTGTTCATTTTTAAAATAATCTCAGATTTTCTTCCTGCAAGTGCTTCATTTTTTTCAAACAATATAAGTGATCTAATATCGTCGTTGAGGTTAAACTGTCCAACCAAAAGATGTTTGAAGGAAGTACTTGGGAGCTTGACATTTTCTAAGAAACCGAACAATCGATTTACTTCACTGGTTAGACGGTTATCTGTGGTAAAAAACCCATAATCGCAATACATTCTTGCAGTCCCTTCGTGAAAGTTTCCTGTACTAAGATAGAGGAAATGTTGTGTTTCTTGGTCTTTTTTTCGTGTAATGATAGCTGTTTTAGAATGCACTTTCAGACCCGGAAAGCTATACCGTACTTTGATGCCTGCTTTTTGCATTTTCTCACCCCATACCAGATTGGCTGCTTCATCAAATCTTGCTTTTACCTCAATAAATACAAATACGTTTTTGCCGTTTTCAGCAGCATACATCAATGCATCCATTATTCTGCTGTTTTTGTCCACCCTGTATTGAGTGATTTTGATGTGCGTTATAAATGGATCTCTTGCAGCTTCTTCAAAAAATCGAATGACCGGTTCATAGTCATGGTAAGGGAAGTATAACAGGTGATCTCTTTTTGAAATGGCACTAAAGATATCAGATGCGTGATCGATTGGAGGATAACCAAGTGGTTTTATAGGTGGATTGAGTAAATGAAGTTTTTTGAAATTTGGAAAATGGAAAAAATCAAAATTATTGTGGTATCTTCCTTCCGGGGTCAAATCTGTTTTCTTGATGTCCAATAAACCAAGGAAATAATGTAACATTTCTTTTGGCATTGCGTCATCATAAACCAATCTGGCTGCAGGCCCGATGTTTCGTTTAATTAATCCTTTCTTTATTTTTTCCAGTAGATCACCGGAATATTCATCTTCAATGTACAATTCGGCGTCTCTGGTAAGTTTGATGGAATAGGAATGCTGAATGTCAAAACCCGGGAATAGCCATTTTAGTGAGAATCTGACCACTTCATCCAATAAGGTGACTTCATGTGCTCCGGTTTGTGAAGGCAATACAACGAATCTGTTTAAATGATCTGAAGGTACTTTTACAATAGCGTACTGAGGTTCAAAACTTGGATCTTCTTTACTGCGCATGATGACAGCCAGATACAATTCAGAATTATTCAAGAATGGTTTTACCTTGTTTTTTATGAGTAAAACGGGTTGGACAAATGGCAAAAGGTTTTCGTTAAAATAGTTCTCTATAAATTGTTCTTGTTGATCATTTAATTCTCTGTGTGATCTAAGGTAAATATTTTCTTTGGCCAGGCCCGGTATAATTTGGTCATAAAATATTTGATTAAACTCATCCAATTGCTCATTGGTAATCTTGTAAAGTTCCTTTAACATCAGGGCTGGATTGTAATCCAAAACACTTTTGGTTTTCTTACCCAGTTTCATGATGTTTCGGTGATGTGCAACCCGGATCCGGAAAAATTCTCCCAGGTTAGAAGAATAAATGGCCAAAAATCTCAATCGTTCCAGGAGCGGAACGCTTGGGTCTTTGGCTTCCTGTAACACGCGATAATTAAAGTCCAACCAACTAAGGTCCCTGTCTATCAGATGATTATTCGCGAATGGTTGAATTAAGCTCATAGTTGATTGCCAAGGATTTTCCGTAAAGTAACAGCAATACCCACTTTTTGGATGGTCAAAAATTTATATTTTATCATAATGATTTAACCCATGCCACTTGATAAAACAAAAATAGGAGTCTTTATGGATCAGAATGTACTTTGTGGGATTATTGAATGGTTAAATCTGGCAAGCCTCTTCCCGGATCTTTATCACAATTTGGATTATTCTTATACTTTTGAACCAAATTTCATCGTTTCAATGTCTTTCAATCGTCCTTTGATTATTGCAAATTGGAAAATGAACGTTTTGCCGTCAGAAGCAAAGCAGCTGGTTGACGACATCTTGTCCGGTACATTGAATTTGTACAAATTTGCCGTAGCGCCACCTTTCACCCATTTGGCCTTTTTGGACACTTTGAATCAGCAAATGGTATACCTGGCAGCTCAGGATTGCCATGAGGAGTTATTTGGAGCTTTTACCTCAGAAATATCAGTGCCCATGTTGGCAGACCTGGGTGTAAAATTTATTATTGTAGGCCACAGTGAAAAAAGGAATTCTAATCCATTGGAAAACAATCGAATAAACACAAAGCTTCAAACAATTTTGAGCCACGGTTTATTCCCGGTGTACTGTTGTGGTGAGCCATTCAAAATGAGGGAAGCGGGCGAACACCTGGATTTTATCAAGAGCCAACTGGATAAAGATTTATTAGATTTGAAAGAATTTTCGCCCCAAAATCTCACCATTGCTTATGAGCCGATTTGGGCCATAGGTACCGGGATAACTGCTTCAGCGCAACAGATCAGTGAAATGCACCATTTTATCCATTCTTGGTTGAAAATGAATTTTGGAAAAGACATTGCTGAGCAGATAAACATCTTGTATGGAGGAAGTGTAAAAGCAATAAATGCCAAGGAAATAGCCATGATACCATTCGTTCATGGTGCTTTGGTGGGTGGGGCAAGCCTGAATGCCCATGAGTTTTCTCAAATCATTAAAGGATTTTATAGCATCAGCCAAAGTAATCCATTGGATGCGTAATTTGTTGATATGTAATTAAATAGGTAAATGTTTGGGCTAATTTAATGCCCAAAGTAAGGGTGTTACAAATATTTCAACAACAAGTTCTCAACTTTCTCGTTTTGAAGTATTAAATTTGCGGCCCGCATGAGAATAGGAATATTTCTTTTGGCCCTTGTTTTATTTCAATTGGTTTCTTGTAAGTCTGCCTATGAAAAGGTTAGAACAAGTGGAGATCCGGTATTGATCCATAAAACAGCCAATAATTTATTTCAGAAAAAGGATTATCAAAAAGCCCTGCCTTTGTATGAGTCAATCATTTCAAATTACAGGGGGCAGAAAGAGGCTGAGGAGATCTTTTACCGCTATGCACAATGTCAATTTTATTTATCGGATTATGAGGCTGCCAGTTTGTATTTTAAAAATTTTGCAAGCACTTTTGTTTTAAGTTCATTAAAAGAGGAAGCAGAGTTTATGTCTGTTTATTCTTTGTACAAGCAATCCCCTGTTTATCGACTTGATCAGACACCTACTGAGAAAGCCATTGAAGGATTTCAGAGTTTTGTTAATCAGTATCCTGAATCTTCAAGGGTCGAGGAATGCAATAAGCTCATTGATGAGTTAAGGGCAAAGCTTGAGAAAAAAACCTTTGAACAGGCTTTACTTTATTTCGATCTTAAATCTTACCAGGCTTGCTTGACAACTTTGGAAAATTTGCTCATTGATTTTCCGGATACGAAAAATGAAAGAGAAGTGCGATGGCTTGCAATTAGGGCTTCTTCCGTTTGGGCCGACAATAGCATATTTGAAAAACAAAAAGAAAGGTATTTGCAAACCATTGACAAATGCAATCTTTTCTTAAAAAAGTTTCCTTCAGGTAAAATGGCGGCAGAAGTCAAAGAAATAAGAAATATGGTTATTAAAAAATCAAAAAATAAATTATACGATGGATATTAAATCAAAAGTTCAGGGAATCAGTCCAAATGTTCAGGCAAGGGATATTAAGGGCCTGGTCACAGAAAGTCAAAATATTTATGAGACAATCAATGTGATTTCACAAAGGGCGAATCAGTTGGCAGCAGATATTAAATCTGAATTGTTGGAAAAACTGGAAGATTTTGCAAGTCATTCGGACACCATTGAGGAAGTCCATGAAAACAAGGAACAAATTGAAATTTCCAAATTTTATGAAAAGCTACCCAATCCGGTTTTGATCGCCATTGAAGAATATATTGCCGGAGACATCCATTACGAATTTAAAAAACAGGATGGGCAGGAAGGAGAATCTTGATAATTTCCAGAGATAAATGAGATAGATCCATGTCGGCTTTATCCCAAAAAAAAATTGTCCTTGGGATTTGCGGTAGCATTGCTGCCTACAAGTCCCTTTTAATTTTGAGACAGTTGGTTAAATCTGGAGCTGAAGTCGAAGTAATAATGACTGAAGCTGCTGCAGATTTCGTAGGGCCATTGAGCTATTCAACCTTGTCTGGAAAACCAGTATTAACACATATACACTCTGAGTCAGATTGGAACAATCACGTCCACCTGGGTTTATGGGCTGATTTACTAATTGTTGCTCCTGCAACTGCTCAAACCATCGCAAAGTTTGCAAATGGGATGGTAGACAATTTGTTGACTGCTGTTTTTTTATCGGCCAGATGCCCTGTCATGATAGCCCCTGCCATGGATGTTGACATGTGGTATCATGCTGCCACACAGAGAAATATAAAATTTCTGGAATCAATAGGAGTCAGGATAATTCCTGTCGAAGAAGGACTTTTGGCCAGTGGTTTATCTGGGGCAGGGCGATTGGCAGAACCTGAAAATATTTTAAATTTGGTGCATTCTTTTTTCCAGGTTCAGCAATCCATGAATGGAAGAAAGGTTTTGATTACTGCTGGTCCCACCCAGGAGCCTATCGATCCGGTCAGATTTATTAGCAACTATTCATCCGGAAAAATGGGAGTCAGAATTGCGGAAATATGTCTCGAGAGAGGGGCTGAAGTGCATCTGATTCTTGGTCCTAGCAATGAAAACATTCCGGTGCATAAGCATCTAAATTTGATGAGAGTTAAAACTGCTGAAGAAATGTTCGATGCAGTCAAGTCAATGTACATGGATATGACAGATTTTATTTTGGCAGCCGCAGTAGCTGATTATAGACCATTGGATAGTTCTGCTCAAAAAATTAAGAAAACAGACGAACTTCTTCAGTTGACCCTAACAAAAACACCTGATATAGCAATGTTTGTGGGAGCGCACAAAAGTCCCAACCAGAAATTGGTGGGATTTGCCCTTGAGACCAATGATTTTTTGGCCAATGCCAGGGCAAAATTACACAAGAAAAATATGGACATGATCGTTCTTAATTCGACAGGCGAGCAAGGTGTTGGCTTTGGATATGATACCAATAGAATTGAGATTTTGGATCAAAAGGGAGGCCACGTGATTTTTGATAAAAAATCGAAAAAAGAAGTTGCAGCCGATATTGTAAATGCTTTATTACTTTTGTGACTTATGACTCTAAGCAATTATTTTATTCTATTGTTCTGCATTTTTGTTTTTCAAAGAAACGATCTGGTTTCGCAGGAACTCAACATCGGAGTAAAAGTGATCGGTAACGCTGCAAATTTGACAGATCGCAAGACCTTTGAACAATTAGAAAATATGGTGAAAGAGTTTTTAAACGATCAAAGGTGGACCAACGATAAATATGAGCCACACGAACGAATAAGAGCCAATTTACAAATTTCCATTAAACAAGACAAAGGAAACAATGAACTTGTTTGTGATTTGACCATCCAATCTTTCAGACCGGTTTTTAAATCAAGCTATGAGACAATGTTGGTCCAATTTACCGAAAAGGATGTCCCTATACTTTTTGATCCATTTAGACCTATGGAGAACAATAGGGAAGTGTTTACGGATAATTTGTCCGCTGTGATGACATTCTATGCCTACATGATACTTGCATTGGATTACGATAGTTATAGTTTAGAAGGTGGCGAGCCCTATCTGAACATCCTTCAGAACATGCTAATCAATCTTCCATCCAACGCCAAAAGTTACGATCCGAGTTGGACTTCAAACACTGGTAAAAAAAACAGTAGATTTTTTTTATTTGAGAATCTTAATAATCCTAGAATGAAACCCTTTAGAAGGGCATTTTATGAGTACCACCGATTGGGGCTTGATCAGTCATCCGTAGACATGAACTTGGTAAGAAGGGACTTAGTAAGTGCGCTCAAAGCGATTGCTCAAACAGATCAAACTTATCCCAATACATTTCTGATGCAATCCTTTATTAATGCCAAACGACCTGAAATTATTGAAATATTTAAACAAGGTACAGGTATTGAGAAACAAGAGGTACATAACGCTATGACCAGTATTGACCCTTCAAATGCTTCATCTTACGATCAAATAAAATCCTAATTTTCGACCTATAATATTCCCGTATGAAAAAGAAAAAAATTGCCGTATTTGCCTCAGGAACAGGATCTAATGCGGAACAGTTAATTAAACATTTTAAATCACACCCTCATATTCAAATCGGATTAATTATTTCCAGCTCTTCCAAAGCTCCTGTGGTCAAATTGGCAGAAGAACATGGCATTCCTTTCTCTGTCGTAAATAAATCATTGTTGAGCAATAATTCTTATATGAACTCTCTGCTCAATTTATACGACATCGAGTATATTGTTTTGGCAGGATTTATCATGTTGATTCCTCCTTTCTTGGTAAAACAGTTTGATCGGAGAATGATTAACATTCATCCGGCTCTTCTCCCAAAATATGGTGGAAGGGGTATGTATGGTCTGGCAGTACATCAAGCTGTAATATCTGCAGGTGATCAATTGTCCGGAATCACCATTCATTATGTCAATGAAATGTACGACCAGGGAAAGGTCATTTTTCAGACGACCTGCAAAGTCGATCGCAGGGATAATGCTGAAAAGTTGGCTAAAAAAGTTCAGGAGCTTGAACATAAATATCTCCCCGAATGGACAGAAAAATTGGTAATGGAGATGAGGTATTTTTAGGGATCAATAGGGGTCAACATCGATGATAAACCGTATGTAATTACCTTCTTCTCTTTTTAATTCATGGATTAAATTCTTCAGGAGACTTTTTACTTCTTTTAGCTTCTCTTGATTTCGTTCAATTTTAATAAATATTTCTCTCGCATAGGCTCCTTTTACCTTTGAAATGGTAGGTTCTGCAGGGCCTAATATGCGATTCCCCAATTTATTTCTTAGCCTCCTTGCCAAGGTTTCACTCACATTTTCTGTGATTTGCAACTTGACATGTTTCACTACGATTCTGATAAGTTTGACAAATGGCGGGTAATGGAAATATGCTCTTTCCTTCATTTCCCGTTCCGACATTCCTGTAAATTCTTGTTCCATTACGTCTTTTAATATTGGGTGATCAGTGCGATATGCCTGAATAAGTACTTTCCCCTTCAAGTTCCTTCGGCCAGATCGTCCGCTGACTTGTGTCATCAATTGAAAGGCCCTCTCATGAGCTCTGAAATCAGGAAAATGCAAAATCTGATCAGCCTGCACTATGACGACCAAACCTACATGGTCGAAATCCAATCCCTTCGCTATCATTTGAGTTCCTACAAGAATATCAATTTCTTTGTTTTGGAAGTCTTCCATAATTTGAATTTGTCTTGATCTGGTTCTTGCAGATTCCTGGTCAAAACGGGCAATAATTTTATCTGGAAAAATTTCTCTGAGTTCCTCTTCAATTTTTTCGGTACCAAAACCCATCAGTTTTAAATTTTCCTTTCCGCATTCCGGACAATGACTGGGAAGACTTTGCGTCAATCCACATAAATGACATTTAAGCAATTGCTGGTACTTATGAAAAGTCAAATTAAGATCGCATTGTTGACATGTTGATTCCCATTGACATGAACTGCATTGCAATAGCGGGCTGTATCCCCTTCTATTTCTAAAGACGAGGATTTGTTGACCACCTTCCAATTGCTTTGTCATTTCTGAAATTAGTTCTTCTGAAAAATTACCCCTTAGCTGAGCCTTTTTACGGGCTTCTTTTAACGAAATAATTTTGATTTCCGGCAATTGACCTTCTCCAAAACGCTCATCAAGTCTAACCATTCCAATTCTGTCCTGTAAGCTCAATTGATAACTTTCAAGGGATGGTGTAGCTGATCCAAGTATCAAATGGGCTGCATAGTATTGGGTAAGCATCATAGCTGAATCTCTTGCGTTGTATCTTGGGGATGGCTCATTTTGTTTGTAAGATGGATCGTGCTCTTCATCAACAATGACAAGGCCAAGATTGGAGAAAGGTAAAAACAAAGCGGAGCGGGCACCAATAATTAAGGGATGACCTTCGAGACATTGGTTCCAGACGGACAAGCGATCTCTGTTGCTTAGTCCTGAATGGTATTCTAGGGTTTGCTCTGGATAATATTGTTTTACTCTGTTTACCAGTTGTGAAGTAAGCGCAATCTCAGGGACCATATACAATATTTGCTTTCCTTCAGCGATGTAGTCCTTTATGATGTCTAGATACACTTGAGTTTTTCCGCTACCGGTTACTCCTTTTAGCAATGCGATGCCTTTTGAACGCAAAACATCCAGAAGTTCTTCCTTGGCCTTTTTTTGAGGTGTGGATAATTCCAATTTAAGGCCCACTGGTTTAATATCTGGTATTTTGTACTTATCCATGAATACTTCGATGAAAATTCCCTTCTTCACCAAAGCTTTGGTGATTGTGCCATCACTGCCGGATAGTTTGCTGATTTCATTGGATTTAATCCATCCATAATCTTTTTTTTCTGCCAAATAACAGAGCAGAAAACGGGTCTGATATTCACTTTTCTGCACAGAGACCAATGCTTCATTCAAACTATTTTGGTCCTTGGTATATTTATCGGCCAGCTTGATCCATCTGAGTTTAACTGGATCCTCCTGGTTGTCCAGTTGTTCTTTGATGATTATGTATCCTTTTTGATTTAAATCTTTGATGAGTTTTAGAATTCTTTTTTTCTGCAGAATAATGTAAATGTCAGACAAATTGAGTTCGTGTCTTAAATCAAGTGCTTCCAATACTAAAAACTCCTCGGGACTTAAATTTAATAGGGTATAATCTATATCAGCAGCTTTTAAAATTCGAGTTTCACTTGCCAGTCTAAAGGCATTTGGCAATGCTGCTGACATTACTTCTCCAAGGCTGCAGACATAATATTCACTGATCCAATCCCATAATCGAAGTTGCTCATTGCTGACTATGGGCTTTTGATCCAGGATATCCAAAATTTGCTTTGCGTCGGGGTAATATTCATTCTCTTCAATTTTCTGCACCAAACCTGCGTAATGCCTTTTCTTGCCGAATTCAACCTCCACTCGGATACCAGGCACAACTCTTTCATTAAACTCTTCTGGAATTCGATAGGTAAAGCTACCATCTATTGATATTGGAATGATAACCCGGGCAAATCTCATTTCTTTCTATGCAACTATTTTTTGAATGCGAAATAAACCGCCAATATGAGGAATAAAAAACTGAAAACATGGTTTTTGGAAAAGCTTTCATTTTTAAAAAGAAGAACGGTGAAAATTACAAATACCAAAAGTGTAATAACCTCTTGAATCACTTTTAATTGGATTAATGTGAATGGACCTCCATTGCCAATAAATCCTATTCTGTTGGCCGGAACTTGAAGGCAATACTCAAAAAAAGCAATTCCCCAACAAACCAAGACAATGATAAACATGGTCTTCAATGAAATTGGACCGGAAGTTTGATGTCTAAGGTGTCCATACCAAGCCAAAGTCATAAAGGCATTGGACATGATCAACAATACAAGGGTAAATGTAATTTTCATCATTTTGTATATTACACAAATTTAGTGATTTACATATTAACTGCAACTATAATTTGATGTAAATTTATTTTCTTTATATATTATTGACAAAAAGCTTAATTTTAGACTCCAATTAATCAAACAATTCCCATGACTTTTTTAGCCATTTGGGTTAGTTGTCTTTTGTTCTTTCATCATCCTCCAGCGAATATGCAGATTCGTATGGATGAAATTTGTGACAATGCGATAGATGATGATGGAGATGGTCTTATTGATTTAAATGATCCTGATTGTATTTGCAATGGAATCAGAGATACCTTTTTTGTTCCCTCAGGATTAATTCCAAACCCATCATTTGAGGATTATTATTCCTGTCCTGATACAACAGCTCAATTGTACAAATGCCAGAATTGGATCCAGGCCTCCAATGCTACCTCTGATTATTTCAACATTTGTGATTTTTGGAAGGATCCTGTAAGAGGTCAACCTCCATTACCCTTACCGGCAGGGGACGGTTTTGTTGGTTTTTTGGACATTCAGAATCTTGGATTTGGACCTTACAAAGAATACGTCGGAGCCTGTCTGACAAGTCCAATGATGCCTGGGAAGGAATACACTTTGAAATTTTGGATTGGATTTGGCAGAAGAGGTGAAAGAGAATTCATGGGTGGATATGTTGGACCTCGATTTTTATTCAATATGGCCATTTTTGGTAATTCAAATTGTAGCAATCTGCCTTTTGGAAACGGCCAACCCAACCCTTATTTATGCCCAACAGCATATGCAAATTCCGGATGGTTTGAAATGACCAGATTGGGCATATCCGGTGCAAATCGCTGGATAAGAAATACGGTTAAATTGAGACCAAATGTACCAGTAGAGACGATCGTTCTTGGACCAGCATGTACGGTGACTGACGGCAATTATTTTTATTGGCTGGATGAATTAATTTTAGAGGAAACCACCAGATTTGATTCTTTCCAGTTTGCCATAAAAGGACTTCCATGTCAGGATACTGTAAAATTGGAGGGCCAGAAATCAAATATTTCTACAATTAAATACCAATGGTACAAAGATGGAATTGCAATTATTGGTGCCACCAGTCACGATTATATTATACCTACTGATCAGGAAGGTTTATACCAGTTACGGGCCTCAGATGGCACAGATTGTGAACTGAGCAACGCTTTCCTTTATCAATTAGATCATTCGTTTCACTTCATTGATACCGTATTGTGTGAGGGAGATTACCTAGAAGTTGAAGGAACCAAAATAGACAAAGAGGGATTGTACACCTTTGTAAAAAAGAAAAAAACTGGCTGTGACAGCACTATTTATATAGATCTCAAACTTGCTCAACCCAAATCTTTTTTGATTGATACGGCAGTATGTCGAAACACAACAATACAAATCAATGGAACTGATTTCCCAAACCCAGGGATTTTTCAACAAATTTTAAGGTCTCAGGAGGGCTGTGATTCCGTTTTAGATATTCGCATAAAACACATTGATTTCATTCAGAACAATATTGACACCGGACTGTGCTTGGGTGATTATTTCATTGTAGGGAGGGATACTTTGACCCAAAATGGCAAGTATGATTATTGGTATGTTTCGGCCAATGGCTGTGATAGCCTTGTTTCTATTTCTCTCCAGTTTTTACGTACAGATTTTGTCATTGATTACCATCGAATTTGTGAAGGAGACAGCATTCAATTTGGTAATCAATTTTATTTTAAATCTGGCCAGTTTGATGAATGGAATATGAATCAATTTGGTTGTGATAGCCTTAGCAGACTGGTATTGCAAGTGAACAAACTTGATTTTGTAAGCTTCGATACTTTAATATGCGATGGTGATTATTTGATCATTGACCAGGTTCGGTTTGACAAGGAAGGTCTATATAAGATATATTTGAAAAATTCAAATGGATGTGATAGTATCATTGATCTCAATTTGAGAATTAACCCATCTGAGTATCACCGTGCCAATGCTTTAATTTGCGAAGGGACTGTGCTTGAAATATGGGGCAAATCCTTTCAATCGGCAGGCACATACCTGTTCTCAGAAAAAAATGCTTTGGGTTGTGATGAATTTTATGAACTTGAGCTTAAGACCATTCCTGCTTACATTGAGCAACTTGATACGACAATATGTGAGCAAAATTCATTTCATTTCAGGGGAACTGATTACAATATGTCAGGTGATTACGAAGTAAAAGTTCCGAGTCCTCTTGGATGTGACAGTATATTTAGATTGTCCTTGTCCATTGCTCCTGTGACCACACAACTCATTGATACAACCATTTGCTACGGAGAATCGATTCGAATCAATGGGCAAATGATTGACAAAGCTGGAAACTATCTCTTCACCGAAAAATCAATAAACAATTGCGATTCAATTATTGAACTTAAGCTCCGCATTGCCCCTATGTTGGAAGCCGAAGCTCTGGTAAGACCAATTAAATGTTTTGGTCAGTCCGATGCACAAATACAATTGAGATTATTTGGGGCTTATCCTCCTTTTGAGGTAAGTTGGTCCAATGGGTCTAAAGAATTATTGCTGGATAGCCTAGCCCCCGGAGTCTATGATGTTTTTATTCGCGATCAGCTGGGCTGCATTACAAGAAGGGGATTTGAGATTTTGGAGCCAGAATGTTTTTGTTTTGAATTTGATAAAGAAGATTTGTACTGCTTTCAGGATAAAGGAAGTCTAAAAATTAGACATCAGAGTGGAGGAAAGCCACCTTTTCGATACTTATTAAATGGACAAAGTGTAGAACCGGAAAATCTTGTATTGGATAATTTAATACCCGGAGACTACGAATTGTTGATTTTGGATGATCAGGCTTGTCCTGTTGAGTATGATTTTCAAATCGAGAGAAAGGGAAATGTAACTTTGGATCTGGGCTTGGATACAGTTTTTATGTTTGTAGGGGATACGGCGAACTTGAATTTTGGAGGAGTTAATTTGATTTCAGATAAACTTAAAATTCAATGGTCTCAAAAGGACGAATCTCAATGCGATACTTGTTATAAATTTCAAATAGTTGCACGAGATGGATTGCAATACTTAACATCCATAGGTATAGATGAATATGGATGTGAATATCAATATCAGGCAATTGTTATCGGCAAATCCGGTTATTGGGTCCCCAACGTCTTTACACCAAACGGAGATGGTGTGAATGATTATTTCAATTTATTTACAGATTTGGGATTTGACCATATTGATAAAATGCAGATATTTGATCGATGGGGAGGTTTGATTTTTGAATCAAGATCTGGCAAACCCAATGGGCCAGATGGTGCTTGGTTTGGTGAATCAAAAGGCAGGCCAGTCAATCCGGGAGTTTATACCTACTTAATATTCTTCAATGACAGATTGGGAAAGCAATATAAGATTGCTGGCGATGTCACACTGATCAGATAAACTTTATTACAAATGAATAACTTCACCGTAGGCGGCAGCTGTGGCCTCCATAACCGCTTCTGACATGGTGGGGTGGGGGTGAATGGATTTTAGTATTTCTTGTCCGGTAGTTTCCAGTTTCCTTGCAACCACAATTTCTGCAATCATTTCTGTCACATTCATGCCAATCATGTGAGCTCCCAATAGTTCTCCATATTTTTTGTCATAGATCACTTTGACAAATCCTTCCTTTGCACCCGATGCGCTTGCTTTACCTGATGCAGAAAAGGGAAATTTACCAACCCTGATCTCATATCCGGCAGCAATCGCGGAAGCTTCTGTCATGCCAACTGATGCAATTTCAGGTGAACAATAGGTGCAACCTGGTATATTGTGGTAATCAATCGGTTCCGGATGGTGCCCGCATATTGCTTCGACACAAGTGATGCCTTCTGCACTCGCTACATGCGCAAGAGCAGGTCCGGGTACAATGTCACCTATGGCGTAAATTCCTGCTACATTCGTCTTGTAATATTGGTCAACTTTGACAAGCCCATTTTCAAAGGCAATGCCCAGATCTTCAGCTCCAATTCCTTGTAGATTGGGGCTGACTCCTGCAGCAGAAAGTACCACATCACACTCTAAGACCTGTTCCTTGCCATCCTTGCGATCTCTGGTAATTACCTTAATCCCCGATTTGGTTTTTTCAATTTTTTCTACTGAGGTATTAGCCAAAGTATTGATTCCTTTTTTCTTAAAAATTTTGGACAATTCTTTGCTTATATCTGCATCTTCCCTGGGCATCAACCCTTGCTCCATAAATTCAACAATCGTGACCTCCGTACCAAGTACAGAGTAAAAATACGCAAATTCAACTCCAATCGCTCCTGCTCCAACAACAACCATCTTCTTTGGTAATTTATCCAAACTCATCGCTTTTCTGTATTCAATTACATGGACACCATCAATCGGCAAATTTGGAAGTTCCTTAGCCCTTCCGCCGGTTGCAAGAATAATATGATCTGCTTGATAGCTTGATTTTTTACCTGCGGCATCCGTGACCTCAATCGATTTGGATTTTGTCAATTTTGCAGTTCCATATATAACCTGAATTTTATTTTTTTTCATCAGAAATTGAATGCCTTTACTCATTCCATCTGCTACATTTCTACTGCGTTTCACCATTTGACCAAAGTCCGCTTTGGCATCTCCAAGCTTTATCCCATATTCTTCAGCATGCTTTAAATATTCAAACACCTGGGCAGATTTAAGAAGCGCTTTAGTGGGTATGCAACCCCAATTAAGACAGATACCTCCCAAAGATTCTCTTTCCACGATGGCCACATTTTTGCCCAACTGTGATGCGCGGATGGCAGCTACATATCCTCCTGGCCCTGAGCCAATTACAATAATATCAAACTTATTCATTTGTGTCAATTTTGGCAACAAAGATATAAGTTTAAAAGAGTAAAGAATAACAATTTACAAGTCAGAGCGTTAAATGACACAGTGAAGTTATTGCTTATCATAAGCCATTTGGTTTTTGCATTCACTTCTTGGTATCTAATCAGGGATGAAGAGGCCATGTTTATGATGGAAATGCCTGGAGAACCCGTGATAAAATCAGACAGCATTCTGTCGGAAATCGGGACTGTTAAAATTCGATCCTTTGTCAGCTCTGAGGAGTCTCAAATCTATATGGTTAATCTGACAACCTATCCCGAAGAGCTTAATTTTTTTGAAAAACAGGATTCACTCACCGAATACATGGTCAACACAATAAAAGAACAATTATTAGGGCAATTGCATCTTGGTAATCTGGCTTTCGAATACGACCGGGAATTTGATGGAATTCCTGGCAAATTTTTTCAAATATTTTACGATACAGACAGTTCTGTTGTTAGAACTGCGGTGATACCTTATTACAATCAGTTATTGACCTTGCAATATTTTTGTGATTACCATTCGCGATTGGACAAAGATGCTGATCGTTTTTTTAACTCTTTTAAGCATTTGAGATAATTATTGCAAGCCACTATTTCTCAGAAATTTTACCCTTTCTTCAAACCCATTTTGATCGATTATAGTGCGTATATTTTCTAACTTTGCAGTCATTTCAGAATTATGAGGTGCAAGTTTCTTAATACTCAAATCGATGTGTAGAAAATGGGTCCACATAAGGGATTTTAATGTTGTTATACCATCATCCCACATTTGATATTCATTTACAATAAAATCTTTGCCTAAATTAATCAGTGAAGATCGTATTCGAATAAACTCATTGCGTTTGGCCTCTCTTAAATAAACGATTTGATGTGCGCTTACGATCCATGCTCTTGAATGAACCCTGGCGTATTCTTCAAGATTCAAACCATAATGATCTATGATATGGTCTTCTCTGGATTCAAGCATGTATTCCAAAAATCGCGTATTGTAAAGATGACCCAGCGGATCACAATCTTTAAATCTCACTCTTAATCTGCTCTCGGGTGTTTTGTTATAACTCATTATTTTTTAATTTTTCTTGGTTTGGTTGAATTGGTGTACATGAGCTCATCAATTTTTTCAAGTAGCCAGTCTTTTCCAACAATTCTTTCACTAAGAATATTATTTTTAATTTTTATCAATTGATCATTGGATAAAAGTTCACCTTCAAGTATTTTTTTGGTATATTTTACAAGATTTAAATATGCATTTTTCTTTTCAATGGAGACATCTTTGTTTCTGGTTAGAAAATTCTTAAAGCTATCCAAAAGTGATGACAAAGCATAATCTTCATCCAACTCAAAATATGTGGAGATCAATATTGCCTTTGAATCCAAGCCATAAAATATTTCTTCATAAGCGACCTTTTGCAACAATGGAATCACTTTACCATATTCTTTTTTATGATAATGTATTAAGGCAGTGTTGAATAACACAGAATTCTCTCTGAAACTTGGATTTAATTTGTCAGCAAAATCTTTAATGAAACCTTCCGTCCAAGAAATTTCTTTTAACCTTAATGAGACTGTGATAATATTTTTAAAAGTCCATGGAGATAATTCATCATTTACAATAAGCAATTCTTCATCTAAGGCTTTCTTATAAATCTCAAACAATTGCTTCTGAAATTCAATACCTTTATTAGAATTTCTGATATTGTAATTAATCGCGGCTTCAATAATTTCTTTGGCTTCATCCTTTGGAAAATTTTTAAGATGCTTGTCAATGAGAGATTCTAGTTCATGGTAATAGCGAATGTCATCTGGGTATACAAAGGTTTCATAAATTTTAAGGTAGACAGCAATGGGAGGAATTTCTTTGAATTCTTCGTTGCGTGCAATTGAAATGATTTCTTCTATAAAAAGCAATTTTGTATCCATTGCAAATACCAAATTCCAGGTTAATAGGTTGCAATAATGCTTAAGCTTTTCAGCAATATAGAAATAGTCAAGGTTGTTTACAATTTGGTCTAAATTGATCTTACCCAATGAAGTTTTATTGGCCCTCGAAGCTTCGAGATTGTTCAATTTATAGAGGTTTTTCTCTATTTCATACCGGTAATAATAATATGCTGGATTTCGATCAGATTGATGCTTTAATAAAATTTCAGCTTTGGATTGTGAGCTGTTGTACAGTCTCTCAATTTGAAGACGATGTACAGCCTGTAATAAAAAATTGGCCTGATATAAACCTACTTCATCATAAACTTGCTGAGCAAGAAAGGCTTCGCCTAGATCGAGTAATTCTGAACAATGTTTTCGAAATTTTTCATCCCTAAATGGAACATTGGGATAAATCTGATTCCATATTTCTTTTTTGTCCAGTTTAGATTTGACGTTTTGTTTTAAGTGTTGTTCTATCCTGTAATAAATAGTCAATAATTTTTCATTTCTATTGAAATAAGGAGACTCCAGATATCGACTGAGTCGGTTTAATTGGACTGAACTAAGACTGGAAACGAAATGATAAATTTTACTTTCGGTCATTGTTAGCAAAAGTATTATTTTTTTAATTATCCTGACTGGATAGCACAGATTTGCTCTGTAGTGAAAGTATTTTTTAAAAATTTAATGGGATGTTTAAACTCTCTATTTTAGGCTCATTATCAAGGTAATAAATTTAAACAGGCTTACTCTTTACATAGGTTTAACTACTTTTGGGTTTTCGTTGCGTTCTAACACATAGTTTCCAAGCGTTTGATCAAAGGATTAAAAGAGGTAGTGTTTTAATTTTTTGTGAATTAATTTTTAGATATTAAATATTTCTGTAATTTATATAGTACTTAAATTCAATATTTAACATAACATATTGAATATTCTAATTATATTAAATAAAAAAATATAAATATAAATTTTGAAAATATCAAAGAAGCCAGTAACTTTGCTTCCAAACAAGGGATAAATGGGTTTTTTACGATTTTTCATCTACTTGCTGATATTCTCCTCAATATCAGTGAATTTAACTGCCCAAAGTGGTTATAGACTTGTAAAGGTTCTCAAAGACCGCAACCAAACAGAAACTTTAAATCCTTGTTTTCTTCCCAAACTAATTGATTCATCCTCAAACGGAAAGATCACACTTAATTTTGTCTCATCTGGCAAATATGAACTTTTTTATGAGCCTGATTCAAATTTTATTGGTTCTGATACGGTGATTGTTGAAGCCAGAACAACCAATGATCAATCCTATAAATTGGTTTGGTATTCTTTTATTTTCTGTTATGTTAACTCCTACCTTGAGACCAGGCAGGACTATTACCTAATTGATAAGAATGCGGGCTCGACGACCGTTTTTCCTTTGCTCAACGACTCCACAAGTATTCAAGGATCTGATAATATAAAAATTACTCAAATAGTAAATGCACATCGGCTTGAATCTGTTAGTTTCACGGATAGTACGGTTTCTTTTACACCAATGACGGATTCCGTGGGTAAATCCACCATTACTTATCGGGTTTGCGATATTCTTGGGCTTTGTGAGACCAATCAGATTTTTATTAATGTAGTTGATCCTGCGTCTGCAACAAATGACACCATTTTAATTTCAACCGCTGAAAACTACAGCGTGACCATGGCTTTAACGCTGAACAATCTTAATTTGACCCAAAATCCCAAGAAAGGGAAGGTGACGATTCAGGGCCCATCTTTTAAATATCAACCACACAAAAATATTTTCGGAAAAGATACCTTTTTATTAGGAGGGTCTGGCTATACCACCGTGGTTTATGTTGAAATATTTGATCTACCACCATCCAACAGCATTATTCAAGAGGATAAGTTTATTACCCCTGTAAATCAAGAGCTTAGTTTTGATGTAAGCAATAATGATGTGGGTCCCATTGTCAGTAAATACCCCATACTTATACATGATACGGTTGGATTAAAAGGTACTTTGGAGCGTTTGGATACCAAAGGCAAATTTAGATTTACCCCTCAAACTGACTACAAAGGTGTTCAAACATTTAGATATAAAGTTTGTCCTCAGGGAATTTGCGAATATGCGACAGTGGTATTATTGATTGGTGATTGTGAACCAATGACGGATCATACTTACCAGTTCAAAACCAAAAGAAATACACCTTTGCTCCTAAGTTATAATATTCCGGTAGATGCTTATGACTTTAGTTCTTCCAATCCCAGAATCTCTTTTTACCCAGGATGGGATACTATTGTCGTAAATTACAACAATGGTTGTACAAGTACAATTATTGGATACAACTCTTTGATTTACACACCTTTATTAAATACAATCGGAACTGAAACAATTGAAATTGAATATTGCGTTAATTCCAATGGAAGGTGCGTAACTGCTGAACTAAATATTGAAACTGAATACGAGCAAAAGAATTGTATCAGACAATGTGTAGGGGATTGTGTTTGGCCTGGAGATGTTGATTTCAATGGGCGCGTGGATATGAATGATTTGTTGCATGTAGCATACCAGATGGGTAAGGAAGGAGAAAGTAGAATTTTTACAGGTAATGAATTTAGATCTCATAAAGCAGACGACTGGGATGAAGATTTAGCTAATTCATCGATCGATTTGAAGCATGCAGATACGGATGGTAACGGTATAATCAATGAAGAGGATTTAAATGCGATAGATGCCAATTTTTATAAAGAACACTCTTTGATTCCGGATCTGGTTTTACCCAAAGATGAGTTTCCATTTGAGGTGGTTAATCTGACTCCGGGTGCTGTGCAGGGAGAGTGGGCAGTTTTTGAGGTTCGGTTAGGCGATTCAAATGACCCGGCCATTAATTTATCTGGTTATGCCTACCAATTGGATTATAATCAGAATGCGGTGGTCGATAGTACCCTGGAAATTCAATTTTACCATAAAAGCTGGTTTAGTCAAAATGCCAATACGGTTAACTTGTTTGAAAAACCTTGGGATGGAAGATTGGAAAGTGGGTTTGCCAGGGTTGGTGGAAGTCCTTCTAGTGGAGAAGGTGGAGTAGAAATAATTGTATTTATTATAGAAGATAATCTTGATCCATTCAGAAGAGACGACGAAACTTTGAAAATACCATTTTATTTCCGGAACATTACCAAGATGGATGGAGATGGTATAAAATCTCGTTTGGAAGATAAGACTTTTGTCCTTGAGATCAACAAGAAGAAAAATCACGGAGAATTGGATCTAAATAAATTGTTGGTTTTTCCAAATCCTGCCAAAGATCAGATTATGGTTCTTCTCAATGGCTCAAACGAAATGAAGAGCTACAGTATTCTTGGAGTGGATGGCCGGGTAATAAGTTCCAACACCATCGTTCAACCCAAGCTTGAAAATATAAGCTTGTCCAATTTGGGGCTAGCTGATGGTATTTATCTTTTAAGAGTGGAAACCAACCTTGGGCCATTGGTTAAAAAATTCATCATAAGTAATTAATCCCTGTTTTTAATATAACCCGTTTTATTCTGATTAATGTTAGTTAAACGAGCCGCTGAAAAGCGGCTTGTTTATTTTTTGGTAGAATGGAATAATTAACTCATGTAAAATGGGTACATTGAAATAAAACTCATTCCAATAAATATATAGATTTGGTATTAAAGGGATTGTAGTTAAATATTAAATATGGATTTAATCCAAATGAGCAATCTCGTCTATATTGCCCTTAACAATTTGATTCATTTCAACTTTTATGCTTGAATTTAATGGGAGGAAGAGATCCACTCTTGAGCCAAATTTGATAAAACCCTGATCTTCGCCTTGTTCGACTGCTTGACCTTCCTGCGCATAATTGCAGATTCTTCTGGCGACAGCGCCAGCAATTTGACGGATCAAAATTTCTTTTCCATCTTTTCGGCGAAGCACTACTGTAGTTCTTTCATTTTCTTTTGAAGCTTTTGGATGCCATGCCACCAAATATTTTCCTGGATGGTATTTGGAATACATGACCGTACCACTTACGGGATATCGATTGACATGAACATTCAATGGATTCATAAAAATGGAAATCTGAATTTTCTCATCTTTAAAATATTCATCCTCATAGGTCTTTTCAATGACCACTATTTTACCATCTGCCGGAGAATAAAGTATGCGATCATCCTTCGAATATATGGGTCGGTCCGGATTTCTGAAAAAATTCAAGATCAGTAAAAAAAATACTCCCAGAATCAATGATATGGGAATTGCAAGGAAACTGTCATTCCATGACAGCAACAACACCATTCCAACATAAAATAAAAGAAATCCGAAAACCCAATTTTTACCTTCCTTATGTATATCCATTGTATTAATAATTTTGATTGATCCAAATATATAAAAATGCAGGCGGAATTGCGAAAAGGAAGCTGTCAAATCGATCAAGCATCCCACCATGTCCCGGAAGTATTTTTCCGCTATCTTTAATCCCTGCCAATCTTTTTAGCTGTGACTCAAAAAGATCACCTAAAATTCCAAAGACTCCTACCATGAAACTCAATAAAACCATTTGCAAAATTGAAAATTCTGATCGAATCCAGAATTGATTTAACAAGACTCCAATGATAATCCCAAAAACAATTCCACCGATTAGACCTTCAATGGTTTTTCCAGGGGATATACTTGGTGCCAATTTGTTTTTTCCAAACAACTTGCCTGTAAAATAAGCCATTGTATCATTTGTCCAAATAACTATAAGCACTGCGAGTACCCAAAAATGATATGAAGGATAATTTAAAATAAGAAACATGGATACAATTAAGATAGGAGCTCCAATATAAATGGCGGGAATCCACCATTGGAAATACTCGGATGAAATTTTAAACTGAATTAGTTGAATGGAAGAGAAAATAATAAAAAGAACATTGAATACAAGTGTGACAATTAAAACTGAATCTTTTAGTAATTCTGTGAAAATACTAAAAATAAATATCGTGGCTATTAATGATAAAGCAAGAATGCCTAAAAGATTTCCAGGAAATTGTGTTTTTGTGCTTGATTTGGTAAAGTTGACTGAAAATTCATAAAATGAAGCTACTAGTATAATGGACACCAGGGCTAAAGAAGTCCACAGATTGGTAAGAATACTGAAAATCATTACAATCCCAAAAAGGAGGCCTGTGACTGTTCTAACTAACATTTTGATCTTTTTGGCGGGAAGAATGTAAGTGATATAACAGTGTTGCAGTAACGACTAGGCCAATGATCCCTGTGAACCAATCAAGATAATTTAATCCTTCCTGATTTATTTGTTCATCCATCCAATCTTTTCCAGAAACAAAGAGGGCCAATATTTGGCTTCCATTAAAAGCGAAATGGATAAGAATGGGATAAATCAAATTCTTCGTATAACCATAGGTCAAGCCCAAAACAATCCCTAGTATAAAGCGTGGAATAAAACCTTCAAATTGAAGATGAAACGTTGAAAACAAAAGTGCTGTAATTCCGACAAAAAACCAGGTTTTGTGATAGATATTTTTGAATAGATTTTGCAAAACTCCTCGAAACATCCATTCTTCACTAATTGCGGGTACAATTGCTATGGTGATAAACAACAGCAATCGGTCCATAATACCCTTGGCTGAAAGAAGTTTTTCCATCAATGACCTTACATTATCTTCTGCAATTTTAAATATTTCCGGTAATGGGATAAGCTGATTTAATTTGGCTGTCAAACCAACCAAAGGGAAGGTAGCCATTAATATTGACAAACATATTATTAGGGTCTTAAAATCAAGAATAGATTTGTCGCTATTTAAACTTTTGATTCCAAACAGTACGCCCCAACTCCATGCGGGCAATATTAAAACAAATACATGACTGATAATTTGTAAAATCAAAAGACCTTTTATATTTAAACTTTGGGTTATGTCTTGAATGTCTTGGAGAGAATTCCCCATAGAATAGCCTTGGCTATTCAAAAAAATCAAGCTCCAAACTTGAAAAAGTAAAAATCCTGTCGAAACAAATGCTATTAGAGCAATAGTCTGATAAAATGTACTTTTATGATCTAATTGAGTCAAAGATGTGCAAGTTAAGTGTGAATATTAATAAAGTAGCTTTGTTGCGCAATTCACGAGGAGCAAATTTACCTGATTTAGTTCAGGTGGCAAAAGATTGTGAGGAATTTGGAGCTCATGGGATAACAGTGCATCCTAGACCTGATGAAAGACATGTGAGATCGAACGATCTGGATAAGTTAAAGGAAGTTATATTGGGTGAATTTAACATTGAGGGTTTTCCGAGCCCTGGATTTATTAAAAAAGTTCTTCAAATCCAACCACATCAAGTTACCCTGGTGCCTGACCCTCCAACAGCCCTAACTTCAAATAGTGGTTGGGACACAATTAAACATCTTGACTTTCTCAAGAGCGTAGTAGGCAAATTCAAAGAAAAAGGAATTAGGGTATCCATCTTTCTAAATCCTGATCCCGGTCTAATTGAATCGGCATATGAAACCGGTACAGATCGTGTAGAATTATACACGGGTGATTACAGCAATGGATTCATTAAGAATAAGTCAGAGTTTGTAAAAACACATGTCCAGACGGCATTGGAGGCTCAAAGATTTGGAATCGGGTTAAACGCAGGACATGATTTGAATTTGGATAACTTACAGTATTACAGGGAAAAAGTGCCTGGCTTATTGGAAGTTTCTATCGGCCATGCCTTAATCTGTGATGCTTTATATTTTGGCTTACAAAATACAATATCCATGTATCTCCGGAAGCTTATTTGAAGATATAAAAACGATCGGATTCCCTTCAATTTACTTTCTTCTCGGATAATTAAGTCACTATTGAGAAAAAAATTATCAAAAAATTATGATAATTTTGACGTAATGGTAACTTTGCAATTGAATTATTTGACAGGATAATTCGAGTTCATTGAATTTATAATTAATATACAATAATTATATTATATAAAAATATTTGATTATCAAATCTATATAATTATTTAGAGCAGAATTTAATCAAATTCAATCCATTCCAATTTCATTTTGGAATTTTAACCACACGTAATTCTTTTAAATTAAACCAAGCGATATGAAGAAAATTTATCTTGTTTTTCTGCTATTTATTGCTATTCTAGGTGTCTCTGAGGCGCAGAGAATGGTGAAGGGAACTGTCACTGACAATTCCGGTACTCCGGTGATTGGAGCAAACGTCGTCGTCAAGGGAACTGCCATTGGAACAGTTACCAATTCTGATGGTCAATATTCTTTGAATGTCCCTGCTGATGCAAAATCAATTGTTGTAAGTTATGCCGGGTACGAATCGAAAGAGTTGGATCTTGGGGTATCTGACATCCTTGATTTTTCAATTGTAGAAGGAAAAATCCTTGATGAAGTCCTTGTTGTGGGTTATGGTACTCAAAGGAAGTCCAGTTTGACGGGATCGATTTCTCAGGTTAAAGGGGAAGACATCGCATTAATGCCCATTCAATCATTCGATCAGGCTTTACAGGGCAGATCAGCCGGTGTAAACATTACAACACCAAATGGTGTATTGAACAATCCTCCCGTGATTCGGATCAGAGGTGCAAATTCCATTAATCTAAGCTCTCAACCGCTTATTGTGATTGATGGAATTCCCACATACTCGGGAAATTTAAGATCAGGAAATAACTCTTCGGCTTACAACCCATTGACAAATATAAATCCAGGTGATATTGA
This sequence comes from Saprospiraceae bacterium, assembly GCA_016715965.1. Lineage (NCBI taxonomy): Bacteria > Pseudomonadati > Bacteroidota > Saprospiria > Saprospirales > Saprospiraceae > Saprospiraceae bacterium. Next base: position 3,512,951 of record JADJXG010000001.1, on the reverse strand, counting down.
GAGCATTGAAGTTCTCAAAGACGCTTCTGCTTCTGCAATATACGGATCAAGAGCTGCGAATGGAGTTATTTTAGTCACCACGAAGAAGGGTAAGCAAGGCAAGTCTGCTGTTAATTATGATGCCTGGGTTGGTTGGAGTCAACCGGTCAGACTTTTTGACATATTGGATGCAGATGAATATCTTTTAGTTAAAAATGAGGCTTCGGTAAATGCGGGTGGAGCTGCTGACTTTTTCAAACCTTCACTTGATATCAATGGCGAACAAGTAAATACCAATTGGTATGATTATGTTATGCAAACAGGACTTTCTCACAACCATAATTTAAATTTTTCAGGTGCAAATGAGAAGTCAAATTATTATTTATCTGTTGGACATACAGCTCAGGAAGGTATGATCAAAGGGAATGAATTTTCCAGAACCAGCGCCAAGTTGAATTTTGATCACCAATTGTTTAATTTCTTGAAAATTGGAACCAACTTAAATTATGCTTTTTCAAGCAACCAGGCACCAAATACAGGTTCATTGGATGGTCAATCCTTCGCTACTGCCGGGTTGGGAAGACTCCCTTTGATTACTGCACCCATCGTTTCACCTTATATCAGAACGGCAGATGGAAGAGGTGCGTATGACCCAGGCGCTGGTATCGGTTACAATATTGTTTTGGGTGGTGCCAACATGATTGGTCCAATGGCCAATGGTAGCAATCGAATTGGATTCTATAATCCAGCATTTTTATTGGACAACAACCGACATAATTCGGATGGTAACCATTTTATTGGGAATATTTTTGGAGAACTCACCTTACTTAAAGGATTGAAGCTAAGAAGCAGTTTTGGATCAGATGTTCTGTCCATTGAAAATCATACATTTTGGGATGCAAGACATGGTGATGGCCAGCCGCAAAATGGATTTGCCGAAAATACCTTTGACAAACTCAGAAGATGGAATTTACAAAATTTGTTGACCTACGATTTCAATGTGAACAACAGTGTAAAAATTGGATTATTGGCTGGAACTGAAGAGCAATATACTTCCAGAGACCGTTGGGGAGCACAGCGAATCGGAATTTCTGATCAGTTTTTCACAACTTTTCAAGGCAACTATACCACAATAAACCCTGCATTTAATTTTCAAACTGAAAATTACCTAAGCTCTGTTCTCTCCAGGGTAAACGTGGGAGTTATGGACAGATTATACGCAACATTTAATTACCGCAGGGATGGTTTTTCAGCATTCGCGACTGGCAAGAAATTTGGCGACTTCTATGGCGGGTCTTTGGGTTATGTCTTAAGTGAGGATAATTATTGGAAAAATGGAATTGGTGATTTGATCAATTTCTTTAAAATCAGAGCAAGTTATGGTTTAGTTGGCAACAATGGCGTTGCTGATTATGCATCCTTGTCTTTATTTAATTCTACTTTGTATCATGAGAATCCTACTTTACAATTTAGTCAGGTCGGAAACCCAGATTTGACTTGGGAAAGTAGCAAAAAATTGGACATTGGATTTTCAGCTGGATTATGGCAAGATAAATTGCAAGTAGAATTTGCTTATTATCAAAATTTAATTGATGGATTAATCTTATCTGTTCCACAATCTCCTTCCAAGGGTATTCCAGGTAATACGATTAATACCAACGTTGGTAGCATGACCAATAGCGGCATTGAGTTAAGCGTTTCTTTTACTCCGATTAGAAAACAGAATTTTGAATGGAGAATTGGAGGCAATTTTAGCACGTTGACGAATGTTGTGGATGCACTTGCAAATAACAATGCTGATATCGTTGGAATTACTGCCACTTTGGAACAGACGAATATTACCAGATTGGGAGAATCTGTAGGAAGTCTTTATGTTGTTCAAACAGATGGAGTAAATCCTGAAAATGGAAGACGTGTATTTTTACTAAGAGTCAGGGAAGGTGACAATTTTGTTTATAAAAGAGTGCAATATGATCATTCTGCCGCAGCGGCTGACCGCTGGACATTTGTTGATGGCAGTGGTCGCGCAACCGCACCGACCATTGCAAATAGCGGTGTTGTGATGGGCCCTACTTTACCCACTTATTTTGGTGGATTGGATAATAATTTTAGAATTTTTAATTTTGATCTGGGTATTATGTTCCAATTCCAGGGAGGAAATTATATCTATAATGGTACAAAAGCTGGATTGAGAGACATGAGATTTTGGAACAACCACACCGATGTATTGGATCGCTGGACTCCTGAAAATAAAAACGGTACGATCCCAAGATTAATTCTCAATGACAATGTATCCAATGGATCTGCATTACCAATATCTGAAAATGTTGAGAAAGGTGACTTTGTCAGACTCAGGAATCTTAGTTTGGGATACACATTGCCTTCCAATTTGACTTCGAAAATTAGGATTGCTTCATTGCGAATGTATGTACAGGCACAAAACGCTCTGTTGTTTACTTCTTATTCTGGATCAGATCCTGAAATTTCTACCAATGGTAGTTCAAACGTAGCACCAGGAGTTGATAGAAATTCAGTTGGTCAGGCAAGGGCCTATACCATTGGTCTTCAGGTAGGATTTTAATGTTAAATGTATCAGTTAATTTAAATTCTAATTTATTCAATATGAAAAATATATTATTTTATTTGTTGTTTTTTACTTCACTTTTGTTGATGTCCTGCCGGGATGAACTCTTGGATTTGGCACCGGTAACCGACTTCTCTGATTTGACCGTATTTGATAACATGGATCGGGTTGAGCTTCAAGCAAGAGGATTGTACAATAGCGTGAGAAGTGGAAACTTTTTAGGCGGTAGATATTATGTGTATCATGAAATTCGTGGTGAAAATTTTATCAATGAATTGCAAAATAACGTAACCGGATTTTCTGTATGGAATTTTACAGTACAACCATCTAATGTTAATGATGTAACCAATTTATGGGTGGATGCCTATTTGGCAATCAACAGATGCAATGTTTTTATTGATGGATTAAAAGCGAATGAAACAAAGCTGAAGGGTCTTGGTGCAACCGATGCTACACTAAATGCTTATGCTGCGGAAGCAAGATTTTTAAGAGCACTTTCATTTTTCTATTTAAGCCAGTTATATGGCAATCCTTATTCTGCCGGAACGGATAAATTGAGTATCATCCTACACACCAGTGGAAATGTTGGAGCTGGTACGAATGATATAGCAAGATCAACCAATCAGCAGGCTTACGCACAGATCCTGGATGATTTGAATTTTGCTGAAGCGAATTTGCCATTGACAAGGGCTGACCTGAACGGTGTAATCAGAGCCCATAGAAATACTGCTATTGCTCTTAAAACCAGAGTTTATCTTCATATGGCTGACTACTCCAACGTTATTGCAGAAGCAAATAAAATAGTCAGTACTGCATCGCCTTTCAAATCTGAATCTGGAAATGCCTATTCAATCCCGGCTACTGTAGCGGCATCCTTTGCATCTCCATACAGGTCTTCTGATAATATTTTCAGTATGCCGTTTACTCCAAATACACTTCCAGGAACTCAGAATGGACTGGGTCATTATTTTAATACGGGTACAGGAAATGGTGAATATTCTCTAAACCCTGCAGGAATCATTAGCAATACCAAATGGGAAGATGCAGACACAAGAAGAGCAATGATTGTCACCGCAAGCTCTGGTAAAAAGTACTGGCATAAATTTCCAACTGGGCCTCAACATTTGGATTATGCACCTGTACTTCGCTATGCAGAAGTGCTTTTGAATCTTGCTGAAGCTTTGGCAAGAACCCAGGGCGTGGATGACAGAGCCATCCAACTGGTGAATGAATTGCGTAGAAGAGCTGGAGCAACAGAATACACTTCTGCAAATTTTGCGAATGGGGCAGATTTGATAGATGCAATTTTGTTTGAACGTCAGATCGAATTGTTAGGTGAGGGATTCAGAGGTATGGATCTCCAAAGGTTGCAAATGACTTTGCCCGCAAAAGGCAATATAAGAGAAGTAGAGCCAATCTCCCCAGCTTATTTGTGGCCAATTCCACAATCTGAAATTTTGGCAAACAAAATTTGTGCACAAAACCCTGGTTATTGATAATTTCTAGGATCAATTATTTATAACAATAAAAGGTCGTTATTCACAATAACGACCTTTTATTATTTCAGAATATTTGTAATTTTAAATTTTAATTCTTAAATGATTTATCGGGTACTTTTCTTCACCTCAATTAAATTTAATTATTAATTCATTTTGAATATTACTTTTGTGAACGTTAAATCAATTTTTGAAAAAAATAGTTTTTGGATTTTAATATGGTCTCTACTGCAAAATGTATAAATTATTAAAAGATAATCGGTTAGGTGTATATTTTTCAAAAATTCACACTTAATAACGGATTACAACCATTTTATCTGAAATTTTAAAACAAAACGATATGAAGAAAATTTATCTTGTTTTTCTGTTATTTTTCACTGTTCTAGGGGTCATGGAGGCTCAGCGGATGGTGAAGGGCACCATCACTGATAATTCTGGCAGCCCTGTAATAGGCGCCAATGTGGTGGTAAAAGGAACGACCATTGGGACAATTACAGATGTCAATGGGATGTATTCGCTATCGGTTCCAGAAGGTACAACGATGTTGGTTGTTAGTTACACTGGATTTAAAACTAAGGAGGTAAATCTTGGTGTGAGCAACATGGTCGATATTTCTTTGGAAGAGGGAGTTTTACTGCAAGAAGCCGTTATAACAGCCCTGGGTATCAGCAGAGGGCAAAAATCTTTGGGGTACGGAGTACAATCTGTAACCGGGGATGAAATTACTCAATCCAATACGGTTAGTGCTTTAGAAGCTTTATCTGGTAAAGTTGCTGGATTACAGGCGATTAAATCCAGCGGAAATGCCGGTGCCCCAACGCGAATGGTGTTGAGAGGTGCTAAAACTTTTAATGGCAATAATGAAGCATTATTGGTGATTGATGGTGTTAGAATCAGCAATGCTGAAAATCACTCTGAAAGGTCTTTAGCTGGTGTATCCAATTCAAACAGGGGAATTGACATCAATCCTGATGATATTGAAAGTGTTTCTGTCCTTAAAGGTGGTGCGGCTTCGGCCCTGTATGGTGCTGAAGGGGCCAATGGGGTAATTATGATTACCACTAAAAAAGGGAAAAATTCTGCTGGTAAATTGAACATTGATTTTAATTCAACGGCTAGATTTTCGTCCTACAATAAATTGCCGGAATTTCAAAATAAATACCTCCAGGGTGTGAACGGATTGTACAATGGACCAGCAACTGGTCAATCTTTAAGTTGGGGCCCTTTAGCTGATACCATGTTTTGGGATGGTGCTACAACAAATCCTTATGATCAGAATGGTAATTTGGTAGGCGCATCCAATCCAGACGCCAGAACCAAGTTTTCACCTTATGACAAATATGATTTTTTTCAAGGCGGTTCAACCTATAACAATAACATCAGTTTTTCAGGTGGAACTGAACTTTTAAATTTTAGACTTTCTGCTGGCCATCTTTCAGAAAATGGAATTACCCCCTTGAATAATTTCAAGAGAACCAATATAGGTGGAAATATGGGAAGCAAATTGGTCAATAATAAATTAAATCTAAACTTCCGTTTCAACTACATTAATTCTGGTGGACAAAGAACACAACAGGGTTCAAATATCTCAGGATTGATGTTGGGATTGTTGAGAACACCGATGAGTTTTGACAATAGCAATGGTTATGGTGCTGATGCGATTACTCGAAGAGAAGCAATTTATCTGCCCAATGGAAGACAAAGAAACTATCGTGGCGGTGGGGGATATGACAACCCATATTGGGTGGTAAGAAATAACCCATTTAATGACAATGTCAATCGTCTTTTAGGGGGAATTTCATTGTCTTATGAATTTCATAACTGGTTTACCTTAGGTACCAATCTTGGAATGGACAATTATGCAGACAATCGGGTTCAGAGTTTTGAGATTAATTCTAGATCATTTCCAGCAGGTAGAATTTTTGATGACACCTACCTGTTCCGCAATTTGGATCTTTATTTTACAGCAAGCGGTAAAGGTGCATTATCCAATGATTTTTCTTTGGAATATACCCTTGGATCAAACTTGTATGAAAGCCAATTGACCAACAACTATATTCAAGGAGATGGATTTAGCTTTGCCGGATTTCCAAACCTGGGCAATGCTTCTACCATTAGTACCGTGAGGACATTGACCAATAGTAAGACTTTGGGATTTTTTGGAAACGCCTCTTTAGGATTTAGAGATTATCTTTTCCTAAATGTAACAGGAAGGCAGGATTACCTTTCTTCTTTGGTTGTGCCGGATGAGCCTGTTGATCTGGGACAAATTTCTGTGTTTTATCCATCAGTTTCACTTGGATTTGTGTTTAGCGAATTAGTGAAAATTCCTAAAATGGACTTCGGTAAATTGAGATTGTCTTATGCATCCATTGGTGCAGGAGCACCAGCAGCATATCTTACATCAACCAACTTTACAGTTCCACCAACAACCCTTACTATAAATGACCTTAATGACGGTTGGACAAATGGAATTGGATTTCCATTTAAAGGTGCGGTAACAGGATTTATTAAAGACAATGCCTTGGGGGCAACTGATCTCGTACCATCGCTGGCCAATGAGATTGAGGGCGGTTTGGATCTTAGATTTTTTAACAATAGACTCAATTTGGATGTTTCCGTCTATAGGAGAAACGTAACCAATCAAATCGTTACAGTTCCAGTGAGTGCATCAACAGGTTTTCAAAGGGCAACCATCAACTCTGGAGAATTGGAAACAACCGGAGCAGACATTTCTTTGAATCTTGTTCCTATTAAAACAGCAAATTTTGATTGGAATTTGGGTTTTAACTTTACCAAATGGAAAACATTTGTGTTGTCGATTTCTGATGATGTTGATCAAATTTATTTGGATGGATTTACAGGCTCTGCTGTGTACAATTTAGCACCTGAAAAAGATGCAAATGGCAAGATCATCCGGAAATTTGAATACGCGCAAATTTATGGAGGCGCATGGCTAAGGGACAACAATGGCAACTTGGTGATCGATGATGATCCAAATAGTTTTTACTACGGAAAGCCGTTGGCAGATCCTTTGCAAAGAGTTCTTGGCAATCCAAATCCTGACTTTTTACTGGGAATAAATAATTCTTTTACCTATAAAAACTGGAATTTGGCATTTCTATTTGACATTAAATCAGGAGGTGATATGTGGAATGGAACCAGGGGCGCATTGACTTTCTTCGGGGTGTCAAAGGAAACTGAAAACAGAGGAGAGAAGAAAGTTTTTGACGGCGTGAACGGCAGAATCGATGCAAACGGAAATATCGTAATTACAGAAACAAAAAATACCATTGAAACAACATTGGATCAAGATTGGTACACGGATAATGGCGGAGGATTCGGAATCGTCGCGGAAGATTTTATTGAAGATGCAAGTTATATTAGACTTAGGAATATTGCATTGACCTATACTTTTCCAAGGAATATTGCAAAACTTGGATTGCTCAGAGATGCATCCATTACTTTATCTGGCCAAAACTTGTGGTTATCTACTAAGTACACCGGTATCGATCCTGAAACCAGCTTAGTTGGATCAAATTCCAATGGTCAAGGATTGGATTATTTCCAAGGCCCTAACACAAAAAGTTATGGAGTTACATTAAATCTTAAATTTTAATTTAAAAGTTAGAAAAAATGAAACAGATATCAATAAAATTATTAATGATTGGACTGGTACTCGTACTTGGTTCGTGTACCAAGTATTTTGAGGATTCCAATACAAATCCCAATTCTCCTGTAGCAGTTACTCCAGCTGAATTATTACCTACGATCCAGCTGTCTCTCAACTATTGTTATTGGGGAGATGGTTCTAGATACCTGGGGTTATTTACTCAGCATTTGACGGGAGTTAGCAGACAATTTGTTGCATACAACAACTATACTTTGGTCGGCAGCAATGTGGACAATATGTGGTCACATTTGCTGTACCCAAAAGTTCTAAATAACATTAAGGAATTGAGGAAATTTACCGATCCCGCAACGGCTTACACGTATCTTGGAATTGCCGATGCATTAGAGGCCTATACTTTATTGTTTCTTACAGATTGTTTTGGAGACATCCCTTATTCAGAAGCCCTGAAGGGGCTTGAAATATCTCAACCTAAATTTGATACCCAGGAAAGTATTTTTGGAGAGATTAACCGCTTAATTAGTTCAGCCAAAACAGAGCTTGGAAAACCGAAGTCACCCACCAATCCAGGCGCAAATGCAGATTTGGTGTATGCTGGAGACCCAAGCAAATGGCTTGCTTTCGTGAATACATTAGATGCAAGGGCTAAACTTAGATTGGCAAAAAGAAGTGGTGATTACAACGCAGTATTACAAGCAATTAACAATGGTGCCATTGCAGAAGGAAATGATGCAAAAATTGTGTATGGAGCTGCTTCTACTGCAAATGGGCCATGGTTTCAATACAATCAGCAAAGGAATGATATAGCCATTGGAACCCGGTACTCAGATTTGCTCACTCAGTTTTCAGATCCAAGAAGTACAACTTACGGTGCTCCTTTGAATGAAAATCACCCAATCTTAACTCCTGACAGAGCCATGCCTTTTTTAACAAGTACGGAAGCTGCATTCATTTCAGCAGAAGCTAAATTTCGAACCAATGATAAAACTGCTGCCTATGATGATTATTTAAGAGGTATCAAATTGTCATTTGTTGATGCAAATATTACTGTTGATCAGTACAATGCCTATATTGCGCAAACCACTGTAGCCAACGGAGCTGATAATTTGACATTAGAAATGATTATGACCCAAAAGTATATTGCATTGTATCTGGATCCTGAAGTATTTGCCGACTGGAGAAGAACTGACATTCCTTCTCTTACTCCAAATTCTGGAACAAGAATTCCAAGAAGACTTCCTTATCCAGAAACCGAAGTATTTTACAACAGGAATTGCCCCTCACCGGATGTGGTAAACATTTATACACGAGTTTGGTGGGACAACCAGTAATCCACTTTTCATAAAATAATCCAAGTGGCTTGTTAGACAATTCTTAACAAGCCACTTTTATTTTTAGCTCAATAATTGAATTTATTTTTATCTTTGCACCCTAAAATTTTAGATCAAATATGCTCATAATTGACGTAAGAGAATCAGAATCAATCGATAGGGCTCTTAAAAAGTACAAAAAGAAATTTGAACAAGCCGGAACTATGAAGGAGTTGAGAAGAAGGAAACACTTCGTAAAACCATCCGTTCTAAGAAGATCAGAAATCTTAAAAGCTCAATTTAAAGAAGCTTATATTGCCCAGCACGAGTTATAATTTTTTATAATATTTATATTGATGTTTTAGACTATCTTAGCTCTAAATTTTAGAGTTTGGATGTTTTAAAATCTTTTTTACACTACCTTTCTTTTGAGAAACAGTTCTCTCAACATACGACCCAGGCTTACGAGACGGATATAAACCAGTTTTCCAATTTCTTGCCCGAAGGATTGTCCATTGAAAATGCAAACGGAGTCTTTATTCGTTCCTGGATGGCTGCCCTTGCAGAATCCGGAAATGATTTCAAGACCATCAAACGAAAATTATCCTCCCTTAAAGCATTTTACAAATATTGTAAATTGAGGTCGATTGTTTCAGCCAATCCTGCAGTATCCATAAAAAGCCCCAAAATTGGGAAATCCCTGCCAGAAATAATTCCGGTGACTGACATGAAAGCACTTTATAGAAGCTGGGAGCTACTTCCGCAGGAATTTGAAAAATTAAGGGATGTGTTGATGGTGATACTATTGTACGAAACAGGGATCAGAAGAGCTGAGTTAATAGGACTTCAGTGTGATAGTGTCAATTATTCTAGGAAAGCAATAGTTGTTCTTGGCAAAGGAAAAAAAGTCAGAATTATTCCAATCACAAACGAACTAATTGATAAGATCCAACGTTATTTGTTAATAAGATCTGAATTGTTTAATGGAATGGGAAAAGAGTTTTTTTTAACGAATTCAGGAAAGCCTGTGTATCCAAGGATGGTTCAGAGAATTGTGGATAGGATTTTGGCCAATTACACTTTGGTGAAACAACGCAACCCGCATAAGCTAAGACACAGCTTTGCCACTCACCTGATGGATTCTGGAGCTGATATTGTGGCGATCAAAGAGTTGTTAGGCCACTCAAGCTTAAATGCCACACAAATTTATACCCATACCTCAATGGTTCAGCTTATAGAAAACTACAATGAATTTCATCCCAGAAGTGGATCGAATACCAAATGAAATATTTATTCACCTTATAAAAATTTGTCAATGGAACTCAGAATTCAGGCAATGCGCGTAGAAGTTGATCAAGAATTAATTTTGAAAATGGAGTCAAAACTTAAACAGCTTGAAAGTCAACTAAGTAAGGTAAAAACGAAAATTGAGGTTTACCTTAAAACCAGTCAGTTTGGTAATTTAAAGAAAAAGGTAGTTGAAATAATTGTTAACATCGCAGGTAAAAGTTTGATGTTTAAAGAGAGTGGACCCGATTTTGAAGTTGCATTTAATCTTGTCTATCAAACACTTAAAAGGCAGATTGTTAGAGAGAAAGAAAAGCTCCAGGAAAAACACTAAACGCCAACAAAAAAAGTATTGGCTTATTAAAATATGTTTTATCTTTGCATCTCTTTTTTAGAGGGTGTAAAGGTATGCCCCTGTTTTTTTATTTGCCAGTGTAGCTCAGTTGGTAGAGCAGCTGACTTGTAATCAGCTGGTCGGGGGTTCGAGTCCGTCCACTGGCTCTTTATAATTTTTAAATTATAGATGAAGGGGGTGCGCCGGAGTTGGAGAGCCGGGCCAGACTGTAAATCTGGTGTCTATGACTGAATGGGTTCGAGTCCAATCACCCCCACAAGTATTTTAAATGAATTGATTTTTTATAGGGTTGTTTATAAATAACCTAATGAATAAATCAAATTTAATAAACTTAATATCAGTGTTCAAAATCAGGTAAAGACCTGATTTACAAGTACACTGTATTTTAACAAGATGCGGGAGTAGCTCAGTTGGTAGAGCATTAGCCTTCCAAGCTAAGGGTCGCGGGTTCGAGTCTCGTCTCCCGCTCAAACAGAACAATTTTTGAAATTATATTTATAATGGATAAAATTGACTTTAAGATCATAATCTAAAAGTAGTTGTGATTGAAAAGATCCTCCTTTATGGGGTTCTTTACCATAAGCCAATGTAGCTCAGGGGTAGAGCACTTCCATGGTAAGGAAGGGGTCAAGGGTTCAATTCCCTTCATTGGCTCAAACAAGATTAATTTTTTATTCAATAACAGTTTTTAAAACAAGTAAAATAGTATCCAATGGCAAAGGAAACTTTCAACCGGTCCAAACCACACGTCAACATAGGCACGATTGGCCATGTTGACCACGGTAAAACAACTTTAACCTCAGCAATTACTTCAGTTTTGGCTGAACAAGGTCTTGCTCAGAAAAAGGATTATGATTCAATCGACAACGCTCCTGAGGAAAAGGAGAGAGGTATTACAATTAATACCGCCCACGTAGAGTACGAAACCAAAAGCAGACATTATGCGCATGTGGATTGTCCAGGTCACGCAGACTATGTAAAAAACATGGTTACGGGAGCGGCCCAAATGGATGGTGCTATTTTGGTAGTTGCTGCTACGGATGGCCCAATGCCACAAACCAGAGAGCACATACTTCTAGCTCGTCAGGTTGGCGTTCCAAAAGTTGTTGTTTTTATGAACAAGGTGGATCTTGTAGATGATCCTGAAATGTTAGAACTTGTTGAAATGGAAGTGAGAGAACTTTTGGACAAATATCAATTTGATGGGAACAATGCTGCCGTGATTAGAGGATCCGCCCTCAAAGCATTGGAAGGAGAAGAATCAGGTAAAAAAGCAATCTACGAATTGATGGATGCCGTTGATTCTCAAATTCCAGAACCCGTGAGACTTATTGATCAACCTTTCCTTATGCCTGTAGAAGATGTTTTTTCTATAACAGGTCGGGGTACAGTTGCAACTGGTAGAATAGAAAGAGGAGTTATCAAGGTTGGAGAAGGTGTGGAATTGGTGGGTATGATGAAACCAGGTGAAAAACCTCTAACATCTACTATAACTGGTGTAGAAATGTTTAGAAAACTTCTTGACAGAGGTGAAGCTGGTGATAATGCAGGACTACTTTTGAGAGGTATTGAAAAAGATGATATCAAAAGAGGAATGGTTATCTGCGCCCCTGGTTCAGTTAAACCACACATGAAATTTAAGTGTGAAGTTTATGTGCTTTCCAAAGACGAAGGTGGTAGACATACTCCATTCTTTAAAGGATATCGTCCGCAGTTTTATTTCAGAACCACAGATGTGACAGGGGAATGCCAGTTGCCAGCTGGTGTTGAAATGGTGATGCCTGGTGATAACGTCTCATTGGAAGTAACTCTTTTAAGCCCGATAGCCATGGAAAAAGGTCTCCGTTTTGCGATCCGCGAAGGTGGACGTACAGTTGGGGCTGGTCAGGTAACAGAAATTATTGAATAAAAATCTTGTTTATATGACTCCGCGAGCTAAAACTTGCGGAGTCTTTTCATACGGGCATAGCTCAACTGGCAGAGCGACGGTCTCCAAAACCGTAGGCTGAGGGTTCAAGTCCTTCTGCCCGTGCAACAAAAAGATAAAATGGACAAGTTTGTATTGTATCTGAAAGAGAGTTATAATGAGTTGATGGACAAAGTAACTTGGCCAACCTGGCCAAACTTGTTGGACAGCGCCCGAGTGGTTATTGTTGCTTCAATTATCATTTCATTGATTATTCTTGTCATGGATTTGGTATCAAATGGAGTGCTTGATTTTGTGTATAACCTATAAGTTTTCAAAGTTAAAGCATGTCAGAAGGAAAAAAATGGTATTCTCTTCGTGTAATAAGCGGAAAAGAGAAAAAAATTAGGGAAAGACTTATCGCTGACATTCAGCGGTCTGGTTGGTCCGAAATTATTACACAGGTTATCGTGCCTTCTGAAAAAGTGTATAAAATCAGAAACAGCAAGAAAGTTATTTTAGAAAGAAATATACTTCCTGGCTATTTGTTGGTAGAAGCAGAGAGTTCAAAATTTAGTGCAGAAATCGTTCAGCACATTGCCAATCTGCCTGATATTATTCATTTTCTGGGAAAAAATAATCCGATTCCAATGACTCAGGTAGAGGCAAATAGGATGCTTGGAAAAGTAGATGAGTCTCAGGAAGCTGGTGAAATGATGATTGAGCCATTTATTGTTGGCGAAACAGTAAAGATTATTGATGGTCCGTTTAACGATTTTGTTGGAGATGTAAAGGACGTCAATGAGGAAAAGAAAAAATTGAAAGTAATTGTAAAAATATTTGGACGTGGCACCGAAGTTGAGTTAAACTTTATGCAGGTCGAAAAAGCAAATTAAAAAATAGTCTTATGGCTAAGGAAATAGAAACTTTTATTAAACTTCAGGTAAAAGGTGGTCAGGCGAATCCAGCTCCTCCTGTTGGTCCTGCTCTTGGTTCTAAGGGCGTTAACATTATGGAATTTTGCAAGAGATTCAATGCAAAAACCCAAGATACTCCAGGTAAATTATTGCCCGTAGTCATCACTGTTTTTAAAGACAAATCATTTGATTTTGTGGTGAAAACTCCTCCTGCAGCGATTCAGCTCCTTGAGCTCTCTAAGGTTGCCAAAGGATCCGCAGAGCCAAATAGAAAAAAAGTTGGATCAGTTAGTTGGAATCAGGTGGAAGAAATCGCTAAAATCAAAATGCCGGATTTGAATGCTTTTAGTTTGGAGTCTGCTATGCGAATGGTGGCTGGCACAGCAAGAAGCATGGGATTAACAGTATCTGGCACACCTCCATGGGGAGAAGAAAATTAATATTATTGTTCATAGAGGAAGCGATCTTTAAATTATTCGCGCAATACCTCAAAAATTTAATTTATGTCTAAAATTGCAAAAAAAAGGCAAAAAGCAAACTCGCTGGTAGATTCGACAAAACTCTACAATTTAGATGAAGCATCCTCTTTGGTTAAAGAGGCCAATACTGCAAAATTTGATGCTTCAGTTGATTTGCACATCCGCCTTGGTGTCGATCCAAGGAAACCCGACCAGGCGATTCGAGGTACCGTCACTTTGCCAAATGGCACTGGTAAAACCAAGCGCGTCTTGGTCTTGTGCACACCCGATAAAGAAGCAGAGGCAAAAAACGCAGGTGCAGATCTTGTTGGTTTGGACGAATATCTCCAAAAAATTGAAAGCGGTTGGACGGATATAGACGTTATCATTGCCATGCCTACTGTTATGGCCAAACTGGGTAAAATCGGAAGGATTTTGGGACCAAGAGGATTGATGCCAAACCCCAAGACTGGAACAGTGACGATGGATATAGGTGCTGCTGTCAATGAAGTGAAAGGAGGTAAAATTGCATTTAGGGTAGATAAATTTGGTATCATTCACGCTTCGATAGGCAGGGTTTCATTTTCTTCAGAAAAAATCAAGCAGAATGCCGAAGAATTGTTGACTGCTATCCAAAAATTGAAACCTTCTACTTCGAAAGGAACTTATTTTAAATCCATTGCCATTGCTTCTACCATGAGCCCTGGTATTAAAGTGGACCCTAAAGTTATTCATTAATCTGTTAATCAACAAGACATGACTAGAGAAGAAAAATCTGCTGCCATTCAGCAATTAAAAGATAAATTTTCGGATGCTCAGTTCTTTTACATCACGGATTCATCTACATTAACGGTTGAGCAAGTCAATCAATTTAGAAGATTGTGTTTTGAAAAAGGAATTGAAATGCAAGTAGTGAAAAATACACTTGCTAAAAAAGCCTTACAAAGTATTGAGAAAAATGGAGAATTTAATTCTGTTTATTCAGTATTAGAAGGGCCCACATCCATCTTATTTACTCAAAACGCGAAATCTCCAGCTGAACTTTTGGATGAGTTCAGAAAGAAGAATCAAAAACCTGTTCTCAAAGCAGCGTATATTGATTCAGATGTTTATACGGGTGATGACCAAATCCAAGTTCTGTTAAAACTTAAATCCAAAGAAGATTTGGTGGGTGAAGTTATCATGTTGCTTCAGTCACCAATCTCAAGAGTCGTTAATGCATTGAAAAGTGGTGGATCGACGATCGGTGGATTGGTAAAAACTTTGCAGGAAAGAGCTGAGTCTAATTCCTAATTTTAAAATGGCTTCCAAGCTTGCGCTTTTATTATAAAATTATTATTCATTAAGAAAAAATCAAAATCATGGTTGATGTAAGTGCTTTGGCTGAACAACTTGTAAATCTCACAGTAAAAGAGGTTAACGAATTGGCTTCAGTATTAAAAGAACAATACGGTATTGAGCCGGCTGCTGCCGCTGTCGCTGTTGCTGCAGCACCTGCTGCTGGTGAGGCTGCCGCTGCTGTTGAAAAAACAGAGTTTGATGTGATCCTGAAATCAGGAGGAGCAAACAAACTTAACGTTATTAAGGAAGTTAAAAATATCCTTAACTTAGGCTTGAAAGAAGCAAAAGACTTAGTTGATGGAGCTCCGTCTTCACTTAAAACCGGAGTATCTAAAGAAGAAGCAAATTCTTTGAAGGAGGCTTTGACAGCTGCCGGAGCAGAAATTGAAATAAAGTAATTGTTTCACGATCAAAGTATGCCTTTTAAAAGCAAAAGGAATACAATTTGAACGGCTTGGGTCATTGGTGTTTCACTCATGACCTAAGCCTTTTTGTGTTTTTGTATATTGATTTTTTTTATTAAGGCCTTTGCCTAAAATTTTAACAAATGTCTGTAAGCATAGCTAACACAAATTCAAGAATTAGACATAATTTTTCGAAAACTTCTCTCAACACATCCTATCCGGATTTTTTGGAAATTCAATTAAAGTCATTTAAGGAATTCTTCCAGTTGGAAACAACACCTGACCGAAGAGCCAACGAAGGCTTGTTCAAAGTGTTTAAAGAGAATTTCCCGATCATGGATGCCAGAAATATTTTCCTTCTGGAATTTCTTGATTATTATGTGGATCCTCCAAGATATGATATTGATGAGTGTGTACAAAGAGGGTTGACATACAGTGTTCCTTTAAAAGCAAGATTGAGATTATCTTGCAATGATGAGGAACATGTCGATTTTAAAACCATTGAGCAAGATGTATTTTTGGGGAATATTCCTTACATGACTCCAAAGGGCACTTTTGTTATTAATGGTGCAGAAAGAGTTGTTGTTTCGCAGCTTCACAGATCACCCGGTGTATTTTTTAGCCAGTCATACCATCCAAACGGAACAAAAATATTTTCAGCCAGGGTCATCCCTTTTAAGGGTGCTTGGATGGAATTCGCAACAGATATTAATATGGTCATGTATGCTTACATTGACCGAAAAAAGAAATTTCCAGTCACCACCTTGTTGAGATCCATAGGTTATGATACAGATAAGGAAATTCTGGCGCTTTTCAATTTATCTGAAGAGATAAAAGCCACACAGAAAGGTCTCAAATCGGCTATAGGGAGGAAACTTGCAGCAAGAGTTCTGCGAAGGTGGACTGAGGATTTTGTCGATGAAGATACTGGCGAATTGGTTACTCTTGAAAGAAATGAAATAATTCTGGAAAGAGATACAATTCTGGATGAAGATAATATAAAACTGATTTCTGAAGCTGAGGTGGATACCATAATTCTCCAAAGAGAAGATATAGAAGAGGATTATTCCATTATCTACAATACGCTTCAAAAAGACCCGTCAAGCTCGGAAATGGAGGCCGTTACACATATCTATCGACAATTAAGAGGAAGTGACCCTCCAGATGATGAAACAGCGCGGGGAATTATTGATAAGCTTTTTTTCTCAGATAAAAGATACAACCTTGGAGAAGTTGGTCGATATAAAATTAACAATCGACTAAACATGAATGTCTCTGATGATGTATTGGTGTTGACCAAGGAAGATATTATTTCAATCGTAAAATACCTTGTTTCTCTTATTAATCAAAAGGCAGAATTAGATGATATAGACCATTTGTCCAATAGACGGGTACGAACCGTTGGAGAGCAATTATTTGCTCAGTTTGGTGTTGGATTGGCGAGAATGTCTCGTACCATTCGAGAAAGAATGAATGTAAGGGACAACGAAGTATTTACACCCATTGATCTGATCAATGCCAGGACACTTTCTTCAGTAATTAATTCATTTTTTGGAACGAGTCAATTGAGTCAATTCCTGGATCAAACGAATCCTTTGTCAGAAATTACCCACAAACGAAGAATTTCGGCATTAGGACCAGGAGGACTTTCCAGAGAAAGAGCAGGATTCGAGGTCAGGGATGTGCATTACAGTCATTATGGTAGGCTCTGTACGATAGAGACTCCTGAAGGACCAAATATTGGTTTGATTTCCACTCTTTGTGTGCATGCCAAAATTAATTCGATGGGATTTCTTGAAACCCCATACTGGAAAGTTGAAAATGGTAAAGTCCTCATTAATGCCAATATAAAGTATTTAAGTGCAGAAGAAGAAGACTACGCCAGAATTGCCCAGGCCAATGTCCCAGTAAATAAAAAGGGTGAATTCCAAATTGATCAAATTAAAGGTAGAGAACATGGAGAATTTCCTTTGTTCGAGCCAGGCGATTTGGAATTTATGGACGTTGCCCCCAACCAAATAGTCGGAGTATCCGCCTCGCTTATACCATTCCTTGAGAACGATGATGCCAACAGAGCATTGATGGGTTCTAACATGCAGCGACAGGCAGTGCCTCTCATTAAACCACAGGCACCTATTGTTGGAACTGGTTTAGAGGGCAAAGTGGCACTTGACTCAAGAATGCTCATCAACGCGGAAGGTGAGGGAGTGGTTGAGTTTGTGGATGCCAATCGCATTATTATTCGTTACGATCGCAATGATGAAGAGAATTTAGTTTCATTTGAAGAGAATATTAAAGAATACAATTTAACCAAGTTTTCAAGAACGAATCAGGCGACCTGTATCAATTTGAAACCGATCGTTAAAAAAGGTGATCGGGTTCATCTGGGTACGATTCTGAGCGAGGGTTATGCCACGGAATCTGGAGAACTTGCATTGGGTACCAATCTTCAGGTGGCATTTATGCCATGGAAGGGTTATAATTTTGAAGATGCCATTGTTATTTCTGAAAGAGTCATTCAAGAAGATGTTTTTACTTCCATACATATTGAAAGTTTTGAATTGGAAGTACGGGACACAAAACTTGGGGAGGAAGAATTGACAAATGATATTCCGAATGTAAGTGAAGAAGCTACCAAAGACCTGGATGAAAATGGTATCATCAGAATTGGAGCTCATGTTGCAGAAGGTGATATTTTAATTGGTAAAATCACACCGAAAGGGGAGACTGATCCTACACCTGAAGAAAAATTACTTCGCGCTATTTTTGGTGACAAGGCTGGTGATGTAAAAGATGCATCACTTAAAGTTCCTCCTTCCATTGATGGAGTTGTTATTGATAAACAACTTTATGCAAGAGCGAAAAAAGACAAATTTCAGAAACAGCAAGAAAAAGATTTGCTTCAAAGAATGGAAGATAAGCATGAAATTATCCTCAATGAATTGAAGATCGAATTAATGGATAAAATGCTTAAAATTGTAAAGGATCAGATTTCAAATGGTGTTAAAAGCATTTATGGAGAAGAGTTGGTCTCCAAAGGAACCAAATTTACACCTGCTTCTTTGAAAAAGCTTGATTTTGTAAAAGTTGATTATGCCAACTGGACCAAAGATGAAGAGAAGAATAATTTGATTGCGAGACTTCTTCACAATTTTAACATTAAAGTAAGTGAGGAAGTGGGGAGATTTAAGCGTGAAAAATTCAATATTAGCATTGGAGATGAGTTGCCGACAGGCGTACTCAAACTAGCCAAAGTGTATATTGCCAAAAAGAGGAAACTTAAGGTCGGTGATAAACTGGCTGGAAGACATGGAAACAAAGGAATTGTTTCCAGAATTGTTAGGGTAGAGGATATGCCATTTCTGGAAGATGGAACTCCGGTAGATATTGTACTCAATCCTTTGGGCGTACCTTCTAGGATGAATCTTGGGCAAATATTTGAAACTGTTTTGGGTTGGGCAGGAAAAAAATTAGGGATGCACTTTGCCACTCCCATTTTTGATGGTGCCACCATTCAGGACATTGATGCATTTATTAAGAAAGCTGAGCTTCCTGAATTTGGTCAGTCATTTCTCTTTGATGGTGAGACTGGAGATAAATTCCATCAGCAAGCGACAGTTGGTGTTATCTACATGTTGAAATTGTCTCACATGGTTGACGACAAAATGCACGCCAGATCCATTGGACCATACTCTCTTATTACCCAGCAACCGCTTGGCGGAAAGGCCCAATTTGGAGGTCAAAGATTTGGAGAAATGGAGGTTTGGGCACTTGAAGCATTTGGTGCTGCTAACATTTTGCGGGAATTGCTCACTTTAAAATCAGATGATATTGTTGGTCGGGCAAAAACTTATGAAGCCATTGTAAAAGGTGAAAATCTTCCTGAGCCGAATATTCCGGAATCATTTAATGTTTTGATCCACGAACTCAGAGGTTTGGTGCTTGATGTTAAATTTGAATCTTAATTTGATTACTTTTTAAACCAGTGTTTGCATGTCATTCAAGAATAAAAATATTAAACTAGATCAGGATTTTGAAAAAATCACCATCAGCTTATCATCTCCAGACGATATTCTGGATAGATCTTATGGTGAAATACTCAAGCCTGAAACCATCAACTACAGGTCCTATAAACCTGAGAGAGACGGACTTTTTTGTGAGCGGATATTTGGTCCTGTAAAGGATTATGAATGCTATTGCGGAAAGTACAAGCGCATCAGGTACAAAGGAATTGTTTGTGACAGATGTGGGGTAGAAGTTACCGAGAAAAAAGTGCGAAGAGAACGGATGGGCCATATTAAATTAGTGGTGCCGGTTGTTCATATTTGGTTTTTCAAAAGTCTTCCCAATAAAATTGGATATCTTCTTGGTCTGTCTTCTAAAAAACTTGAAACAGTCATCTATTATGAAAGATTTGTGGTGATTCAGCCCGGAATGGCAAAAGATACCTCAGTACTTGATTTGTTGACTGAAGAAGAGTATTTCGAAATTCTCGAAACTTTGCCAAAGGAGAATCAAATGTTGGATGATGCAGATCCCAACAAGTTTGTAGCAAAAATGGGCGCAGAAGCAATTTTTGATTTGCTTTTAAGAATCAATATGGATGATCTTTCCTTTGAACTAAGACATCAGGCATCAACTGAGTCTTCTCAGCAAAGGAAAACTGAAGCTCTGAAGCGACTTCGGGTTGTTGAAGCATTTAGAGAAGGTTTGAACAATAAAAATCACAGGCCTGAATGGATGATCATTCAGTACTTGCCTGTAATTCCACCAGAACTGAGACCATTGGTGCCGTTGGATGGTGGCCGTTTTGCAAGCTCGGATTTGAATGATTTATACAGAAGGGTAATTATTAGAAACAACCGATTAAAAAGATTACTTGAGATCAAAGCTCCGGAAGTCATTCTTAGAAATGAAAAAAGAATGCTTCAGGAAGCTGTAGATTCATTGTTTGACAATTCGAGAAAATCCAACGCAGTAAAGGCTGAGGGAGGAAGGGCACTTAAATCTTTGAGTGACATTCTCAAAGGAAAGCAAGGCCGTTTTCGTCAAAATTTGTTAGGTAAAAGGGTCGATTACAGTGGTAGGTCCGTCATTGTTGTAGGTCCAACGCTTAAGCTTCATGAATGTGGAATTCCAAAAGGGATGGCTGCAGAACTATTTAAGCCATTTATTATTAGAAAATTGATTGAGAGAGGAGTTGTTAAAACAGTGAAGTCTGCCAAAAAGCTGGTTGATCGCAAGGAAGCGGTTGTTTGGGACATTCTGGAGAATATACTTAAAGGGCACCCGGTTCTGCTTAACAGAGCTCCCACGCTCCATAGATTGTCCATTCAGGCTTTTCAACCCACCTTGGTAGAAGGAAAAGCAATACAGCTGCATCCACTTGTTTGTGGAGCATTCAATGCGGATTTCGACGGAGACCAAATGGCCGTTCACGTGCCTTTGAGCAATGCCTCCATATTGGAAGCTCAACTATTGATGCTTGCTCCTCACAATATGCTGAATCCGCAAGATGGTTCTCCTGTTACCCTTCCATCTCAAGATATGGTATTGGGTCTGTATTACCTGACCAAAGAAAAAATTTCAACTTCCAATGCAAAGTTGAGGACATATTATAGCCCGGAAGAGGTCATTATCGCGTTTAGCGAAAATAAAGTTGGACTTCACGATGGCATTCAAATGAAGGCAAAGGTGGAGGATGAGCAAGGAAACATGAGCTTCAAAGTCATAAAGACGACCGTCGGTCGTGTAATATTTAATGAGGCGGTTCCACCCCAAGCACCGTATGTCAATGAACTCATGACCAAAAAAGCCCTAAAGACCTATATAGGAGACATCATCACAAGAACAAATTTTGCTGTTACTGCTAAATTTTTGGATGATATAAAAGACATGGGATTTTATTGGGCATTTAAGGCTGGCTTGTCATTTAATCTAGGAGATTTAATCACGCCATCTATTAAAGTCAAGACACTGGATGAGGCTACAAAAGAAGTAGATGAAATCTGGGAGTCTTATAACAATGGATTGATCACCAATAATGAAAGGTACAATCAGATCATTGATCGCTGGACTTTTGCTGACAATAGAATCACAGACAATCTAATGAAAGAGTTGGCAATCCATAAAGGAGGATTCAATTCAGTTTACATGATGCTGCATTCTGGAGCTCGGGGTTCTAAACAGCAGATAAAGCAGCTTTGTGGACTTAGAGGATTGATGGCGAAGCCCAGAAAATCTGGTGATACCGGTAGTGCAATTATTGAAAATCCAATTTTGTCCAATTTTCAGGATGGTCTTTCTGTTTTGGAATATTTCATATCTACCCACGGAGCTAGAAAAGGTCTTGCAGATACTGCTTTAAAAACAGCCGACGCAGGTTATTTGACAAGAAGATTGGTGGACGTTTCTCAGGATGTGGTCATTACAGAAGTTGATTGCAATACTTTAAGAGGAATTGATACTGCTGCTTTGATAGATAATGACAAAGTGATTGAAAATTTGTCCAGCAGGATCCAAGGGAGATTTTCCTTAAATCATGTTGAAAATCCAATAACCGGCGCAATTCTTTTGGAAGCCGGAGAGTACATCGATGTTAAAACTGCAAATCTGATTGAAGCTTCTGGAGTTGAATCGGTCATGATCAGATCAGTACTTACTTGTGAGGCAAGGAAAGGAGTTTGTACAAAGTGCTATGGAAAAAACATGGCCACAGGACGAATAGCTGAACAAGGGGATGCAGTAGGAATTATTGCTGCTCAGAGTATTGGCGAACCAGGAACTCAGTTGACACTTAGAACATTCCACGTAGGTGGTGTTGCAGCCGTTTCAAAATCTGAATCCGAAATCACAGCCAAATTTGATGGCGTGATAGAATTTGATGGAATTAAGTTTGCAGAATCGACAGATGACAATGGCGCTCGTGTTTATGTTGTCATTTCAAGATCAGGAGAAATTAGAATTTTGGATGCTGAAACCAAGAAAATGCTGACCAGCGCACACGTGCCCTATGGTGCTTTTTTATTGGTTAAGAATGGACAAAAAGCACATAAGGGCGATATCCTTTGTAATTGGGACCCATTCAATGCGCTAATTATTTCTGAGTTTCCAGGTATTATCAAATTTGACTCTATTGAAGAAGGTGTTACCTTCAGAATGGAGCGTGATGACCAAACCGGGTATTCAGAAAAAATTATCATTGAATCCAAAAATAAAAAGAAAATACCTGCAATCAGCATTATGAGCCCATCCGGTGAGGAATTGAAAAATTATTCACTTCCGGTAGGTGCCTACATTACCATTGAAGACAATGAAGAGATTGTGGCTGGCCAGATGATTGGTAAAATACCGAGAAACGTGAGTAAGGTGTCAGATATTACAGGTGGTTTGCCAAGGGTTACTGAATTGTTTGAAGCAAGGAATCCTTCCAATCCTGCTGTTGTATCTGAAATTGATGGAATCGTAATTTACGGTAAAATTAAAAGAGGAAACCGGGAAGTTTTTGTAGAAGACGAGCGAACTGGGCAAAGAAGGAAATATTTAATAGGTTTGTCCAAACATATACTTGTGCAGGAAGGTGATTTTGTTAGAGCAGGAATGCCCTTGTCTGATGGAAATATTGCTCCTAGAGATATTTTGCAGATAAAGGGTTTGTTTGCGGTCCAATCTTACTTGGTAAATGGGGTTCAGGAAGTCTATAGATCACAAGGTATTAATATCAATGATAAACATATTGAAGTGATCGTACGCCAGATGATGAGATGGGTTCAAATTGAAGATCCGGGAGATACAACTCTTCTTGAAGGTGAACCCGTCGATAAATGGGACTTCGTGAGTGAAAATGACGTGATATTTGAGAAGAAAGTGGTAACTGAATCCAATGATTCTACAAAATTAAAAAGAGGCCAGCTGGTATCATTGCGCCAATTAAGGGAAGAGAATTCTTATTTAAAAAGAAATGATAAAAAGATTGTAGAATACAGGGATGCAGTGCCTGCAACTTCTAGTCCATTATTATTGGGAATAACAAGGGCTTCCTTGGGTACCAGTAGTTGGATATCCGCAGCTTCATTCCAGGAAACTACCAAAGTGTTAAGTTCGGCAGCTATTGCAGCAAAATCAGATGATCTTTCTGGTTTGAAAGAAAATGTGATCATAGGTAAGAAAATTCCTGCAGGTACAGGCCAAAAGCAATATAAAGAGATTTTGGTATTACCAAAGAAGAAGGAATTTGTGTCTTAAAATTACGCATCATTCTCAGGATGCTCAATTACAAAATAAGCCTATATGTAGAAATATAGGCTTATTTTTTTTTATTCAAAAACTTACTGAAGAAAACCTTCCAACATCCAATCTGCCAACACCTGTCTGTTTTTAGGAGAAAGAATTCGTTCCTGATCTTTGGGATTTCTAATATTCGCTAACTCTACAAAAATGGGATCTGGATTTGATGCCTTAATGACATAAAGAGGTCTTGTACTTATGGTGCCCTGATAATCCCTTCCCTGGTAGATCTTATATTTATCAGCAAAAACCTTTTGCAATTTTTCAGCTTTCTTTTTACTCCTTCTGCTATCAGACTGATAATAAAAGAAAACATCCTGCCTGTTTGCTTCCGGTTGAGAATCAATATGAATAGATATCATCCATTGTTTTTTGATCCCATCTGATTTGTGCACAGTGTATAACTCATTCACTTTTGCCATTCCTTGTCTCAACCTTTTTTTCTGATTAACAGGCATTTCAAGATTCCCCATCACTTTTTCGGTGTTATCGCAATCAAGATATCTCTCATCCCTGATTCCATTGTGTTTGTCCTGTACAATAATATGTACAATTGCACCATGTTTTATCAGGTTGCGTGCAAGTCTAAGTGATACATCATAAGCATACTCATCTTCGCATAATACATTTCCCGATGTATGTTTGACCATGGCACCAGGGTCTGGGCCACCGTGTCCTGGTACGATGTAAAAAACCTGATCACTTAATTGATTTGATTCAATATAGACTTCGCCTTTTTCTTTGCCAAACAGATCTACCTTAACAGATTTTCCGCTTACCTTTTTGACCAAAGGCATTTCTTTATCAGAGGTTAGGTCAGTCTGTTCTTCTGCTGCAAAATCAGACCGCTTAAACAAGGCTGCGACTTGTGCTGAGTCCATTTTAAAATCAGCAATCAAGGTTTTTGTCTTTTTATTTGTTGAAGGTGTATTTTTGGATAAATTTTGTACTTTTTGAGGTTGTTGAATCGGCTTTTGATCCAAATAGGCAAAAGGAACATAAAGAATTTTTGAGTCTTTGTAATTTGACTTTGTCAATTTTGCTTCGGTCAGAGTATTGTTATATTTTTCGATGGATTTGGCTTTGTCGTAATCTTTAATCTTCAATGTCGACCGGATGCTCTTGCCGTCAAAAGAGTAAATGGAGATTGGCAAATAATATTTTTTACCGGCAATAATTTTGTCCGAAGGATTCATTTTATTCAAAATATAAAATTGCTCAAGGTGTTCGCTATGAAGATTCAGGTTATATTTTTTTAAAATACCAATTATTGTTTCCCCTTTTTTAAAAGATATTTCTAAATATTTTGATTTTTGTGAATATAGGAAATGAGTAATGCCAAAAAACATTATTACCAAAATATGGCGTAAATTCAAATTCATGGGCAGCCAGTTTGGGGCAAATATATGATATTTATATAATATGTATTTAATTATTATTACTATTATTATAAATTATGTAATTATTTAATGTGTTTTCTTGGATTGTTCACTTTTATGTTTTGCCATCGAGCTTGGGTGTATAGGCTTGGTATCATGCCATATTCACTTAACTTTGTGGTTAATGAATCTACAACAGCTTCAAAACATCATCAAAAAGGATCTTTTGAGAGAATATCGGAGTTTCTATCAAATTGGTGCTGTGATGACATTCCTTATTGGTGCCAGCTATCTGGTTTATTTTTTTTCACATAAGGAAACGGTTGAAGAATGGAATCTACTTTTTTGGATGGTGTATCTATTTGTGTGCTTTTTTACGGCTTATAGGGTGTTTGAGGAAGATCTGGTGAAATATAGAGTACTTACTCATCAATTGTACAATCCTTCTATGCTGTATATTTCCAAAAATGTGTTTCTTTTTGTCTTATTATCTGGCCTGGGAATGGTATTGTATTTTATATTTAATATACTTATGCCCCTTCCTGAATTTCGCTTACTTCCTTGGCTCCTTTTAATTTTGTTGTTTAATATTGGATGTTCTGTGATTTTTTGTTTTAATTCTCTTTTATCTGGCCAAGGGGTGAATCAAACTTTGATTTTCACTGTAATGGTTTTACCATTGACTTTCCCCTTGTTCGGTGCAGGATATATCACGAGTCTTGTGCTTTTAAAGGGAGGCGAATTGTTAGATCCAGGTTCTCAGATCAAAATTATTTTAGGAATTAATTTATTTAGTATTGCAATGGTTCAGATGTTGTTGCCCTATATTTGGAAGAATTGATGAAAATTTTGGAAATAAGTTGGTGGAAATGGTTTGCAGTGATCCTGTTTATTTATGTATTGACAAGAGGTTTATTACTTCCTTTAAAACCTGGTATTGTGGATCTCCAGCCTTCCAGAGTTGCTTCTGGAGTACATTCAGTTATTCACATGACAGGTTATAATACCAATTACAGTTTGGACACTCCGAGGGTTTTTTTTAAGATTTCAAACGAATTCCTGGCTATTGCAGATTCAGTCGTAGTTTTGTCTGATACTAGATTGAATATTCACCATAAGTTTCCTCCCTTTCTTCCGGTTAAGCAAAAATTGGTTCAAACAAGTTTAATTGTTGATTCGGAGTTGGATGGTGCCGCTGTCATTCCTTCAAAATTAATTCTTTCTCAAGATTCTATTGATCTTGAAGAAGGAAAAGCTGCTTGGACTTTAAAAGATTCGGTTCATTTTCATCAAAAGCATGCTTTGCGATTTCCATATAGAAATATTTTGTATGAGACCATTCGCAATACATTTTTTCATGTTTCTCTTTGGTTTGCAATGTTTTCTATGATGTTGGGATCGTTAATTTACTCCTTCAGAGTCTTGCGAACTGGAAGCAAATTAGACGATTACAAGGCGTATAGTTTGGTTTTTGTTGCAATCTTATTTGGATCGATGGGTTTGGCTACCGGATCAATTTGGGCAAGATTTACCTGGGATACCTGGTGGACCAATGACATCAAATTGAATATGGCTGCCTTGTCTATGTTAATTTATGTAGCATATTTGATATTGAGGTTTAGCATAGAGGATCCAGACAGAAGGGCCAAAGTGACAGCAGCATATAATGTTTTTGCAGTAGTGGCTATTATACCGCTTATTTTTGTTCTGCCACGGTTGACGGATAGTCTGCATCCTGGAAATGGTGGAAATCCGGCTTTCGGGTCTGAAGATATGGATCACGCTTTAAGATTGGTGTTTTATCCATCTGTTCTGGCTTTTACATTGCTTGGATTTTGGATGGCAGAGCTTTGGCAGCGTGCCTTGCTTTTGGAAGAGGAATTATCAGATTGAATTTCCCGATAAAAAAATGATCAGCAATTAACAAAAATAAGCAGAAATTTGAGCCACTTATGAAAAAAATCAATAAGGTTTTACTTTGTATTTTTCTAATCTCAGAGTCAAGTTATTTGTCTGCTGAGAGTCTGGATTTTATGAGGAGTACAGGAAAAATTAATGTGGTTTATGGGGTGATATTGATCATTTTTTTAGGCATTATCTGGTACTTGATCAAATTAGATAGAAAAATTAGACAACTTGAAATAAATAAAAAGGATGAGCATAAATTCTGAAAATTCATTTTTAGCGAGTGTAAATCGCAATTTTGACAGAGCCGCTGGTTTTACAAATATACCCAAAGGCATATTGGCCCAAATAAAAGCTTGCAATGCAGTTTATGAAATTAGATTTCCAGTTAGAATTGGAGACGAAATACAAGTCATTGAGGCATACCGTGCACAACATAGCCACCACAGGCTCCCAACGAAAGGAGGTATCAGATATAGTCAGCATGTTAATAAAGATGAGGTAGAAGCCTTAGCAGCTTTGATGACTTATAAATGTGCAATTGTAGATGTTCCATTTGGTGGCGCCAAAGGAGGCGTAAAAATAAACCCCTGGCAATATACTGAGGATCAGTTGGAAAGAATTACAAGAAGATATACCACCGAACTTATAAAGAAAAACTTTATCGGACCGGGTATCGATGTGCCCGCTCCGGACTACGGGACAGGCCCTCGCGAAATGGCTTGGATATTGGATACCTACCTTACATTTAAGGGAGGGGAAATAGATGCGGCCGGTTGCGTAACAGGCAAGCCAGTCAATCAAAATGGAATTAGAGGCAGGAATGAAGCAACTGGACGAGGTGTTTTTTATGGTTTACGGGAACTTTGTGACACCGAATCAGCAATGCGAAAACTTGGTTTAACCAAAGGATTGAAAGGTAAGAAAGTCGTCATCCAGGGAATGGGAAATGTGGGCTCTTTTTCGGGCTCAATTATGCAGGAAGAAGGGGGTGTTAAAGTCATCGGAGTGGCTGAATACGAAGGATCTATATACAATCCGGATGGAATCGATGTGAATAAATTACTTGCCTTCAGAAAGGAAACTGGTTCAATTATAAATTTTCCGGGCACAACAACCTTAGAACGCAGAGATTCAGCCTTGGAATTGGAATGTGACATCTTGATTCCTGCGGCTCTTGAAAGTCAAATCACCGCCGAAAATGCCGACAGGATTAAGGCCAAAATAATTGGTGAGGCTGCAAACGGACCAGTTACTGCAGATGCTGAAGAAATTTTATTAAAAAAAGGTATTTTAATAGTGCCAGATATGTACCTCAATGCGGGGGGTGTGACAGTTTCTTATTTTGAATGGCTAAAGAACTTATCGCACATGCGATTTGGCAGAATGGAAAAGAGGTTTGACAGCAATTTATACAGCAGAATGATTGAAAAAGTGGAAGAACTGTCTGGTAAAAGAATTTCTGATAAAGAAAAACTTTTGTTGACTCAGGGAGCGGATGAAATAGATTTGGTGAGATCAGGTCTGGAAGAAACAATGGTTAGCTCTTTTCAACAGATTTGGAAGACTTATGAATCCCGACCGGAGTCCGGAAGTTTAAGGAATGCAGCCTTTATTGTGGCTTTGGAGAAAATATCCAACGATTATGCAAATCTTGGTATATTTCCATAGAAAGAAATTTACCGTTTAAGATCTTAATTTGTCTAAAGTTGATGCTTGTCAATTGTAAAATTGATAACCATCAATTATTTTTCAATTTTATTAAAAAAATGTTAATTGTAATATCCTTTTAAGTAAGCTTAAGAATAAAATTCTAATTTTGAGGTTTATTTAGAATCTTATTGTGTAATTTAAATAAATATTCAATATGAGTGATAAGATTGATAAGGTAGATGTCAAAATTTTAAATATTCTGCAAGAGAATAGCAAAATTACCAATCTTGAGCTTTCCAAGAAAATTGGCCTTTCACCTGCTCCAACCCTGGAAAGGGTTAAAAAGCTTGAGATGTCAGGCGTCATTGAAAGTTATCACGCCGTGGTTAACCCACAAAAAGTGAATTTATTTGTCAGCACCTTTGTATTGGTAAACGTTAAATGGAGTAAGGAAAATGCTTTGTCTAGTTTTATGGATAAAGTCAAAAAAATTGACGAAATCATTGAATGTTTTGTAATAACGGGCGATGCCGATATTTTAATGCGTGTCATCTGTAAAGATATGCAGAGCTATGAGAATCTTTTGTTTAAGAAATTAGCTTCAATCACGGAAGTTGAAAGAATTAAGACATTAATGAATCTTTCGACCATTAAAGCATTGAAAAAGCTACCCATCGTAGTGGAGTAAAATTTAACCAGCACCGTACAAGCAGTCTGAATAAATATGGGTAAAGTATCCAGTCTGCTTTGGCAATTCTCAGATCAGAATAATCATCAGGGCTATCTTTTTGGATCTATTCATTTGGCTTTACCTAACCAGCAATCTTTGCTTGATGCCTTAGAACCTTACATAAGGGAATGTAATTTGGTATTGAATGAAGTAAATTTTGAGTTTCTTCAATCTTCAGATATTTCAAGTTATATTCAAATGAAGGAAGGGCTGTCATATCAAAATTTATTGAGCCCTAAGAAATGGACAAAGCTATATAATGTTTTGCACAAGTATTTAGGGGACGAGATACACTTAGATTTTAGGCAAAAGCCTGTTGTATTATTGAACCTGCTCTCTTGTAAAGTTGCTGGTTTTAGTTTGGATGATCAGCACTTGGATGGGGTCATTTATCAACTCGCCCGGAGATTAAAAATTCCAGCTAGCGGACTTGAAGAATTTGAAAGACATTATTCATATCTAGATAGAATTCCTTTAGAGGATCAAATGCGAGGCCTTGTCAAAGCCGGCAATCATATTTCTGATTTAAGGAGAAAAATTAGAAAAATTATTTTGGCATATTTAAATCAGGATATTCATCTTCTCTACAGGATTAGCAAAAGTCAGTTGGGAAAATGGCGAAAGTGGATGATAAATGAAAGAAATGAAGAAATGTCGGAAGCGTTAATGCAGCAACTTGGTGAATTCAAGCCATTTATTTGTGTTGGAGCAGCACATCTATCTGGGAAATATGGAATGTTAAGAATTTTGAAAAAAAGAGGATTTCAATTGAAACCTATTTTAATTAAACAATGAATTTGAATTTCTGTTTTTTGAGGATGAAATTTATTGTCTTCGGAATAGTTTCAATTCTGTTCTTGGTGTGTAGCACTTCAGGTTTTTCACAAATCAAAAATCAAACACTCTATGGTACTGTAGTGGATAAAAACACAGGTGAGAATCTAATCGGTGTGAATGTTTATGTCAAAGAAAATCCTTCCAATGGCACTGTTACGAATTCATATGGCTTTTACTCAATAAAGTTGACGGAAGCGCCCACTCTTTTGGTATTTTCTTATACTGGATATCAGCAAAGGGAAATTTCCATTCATCTCCAACGTGATAGTACCATTCAGGTGTCTTTAACGGAAGGGGTCTTGTTGGAAGAAATAATAATATCTGCAGAAGATTTGAAAAAAAACATTCAGGCAAATGAAATGGGAACCGTGGATCTCAGCGTGGAGAGGATCAAATCATTGCCCGCTTTATTGGGAGAGGTCGATATCTTAAAAACTTTGCAGTTACTTCCTGGTATATCCTCAGCAACAGAAGGGACCGCAGGGCTTTATGTACGGGGTGGGGGACCTGATCAAAATTTGGTATTGTTGGATGAAGCGGTGGTTTACAATACAGGACATCTTTTGGGATTTTTTAGTGTTTTTAACAGTGATGCCATCAAAAATACCAAATTGATTAAAGGCAGTATGCCCGCTGAGTATGGTAGTCGAATATCCTCTGTGATAGATGTTCAAATGAAAGAAGGCAATAATGAGGATTTCGAAGTAGAGGGAGGCATAGGGCTAATTAGTTCTAGACTCACGATACAAGGACCCATTGCCAAAGGTATGAGCTCTTTTATATTATCTGGTCGCAGAACATATGCTTTGGATCTGGCCCAACCTTTTATTTCGCAAACATCATTTGCTGGAACCAATTATTATTTCTATGATTGGAATGCCAAAGTCAATTATCGCATTAATGCAAAAGATAGAATTTATTTAAGTGGATATTTTGGTAGAGATGTGTTTAAATTTTCAAATAGTGACAGGGGATTCAATGTTAAACTCCCATATGGAAATAGTACAGGTACATTTAGATGGAATCGAGTAATCAGTAAAAATACATTTTCCAATTTATCTCTAATATACAATGACTATAAGTTTAGTTTGCAAGCTGGTCAGGAAGATTTTTTTGTCAATGTAAGATCTGGTGTTGAAGACTACTCTGTAAAGTTTGATGTGGATTATTATCCGGCAACAGCACATCACTTTAAGTTTGGCTCTAGGTATACATTCCATAAATTGACTCCAAATTTGGTAAATGCATCCAATGGTGAAGTTGATTTTTCATCAGGCCTTGTCCCAAAACAAGGACATGAGCTTGAGTTCTATGCCTCTGATGATATAAGATTCAATCGGAAGTTGGGAATAAATGCAGGAGTGCGTCTTACCGGCTTTTTATTTACCGGACCATATACAAGCAGTTTAAATGGTGAGGAATTCGATCAGAATGATATAGTTAAAACATATCTAGTACCTGAGCCGCGTTTGATTTTTAATTATATGCTTAATAAAAATTCATCCTTTAAAGGTGGGTTTTCCATCGCCAGTCAGAACATTCATCTGGTAAGTAATTCCGGTAGCACACTGCCCGCTGATGTGTGGGTTCCGAGCTCTCAAATAGTCAAACCGCAGATTGGATTGCAGTATTCAGCGGGATACTTCAGAAATTTTTTGAATGACGAGATTGAGGCTTCAGTAGAAGTTTATTACAAAGATTTGAGAAATCAGATTGATTACAGGGAAAGTTATGTCGAAAATTTTTCGTCCGAAATCGAAAGAGAATTCGTTTTTGGAAAAGGAAGAGCATATGGATTAGAGCTTTTTATTCAAAAGAAAAAGGGGAGGTGGAATGGTTGGATTGGTTACACTTTGAGTAAAACGGAGAGATGGTTTGATGAAATTGAGGAAGGGAGGATATTTCCAGCAGTATTTGACAGACCCCATGATGTTTCCATTGTTCAATCATTCCAGATTAATAAGAATTGGCAGGTCTCGGGCACTTTTATTTATGCAACCGGAAGGGCATTTACTCCCATTCAGGCTTTATTTATTATTGATGGCAGACCAAACATTGAATATGGCCCACGCAACAGTGCACGTCTTGATGATTACCATCGTTTTGATTTGTCATTTATTTATAAAAAGAAGGCAATGGGTCCAAAAAAATTTACAAGTAGTTGGGCATTTTCATTTTACAATTTATACAATCGACAAAACCCATTTTTCTTTTACACTTCTCTAAACGACAATGTTTTGACAGGTAATGCTGGAGCTACTGCAGTAAAGGTGTCGCTATTTCCGATTATACCTGCTGTCACCTGGAATTTTAATTGGACTTCAAAACAATAAGAAAATGAAATTTAGATTGTATATCGGTTTTTTATTGATTTTAGGATGTTTGGCATGCGAGGAAGAATTTATACCTGATGGTACAAATGTAAATCCTCAGCTTGTAATTGAAGCATATCTTGAAAAATCAAATGAAGGATTTCCTTTCTATTTAATATTAACAAAAACGACTGCATTTTACGATAAATTTTCTGCAGATAGAATACAAGATTTATTTATAAAAGCAGATAGCGCATTTATTGAAGTAAATAGTGAAAGAATTTTATTGGATGAATTATGTTTGAATGACCTACCACCTGACTTAAAGAAATTGGCTCTTGATAGATTGGGATTAAATCCGGATAGTGTGGCAATCGACATTTGCATTTATACAGATTTGTCAGGCACCTTGCAACCATCTGAAGGAAATATATATCAACTGAAAGTGTATGTTAAAGATGAAATAGTGAGTGCTCAGACCACCATTCCATCCCTTGTACCACTTGACTCCATTTGGTTTGAGGATGTTCCGGGAAAGAAATTAGATTCTTTTTTGCAGTTATTTTGCAAAATTAAGGACACGCCAAATGTTTCAAATTATTATAGATTTTTTACCGCAGGTCAAAATGAAAATCTGATCGCAGGATTTACATCTGTAACAGATGATTATTTTTTTGACGGGCAAGAGTTTAAATTTACACTTCAAAAGGCTACTGTTCCTGGTTCATCTTTTTCAGACACTACTGGATATTTTAAATTAGGCGATACCATTCGAGTCAAGTGGTGTACTATCGATAAAGATCATTTTGATTTTTGGAACACGCTCGAGGTAAGTAGAACTAGACAAGGACCTTTTTCATCTTATGTGAGAATCAAATCAAACATTGTGGGTGGATTGGGTATTTTTGGTGGTCAACATTGCAAATATTATTCTGTGGTTGTAAAAAAATAAAGATGGGTAAAATTTCTAAAATTCAAATAGAAGTACATTTGGATGATTTAAATGTTCCGGAGAAGGTCTTATGGACCGCTCAAGATTCAGATTCTGATTCGCCGACTGAGGCCAAAGGATTACTGATATCTATTTTTGAAAAAAGCAGTCTAGACACCTTGAAATTGGATATTTGGACTAAGGAAATGCAGGTGATCGAAATGGATCGGTTTATGTACCAAACATTGAATGCATTGTGTGATAGCTATCTTAAGGCAACCAATAATGTTCAATTGTCCAATGAATTCAAAAGTTTCGTAACACATTTTGGTAAGTCTACAGAAATTGTACCTTGATTTTATAGATTCTTTTCCAATTGACGCACAGAAGTATATTATTACATTTTGATTCTATGGTCACCTGAATAGATATTAAATCCTTCTTTTTTCACAAAACCAATCAAAGTCATACCACTGATCCTGGCCAATTCTACCGCCAGATGGCTGGGAGCTCCGACAGATATCACAATTGGAAATCCAGTTGACATGGCTTTTTGGATGAGTTCAAAACTAGCTCTTCCACTTAACACCAAGATATGATCTGCTGCCGGGACTAGTTGATGTGTCAGACAAAATCCAGTAAGTTTATCCATAGCGTTGTGTCTCCCTACGTCTTCAGCATAGTGGATAAGTGTTTGGTTGAGATCAAAAATGCCGCAGGCGTGAATACCACCAGTTTCATGAAAAACAGTCTGGTGAGATCTCAATTTTTCCGGTAATTCACAAATACTACTTGGATCGATGCATTCATTCAACAATTTAGGGACATAAGCCATATAGTCTAAGGCCAGGTCGATGGCAGTTTTGCCACATACGCCACAACTTGAGTTGGTATAAAAATGTCGGTCAAGGGATTCAATTCTAAGGTTTAATTTCGGATCAACAACCACAATTGCTGTTTGATGTTCTTGTCCCTCTCCATTGCAATTGAACTTAAAATCAATTTCCAGAATATCTGTTTTGGAGGTGATTATATTTTCATTGAAGAGAAAGCCAATTATCAGATCCTTGTCACAACCCGGAGTCCTCATGGTGATGGATATGACTTTTGATTTATCCTGTGCAGCGTCTCTATACCTGGTAACAATTTCCAAAGGTTCTTCCAATGCCAATTTATCTAATTGTTTAGAAATCTGGCCAGATTTCCATTTGAGGATTTCCTGTGAAAATGTTCCTTCTTGAATATTGACCGATCTGAATTTATGAAGGTTCACAGATATTTTAATTTATATGTTTGGAATTGTGGTCACATGGAAGGTCTTGTTCTATGATTAGTTCAGTGAATTGGTCTTGGGTCTGTTCAATTAATCCCTTAAAAAGATCGATTTGATTATTTAACGGTTTTGTCCATCGGGGTTCTGGTATAAAGACCCTGAAGTGATTATTCTGAAATCTGCAAGATGCTTTATTTTCACCATAAATTACAATGGAGACCTTTAAATAATCAGATTGATTTAAACCAAAACTTACATTTAGAGTGAGGATGCCATAGTCTTTTAAATGCTCAACCTCTTCTAATTTCAGCCGAAGTCTGACTTGATTATCTGTTAGTTTAAATTTCATCAAGGACTACAATGTATTGACAAAGGTAGATTTTAAAGCCAAGAATAAAGAAAAGGACTTACTTCACATATTATGTTTAAATGTTTTGGGCATAAAATATTCGTTTAATATATATTAACATTATATGTAATTACCATAAAATCAATAATATATGTCGAAATTGCGAAGTTTTAGTCCTTTCTGCAGAATTGTTGGTGTAAATTTTATTTGAGAATATTAATTATTAACTACCTTTGACATTACAAATAGGAATAGCCTTTTTCTCTGGTCCCATACATTCCGAAATTCCACTTTATTTAAGCAAACAATTATTGAATAAAATATACATATTTTATGCATTATAGATATGTCATTCTGTTTTTGAGCATCTACGCCCAGGATTTATTGGGACAGGATATTCATTTTTCACAATTTAATTACAATTATCATAATTTATCACCGGCATTAACGGGTCAGTTTGACGGGGATCATAGAGTCACTGCCAATTACCGCAATCAATGGTTATCTGTACCTGTACCATATATGACCGCAAGTTTATGGTATGATACCAAATGGAGGTTTACAAGGAGACCCGGAAGAGTTAACTTTGGAATTGGTATGGATTATGACCAGGCGGGAGATTCAAGATTAAATTTAGCTAAACTGGTAGGAAGTATTTCATATAGCCATCATTTTGGTAGTAAGCATATACTTACCCTGGGAGCAAACTCAGCGGTTGCACAAAGAAGATTTAATCAAGAGAAATTGAGATGGGATGTTCAATGGAATGGGGACCGATTTGACCCTACCATTGGATCGATGGAGTCATTCAATCATGTCGGTAGCTTTTTTATGGATCTAAGCGCAGGCTTGGGATATGAATTTTTCTTGACTCGACGGACCAGATTAATGTTGAATGGAGCTGCATTTCATTTAAATCAACCCAATCAAAGTTTTGATGGTGCTGGCAATGTTCAATCCAAGCTTCCAATAAGGTTTGCGGGTACAATGTTGGTATCTATTGGACTGGGATCTTTTCTGGACCTTTCTATTGGAGGTATGCATGGAAAACAGGATGTTTATCAAGAAACAGTTCTCTCCAGTATGATTCGATTGTATTTGAACAAGACGCCTGGTCAGGTTTTAAATCTTTTAGTTGGCCTAAATTCAAGGTTGAAGGATGCGATGATCCCTCATATCGGAGTTGAATACAAAAATTGGTTAATCTCAGGTAGTTATGATATGAATACCTCGGCTTTTCAGACAGCTACTCGGAGAAGAGGAGGACCGGAAATTACTGTGCAACACATCTTTAAAGGGGTGAAAAGTCCTGGTGTTTACAAAAAATGTCCTATTTATTAATTGATAATAGAAGTCTTTCATGCTCAAACATATTGTCATATTTTTTTCTTGCTGTATATTAATTAGCCCTATAAGTGCACAGACTTACGCATCCTTTGGAAAATATTGGGAACCAATCCATCACTCGATCATTAAGCAGAATTATTATGAAGCTTATACCTTGATACAGGATGCTTTAAAATACAAGGTTCAACAAGATACATTGCATTATTTGGCTGGACAATCCGCGTTCGCACTAAATGCGTTTCAGAAAGCTGAGTTTCATTATCGCCAAATTACCAATTCGGATTTTGAAGATCGGCATCCCGAAGTTAGATTTCTTTTGGCAGAATCTGTATTCAGACAGGGTAGGTATCAAGAAAGTCAAAATTTATTCCAAACATTCATTGGTCAGGAAGTTGATACCGGTGATATTTTAAACAATGCAAAATTTAGACTGGAACAGATAAAATGGGCAAGAGAAAATTTGAGCAAGAAAAATGCACTTATCAAAACCAAAAGACTGGAAGGCCCAATAAATACAAGAGAAAATGAATCAGCTCCAATAGAAATGAATCAAAAAATCTATTACTCTGGATTGAGGGTTGATCCAAAGGATAAATCTAAATGGCAGATGCCAGGAAGTAAGATATTAAAGTTTGATGAATTGAACAATGAAATGGATTCAGTTGAAGCAGGGCTATTGGACAACAAAAGCTTTATAGCCCATCCGGCATTCAATCGAGATCAAACCAAGTTTATTTTTACCATTTGTAACTATTCAGAAAACAATACTTCACTACTTTGTGAATTGTGGGTCAAACTGAAAAATAATGATGATTGGTCCAAGGCGATTAGGTTAAGTGAAGAGGTAAATTATCCTGGGTATTCTTCTACACAAGCTAAATTTTCATACGACGAAATCGCAGAATTAGACAGGATTTACTATTCAAGCAATAAGCCCAATGGAAAGGGAGGGTATGATGTGTACACAGCATTAATGTCTCATGACGGTCAGGTAAGCAAATCGGAAAATCTTGATTTTTTGAATACATCCAAAGATGAATATACACCTTTTTATGTTTCAACCTCAAAGACCCTGTATTTCAGCAGCGATGGCTATCCAGGTTTTGGTGGCCAGGATGTGTTTAAGTTTAGTTGGAGAGGAAAAGATTCTTTAAAGGTCATCAATATGGGATCTTCTGTCAATACCAGTTATGACGAGCTTGGTTTTTCTCAAGGATCTGTATCAAGGTCTGCATATATGACTTCAAATAGACCAGGATCTTTTTACATTGACGAAGTGATGCAAGCTTGTTGTTACGATATATACAAGCTTACTATCACACCAGCTACTATTGAGATGTTTGCCTACACAAAAGATGCCTTTGATTCACTTGATCTAAATGGAGTCAGCTTAAAACTCTATGACATCACTGAAGGTGACTCCTTGGTGACCAAGTTGAATTTTCCGGATAGATCAGATTATAATTTCAAACTGATTGAGGATAGAAAATACAAATTGGTGGCAGAAAAAAGTGGTTTCTTACCGGATTCGGTTTTGATTTCAACCATTGATTTACATGATCACAGTCCGATTAAGAAAAATC
This sequence comes from Saprospiraceae bacterium, assembly GCA_016715965.1. Taxonomy (NCBI): domain Bacteria; kingdom Pseudomonadati; phylum Bacteroidota; class Saprospiria; order Saprospirales; family Saprospiraceae; species Saprospiraceae bacterium. The sequence continues at coordinate 3,474,698 of JADJXG010000001.1, read as the reverse complement.
TCTATTTAAGAGAAGAAAAGAAGTTGAATGTTTATACTTTCGAGAAAACCACCAATGCTTTATTGAAGGGTGTAGTTGTTCAGCTTTGGGATCTAGATAACAAAATCTTATTACAGGAAGTCCTTAATCCAGATTCAAATGACTTTCACTTTACCCTAATTAAAGGAACAAACTATAAACTTTCAGCCACTAAAAATAAGTACGAGTCAACAGAATTATTGATTTCTTCCAAAGAAACAGCTGACGAACCCATTTTAAACCGAAAACTATTTTTGGAGTTGAGTGCTATCGCTGAACTCAGAAAATTATTACCCATCCGTTTATTTTTTGACAATGACATGCCCAATCCAAGATCTGAATCAGATACAACCAATGTCCTTTTTTCGAAAATATACAATGACTATGTGAGCAAAAAGGATATTTATATAAAGGAATTTACCAAAGGTATTAGGGGTGTTGCAAAGGAAAAGGCTGTTCAGGAATACAATACGTTTTTTGAACAGGATGTCAAATTGAATGGCGATAAGTTGGAAATTTTTATGGATAAACTTTTGATAATATTACAGGAAGGTCACGAAATTGACATTTTTCTGAAAGGTTATGCATCTCCTCGCGCTAAATCAGATTACAATCAGAAATTGTCATCCCGTCGGGTAAACAGTATAAGAAATGAATTTGACATTTACAATCAATCATCGTTCCATGATTTTATTGTGAGTAAGAATTTGGAAATTGTTGAAATTCCATACGGTGAATCCAAGGCATCGACTGATGTTAGTGATAGCCTGGAAGATACGAGGAATTCCATCTACAATCTAAAGGCAGCATATGAAAGAAGGGTTGAAATATTGGAAATTTTGAAAGGAGTTGATGATGATAGTAGGTTATAAAATTGAAATTTTGTCTAATATAAATGATAAAAAAATGGTAGATCCATTACGCAGAGTTTTTATACTTTTGATGGCATTTTTTTCATTCACTCTTGTGAATGAATTGAAGGGGACACATATCGTTGGTGGTCAGATAACGTATTATTGCAGCAATATGAAAACCAATGAATACACTATTTTATTGACATTGAGGAGAGATTGTTTTCTCGGTTCTCCGGAGGCAGAATTTGATGATCCAGCACATATAGGAATTTTTGATAGCAAAGGAAATGTGTTAAGAGATTTGGGTCGTTTTGGAGTTATAACGATTCCATTCAGCAAAGATGATACACTGAATGAAATTCTGAGAACAGAATGTGAGGTTGTGGGGGGTGACGTTTGTGTTCACACAACCACTTATGTTGGGAAAGTAATATTGCCAATTCGATCTGGAGGCTATATTTTGGCCTATCAAAGATGCTGTAGAAATAGTTCAATTACGAATATACTAGATCCAATTTATACAGGCGCAACCTATACACTTGTGATTACCGAAGCGGGATTGCGTAGATGTAATTCTGGCCCAGCAATAGGAGAGTGGCCACCTGTTTATGTTTGTGGTGATAGACCAGTTAATTTTCAAATGAATGCGTTAGATTCAAGAGACACCCAGCACAAGGATTCCTTTTATTATTATTTCTGCGCGCCTTATGTTGGAGCAGATACTGCCAACTCTAAACCATCCACGCCAAGACAACCTTTACAAGAACCAGTGCAGTACAAACAACCCTATTCTGTTTTGGACCCTATGGGTGGGCCCATACCCCTTCAGATCAATCGGGCAACGGGACTTATCACAGGACAGCCTGATCCCATCATCGGTCAGTATCTCATTGGAGTTTGTGTAAGTGAGTTTGATAGCAATGGTGTATTGCTTTCAATTACCAGAAGAGATTTTCAATACAACGTCAGGATTTGTACCACAAATCCTGTTTCAAATTTTGACACGGACCGCGATGTTATTTGTGATCAGAACTTAACAGTTAACTTTACGAATAAGAGTAGGAACACAAAAGATTATACTTGGCTATTTGACTATCCAAATTTGAATCCAGCAAGTAAGGACACAAATCCAAGCTATACATTTCCAGGGCCTGGAAAGTATAAAGTGGCACTTGTTGGAATCCGAGCCAAAGATTGTATTGATACCAGCTATAAAGATATTTATATCTATGATTCTACACAGCTTGGTGCAGATTTTGATTTAGGTTTTGGGCCATGTAGAGATTCAATTTTTTTAAATGTTCGAGACAAATCATTTGATTCTCTACTTGGAATTAAAAACTGGATGTGGGAATTGGAGATCCAGGGAAAAAAATATTCAGCAAGTGATCGAAATCCAAATTTTACAATAACTGATACTGGTCAGGCTAAATTAAAATTGTGGATTGAATCCAATGGAGGATGTTTGGACTCTATTGATAAAACATATAATATAAATAGTTTAAAGCCTGATTTTCCTTCAGGTGGAATCCCTATTTGTATTGGAGAATCAACTAAAATTATCAATAATCCTGATAACCGATTTAGTTATAATTGGTCGCCCTCCAAGTGGATCAATTGTACGGACTGCCCTGATCCCATTGCAACTCCAGATAGTACAATTACATACTATGTAACCATTACCGATGGACAATGCACAGAAGTTGATTCTGTAATCATCAGGGTGAATGAATTGTTGGATATTGATATTTTGGGAGATACTGTAATCTGTCAGGATACTTTTACCTTGAGAGCTTCTGGCGGAGTTCCAAGCAGTATTGAATGGTCAACATCGCGAGATTTTACAAATATTTTTAATCAGGGCAACCCCACTCTAAGAGTTGGAGTGCCGGATCGCCAAACATTTTATTTAAGGGCAATGTCAGCTGAAAATTGCGCTGGAATGGATAGTATATCTGTTCGAAATGAAAAGGTAATAACAGATACGGAATCCAATGATTTTAAATTTTGTGAAGGTGATACTTTCAAATTGTTTTTGTCAAATCTGCGACCGGAACACCGATTGAACTATATATGGTCCCCAAATAATTGGGTGTTAAGCGGACAAGGTACTGATACCATTGTGGCTTTTTATCCATTTTGTGACGACCAGAAATATATCGTTAATGTAGAGAATCAGTTCAAATGCAGAGGAGTTGATACTGTGAATATTGATATGATCTGTAAGCCGAAAGCAACATTTGAAGTTGATAAAAATTGTGACAATACACTGGTTAGTTTTATTAACAGCAGTGAACCCGGCAATTATGTTTGGATTTTTGGAGATGGTGATACCAGCACAGCTCAAAATCCCATTCATGAATACAGGGATACAGGAACTTATTTGGTGACCCTGATCGTAAGAGCTGAATGTAATAATCAAATTAGCAAATTTATTAATGTAGGTTTTGTTAAAGTGAATTTGGTGGACACTATTTTGAGTTGCAATAAGGAACCAGTTTATCTCAATCCAGATCCCGATTTGAGTTATAATTATTTGTGGTCTCCACCTGATTTCTTGGACAATATCAATAGTCCTAACCCACTTGCTAGTGTTCCGGAAACCAAAACTTATGTAGTGAGAATCTCTGATAAAAGATTACCCGATTGTTTTATTGAAAGACCTGTGACTGTATTTGTACCTCCACCCATAGAATTAGAGGTGAATAACGATACTGTTCTTTGCCACCCTGTGGATCTTTTGCTTGAAGCAAGAACAAAACAACTTGCAAAAGTGGAATGGTTGGATGGAATAGGTAGATTTTTGGGAGATGGGTATCAAGTGCTTAGACATTTTAAAGACTCACAATATATTAGAGCTTTTGCAACTGATATTTTTGGGTGTACAGATGTTGATTCATTTCGGGTGATTCCCATTGATACGAATTATGATATTATTGGAAGAATGAACTTCTGTTTGGGATCAGATGGCAAAATTGAATTTGTGCCTTTGGATGGCCATAGATATACTTTCGAATGGTCTCCCGATCGATATATTGTCAATAAGCAAAATGCAAATGAATACGTCATTGTAAAACCAGAAGATACAACAGTCTTTTATGTGGACTTTACCAATGAATATGGATGTAAATACCGAGATAGTTTTCAAGTGAACATCAGCAAGTTTGTGCCACCTCTTTTTGCATGGGCAGATGATGATACGATTTATTTGGGTCAAAGTACAACACTTCACGTTACTGGCGGATTTAGTGGTTATGAATGGTTAAATCCTCAACGTCCTCCTGTTTTAGATTGTATTTTTTGCACAGATCCAATTGCCACACCCAAGACCTCTTCAGTTTTTAGGGTAAAGGCCATCAATGAGGATATGTGTGAAGATATTGCGGAGGTTTCCGTGTTTGTTATTTTACCAAACTGTGATGAATCTGATGTCTTTATACCCAATATATTTTCTCCAAATGGCGATAATCTCAACGATGAATTCAGAGTTCGAAGTAATTTCGTCGAGGAATTGGAAATGTATATATATAATCGATGGGGTGAAAAAGTATTCGAATCAAGAGATGTTAATCAAGGTTGGGATGGTACTTACATGGGGCAGGACTTGGCCCCGGACGTTTATGCCTATTACTTTAAGGTATTGTGCGTCGATGGACAAACCTACTTCAAAAAAGGCAATGTGACTTTAGTCAGATAACCAGGGCTTTTTGTATAGATATGATCCATTATTTTATGATTCTATCATACGGGTGGAATATTCTATCTATCTTTACATATTATTGCGTAAAATAATATGTTTATATGAATCATGTTGTTTCTCAGCGTTTTATAGAATGTTACCACGAGCTATTGGAAACAAATTTAGTCAAAAGTGCTCGTCAATTTGCATTGTCTTTGGAAGTTCTTCCGCAAACCATGCATGAGATATTGAAGGGTAGAAGAGATGTTAATGTAGAACTGATTCAGAAAGCTGTCGAAATTTTTCAGGTAAACCCATCTTTTCTATTCCAGGGTATTAGGCCATTGTTTCTTGGATATGACTCTAGTCAAAATTTTAAAATTTTAACCATATTTTCAGACAGGAAGGGAAAAGAATCGATTGTCCATGTACCTGTAGCTGCTCAGGCCGGATATCCCGGGCTAGGTTCGGATCCTCTGTTTATAGATGAATTACCGAAATATAGTTTGCCTGATTTAAAGTTTACATCAGATGGAACTCTGCGCTCTTTTGAAGTTTCCGGCGAAAGTATGAGCCCAACGATTGAACATGGCGATTTGATTATTTGCAGGTATTTGCACCCATTCTATTGGGAAAATCAATTAAAAAACGGACCAATTTATGTCATTATAACACAGCAGGATGTATTGGTAAAGCGCGTTTCTAACCTATTGAGATCAGAAAAAAAATTATTGCTATATTCGGATAATGTGGGTTTTGGATCTTATTCAATACCTGGTCCAGAGATCAAAGAGATATGGCATGTGTGTGCCAAAATCTCTACAAAACTTGATCTTCCGACAATTTCTGAAAATAGTTCTAATGAACAACTCAAATCCATTATTTCCAAACAAACTCATTTGTTGGAACAAATTCTTCAAAAAGTCTAGAGAGATTAACTAACCAGAAGGGCAGACAATTCAATTTAAACCATCCTATCTACGAAAACTTTCGTATTTTTGCATTTAAATGATATCAACGGTATGTACAGAAAAACTTTTGTTTTACTATTTTTATTTCTTGCTATAATTTGTACGGCACAGGAAGCAAGATTGCTGAGATTCCCGGCCACCCATTCAGGTAAAATAGCTTTTACTTATTCGGGTAATATTTATCTGGTTTCTACGGAGGGTGGACTGGCGAGAAGACTAACCAGCCATGAAGGAATGGAAATATTTCCCAGATTTTCACCCGATGGATCCAAAATTAGTTTTACAGGTCAATATGATGGAAATTCTGAGATTTATACCATGCCATCCGAGGGAGGCACCCCATCAAGAGTTACATTTTCAGCAACACTTGGAAGAGATGATGTATCGGATAGAATGGGGCCAAACAATATCTGTATGGGTTGGAAGGATCATCAAACTGTGGTGTTTAGGTCAAGATGGAAAGATTTTAATGATTGGAAAGGTCAACTCTATACGGTAGATATCAATGGTTCTATGCCAGAGAAACTTCCCTTGCCACATGGAGGATTTTGTTCTTTTTCACCAGACAAGAAAAAACTCGCATTTAATAGAACCTTTAGAGAATTCAGAACCTGGAAAAGGTACAGAGGCGGACAGGCAGACGAGATTTGGGTGTTTGATTTTGAATCTAAGCAAACAGCAAAAATAACGGACAGCAACGCCCAAGATATTTTCCCCATGTGGCACGGGGATAAGATTTACTTTTTATCCGACAGGGACAGTCGCATGAATTTATATGAGTATGATTTAAAATCAAAATCAACCATTAAGTTAACAGATTTTAAAGAGTTTGACATCAAGTTTCCCTCACTTGGAGACAAGGCCATTGTTTTCGAAAATGGGGGATATATTTATTTGTTTGATCTGAAGACAAAAAAGCTTGATAGAGTGAATATCCAGATTAAAGAAGATATGTCTGAGGGTAGAAACAAATGGATCAATGCAAAGGATAATATATATTCATTCGATATTTCACCTGATGGAAACCGAATGGTTTTTTCTGCCAGAGGTGAAATTTTTACAGTACCTTCAAAAAATGGTCCCACCCGCAATTTAACCCAATCATCAGGAGCCCATGACAGGTCTGTTGCTTGGTCTCCAAATGGAGAATTTATCGCATTTGTTTCAGACAGAAGTGGTGAAGATGAAGTTTACATACAAAAATCAGATGGTTCTGAAAAAATGGAACAATTGACATTTCAAAGTAAAAATTACAAGTATGATCCGGTGTGGTCACCCGATGGATCAAAATTGATGTATAGTGACAGAAATCAAAATTTGTATATCATCAATGTAAAAGAAAAAAAAGAAAAGCAAATTTTTCAATCTGATGTTTTTGAACTGAGAAATTATACATGGTCTCCGGATAGTCGATTTGTTTGTTTTACAAATCCAGTAAGAAAAGGTAAGACTGTGGTGAATATTTATTCGTTGGAGGATCAGAAAATGCACACTGTTACAGAACCCTGGTTTGACTCTTTTTCACCTGAGTTTAGCTCAGATGGAAAATATCTCTATTTTATATCTAGAAGAACTTTTAACCCTTCATATAACAATCTTGAATGGAACCATGCCTATTTTGATATGGCTAAACCATATTTGATTCCGTTGAATAAATCTGTTAAAAATCCATTCGCTCCTAAATCTGATGAAGTAACTATTACAAAAGAAAAGGAATTGGATGAAAGGAAAGAGGGTGAATCAAAATTAAAAGAAGCACCATCCGGTAAAACTGGTTTAGCAGCAGTGAAAGACTCTGTTTTAAAATCTTCAAGTGGGGTTAAAAATATTCAAATTGATTTTGATGGAATTTTCGACCGTGTCGTTGAGATTCCTGTGAATGCTGGAAATTACTTTTCTCCAATGAGCGTAGACGATAAACTATATTACTTTAGATCGTCCTTGAAGGAAAGCCCAAAACTTTGTGTTTATGATTTAAAAAACCAAAAGGAGACAGAGTTGGCTGAAAAAATCAATGGAGCAGTAATTAGTGCAGATCGTAAAAAGATGGCTTTACATTCTCAGGGAAAATACTATATTGTTGATTTGCCCAATTCAAAATTGAGTTTGGATCAATCTTTGAATTTGGACCAAATGAAAGTAAATCTTGACAAGAAGGAAGAATGGAAGCAAATTTATTATGAGTGTTGGAGACAAATGAGGGATTTTTTCTACGATCCAAAAATGCATGGTGTGGATTGGGTATTGATGAGGGATCGATATGCAAGTTTGTTGCCTTATGTCAATCACCGGATTGATCTTACTTACATTATTGGAGAATTGATAGGAGAGCTAAATTGCGGTCATGCTTATGTTGGTGGGGGTGATTATGTCAAAGCAGAAAGAATTCAAATGGGTCTTCTTGGAGCAGATTTGGTCAAAGATGCTTCCGGATATTTTAAAATTGTTAAATTGTATAAAAGTCAGAACTGGGATAAATCTGTCCGATCTCCCTTGACAGATCTTGGGGTGGATGCCAAGGAAGGAGAGTTTATTACAGAGATCAATGGATTTGACTTAAAGAATATTTCCAATATTTTTAGTCTTTTGGTAGGTAAGGCCAACCAACAAGTTAGTTTGAAATTGAGTAGCAAGGCTGATGGCTCAAATGCGCGTTCTGTAGCTGTTGTTCCTATCGCTGATGAGCAGAGTTTATTGTATTATTCCTGGGTTCAAAATAATATTGATAAAGTGAATAAAGCCACCAATGGAAGGGTAGGATACATCCATATACCAAATATGGGTTCTGATGGATTGAATGAGTTTGTTAAGTACTTTTATGCTCAGCTTTCAAAAGAGGGAGTCATTCTAGATGACCGCGGCAATGGAGGAGGCAATGTCAGTCCACATATCATCGAACGTCTTAGAAGAGAGCCTGTCCAAATCACGAGAGCAAGAAACGCAGCGCCTGTTTTTGAACCAACAGATCAGATAGTAGGACCCAAAGTTGCATTGATCGATGAATACTCTGCAAGTGACGGTGATATTTTTGCATATCGCTTTAAAAAATCAAAATTAGGACCTGTGATTGGAAAGAGATCTTGGGGGGGGGTGGTCGGTATCCGAGGCACCTTGCCCATTGTAGATGGTGGATTTCTCAACAGACCGGAATTTGCCCGATATGATGTAGATGGGAAAGATTGGCAAATTGAAGGTCATGGAGTTGATCCGGATATCGTGGTAGACAATGATCCATATCTCCAATTCTCAGGAGAGGATCAACAGTTGGATGCTGCCATCCAATATATGCTAGATCAATTAAAGGGAAAGCAATTTAAAGAAACCGACCCTCCTCCATATCCGAAGAAGTAATTCTAACCAGTTTAGTCCTCAAAAGGGGAACGTTGGTCGATCATTTTTAATTAGATTAATAACCTTATTTATTTTTGCATCCATTTTAAAAAATTGGTCTAGGATGAAATATTGCTTTTTCTTGTTTCTTTTTCCACTTTTTGGTTACTCTCAATTTACTGGGATGCCCTCAAAACCTGTCATTGGCGTAGGTAAAATATCAGGTATGGTCATTGATTCTCTGACCAACCTGCCTGTCGAGTTTGCCACTGTGGTGCTCAGAGAAGCTTTGGAGCATAAGGAAGTAGATGGTGCATTTACTGATGAAAAAGGAAATTTTAAGTTTAAAGAGTTGAAAAATGCCAAGTATGAAATAGCAATTTCATTTATTGGATATGAGTCAAAAATTATTGGAGTTTTTAAAATCAATAAAGACCAAACAGAACATGAATTAGGAAAAATTTTGATTTCACCTGTGTCAAAAGTACTGGAAGAGGTAACCATCACAGGGCAGAAAGAACTAGTCGAGAATAAAATTGATCGAATAGTTTATAATGCCGAACGAGATGTGACAACTCAGGGTGGAAATGCAGCTGACGTTCTTCGTAGAACACCCTTGCTTACAGTCGATATGGAAGGGAATGTCTCCCTCCAGGGCAGTAGTAATGTGACGGTGTTTATCAATGGAAAACCATCTTCAATTATGGCTGCTTCAGTGAAAGATGCCTTGAAAATGATACCTGCGGATGTTATTCAGAAAGTCGAGGTAATCACACAACCTGGCGCCAAATATGATGCCGAAGGTACAGCAGGAATTATCAATATTGTGACTAAGTCGAAAAAAATTCAAGGTGTAAGCGGCGGATTCAATGCTAGTGCAGGAACAAGAAGCAACTTTTTAGGAAGCAATGTTTCAATTCGGATGGGAAAATTGGGGATAACTGGTAATTTGGGAGGACATTTATGGCGTGGTAATGGTCGTACTGACAATACCCGTGAAAATTTAATTTTTCCAGATACTTTATTCCTAACTCAAACAGGTAGATCTTCCAATTTAGGGGGTGGAATGTTCGCTCAAGGTGCACTCGATTATGACTTAACCGAAAAAGATAATTTTACCTTTTCAGTGAGGACTCCAATTGGCTTGTTCGCAAACCAAATGGACTTAACCACCAGCTCGGGAATCAACACCAATGTTTTGCCTTTTAGCTTTAGACGAGAAAGTGATAATTTGAATAGAAATCTGGGAGCTGACTTTTCACTTGATTACAAACATTCTTTCGATAAGGATTCCGATAAGGAATTTTCAACTTCCGCTCAATATAGTATCAATAACAGGATATCCAGATATTTGGCAGATCAATATGATATCAATAATATTTTAAATTATAGGGAAGAGGGACCCAACCAAAGTGTCAACAAAGAAATTATTGTTGCGGTAGATTATTTGCACCCATTGAAAAAGGATTTTAATTTTGAAACAGGTGCCAAAACAATATTAAGAAATGTGACCAGCGATATTTTTTATGATACCTTCAACTTGGAATCTCAGGTATTTCAACGTGACCTTCGCAGAGATAATTTTTTTGAATACATCCAGAATGTTGGAGCAGCTTACACACAAATTACCTTTCCAATTGTCAAAAATTTGTCTGGAAGGGTTGGTGTCCGATACGAACATACATTTATAGAAGGCCTTGTCCAAGAGGGAAGTGATTTTAAAAATAATTATGGTACTTGGATCCCCAATGGTTTATTGTCATACAAAATCAACAGCGCTACCAGTGTAAAGGGTTCATATACCAGAAGGATTCAAAGACCAGGTATGTTTTACCTGAATCCATATGTCAATTTTAACGATCCAACCAATATCTCCTATGGCAATCCTGAGTTGCTACCTGAATTAACAGAATCGTTTGAATTGAGTGGTGGATATTCAAAGAATTATAATTCTCTTAATGTTAATATTTACCACAAGACTACCAATAATCTTATTGACAATTATCGGTTTGTTGATTCACTTGGTGTTACAAACGCCACTTATAATAATCTTGCAACAGGGTATTCTACAGGGGTTAGTGTGAATGGTGGTATCATGAAATTGGGAAAGATCATTTTGAATTCTACGATGAATCTATTTTATCAAAAGATAGAAAGTGAAAGATTTGTTGGAGTAAGAAATGATGCGATCAATTTTAATATAAATGGTTTTGCAAACGTGAATATCACTCCCACCTGGAGCATAACTTTGTTTGGATTTTATCAGGCTCCCAGATTGACCACACAAGGTAAACAAGCTACATGGTTTGTATACAATCTCGGAGCCAGGAAAGAAATGTGGAAGAAAAAGGGAGCAATCAGTTTTGGGGTGGATAACCCATTCCACAAATGGATGAAAATGAATGCCAGTTTTGTATCTCCTGAGTTTAGTTTTATTTCAGAAAATCGTATAGAAGGATGGGGAATCAGAGCAAGTGTTGAATATCGATTTGGTAAAATGGAATTTGGTGCCCCTGCAAAAAAGAAGAGAAAAGGTAGTCTTAATGATGACTTAAAGCAAGGCGATGGAGATGGTGCTGGGGGAGGGATGTCAGGAGGCAGATAAGCTAACTATCAGAATATCAAATTTATATAATCTAGATGCGCTTTCTTATTGCATCTTTGGGTTGGATATTATATTCCCTTTCAAAAATTTATCATAACTTCACTGCTTCAAGCTAAAACTTTTATAATACCTTGTCTTGGTATGACAATTTTAAAGAAAATTAAATCGGTCTTCATCGTGCCAGATGCTACAGAAGGAACTGAAGATTCCAACTCAAATCATAAAGAAACAAAGTCAACAGAGAATATTTCATTGGAGTTGAAACCCACCAATGAAGGTAAGCTCAAATTTTATGAAATTCTTGCAGGGGTTATAGAAAAAAGCAATACTCCTGGTTTCGATTATATTGAATTCAAAAGTGCAGTGAAGTCAGTTGCTGAAATGCACCAGATGAATGAAGAAACAGCCTACAAGACGGCCTTCATTACCGCCCAGACAATGAATGTGAAGGCTTCATTTTTGATTGATTCTGCTAAAAAATATATCTCCATTCTTAATACCGAAGAAATTGCATTCAGTCAGTCTGCTCAAAAATATTTGGACCAGCAAATTCAAGGAAGGAAAAACGAACTTGGACAACTTGAAAAAGAAACCCAAGATATTAAAGCTGAAATTCAGCGATTGCAACAAGTTTTAATTGAAAAAGAAAAGAGAATTAATAAGATTTCAGAGGAAGCTGATTCGTTTAAACAAAAGTATGAATCTAATAAGGTGGACTTTCAAGAGGCATACAAAACAATAGTTCAGCAAATTGAGGAGGATATTCAGAAAATGCAAAAATATTTGGCTTAGTTGTAGTTAAAAATGAATAAATGAAACCAGGCAGTAAGATATTTTGGGATAGACCGGAAGGAATCACAGGTGGATTGGTATTGGCCGGTTTATTTGTTGGTTTATTTATGTTGCTCTATAATTCTTTACCAGTATTAATTGGTCTGGCCTCTAATGCGTTGTATTTTTCAGGTATGTTAATTGTGTTGGGAGCTTTACTTTATGTTGTTCTTGATCACAAAGCCCGCAACTTGGTGTGGTTTATGTACAAATCATTGATGCGAAGCATTACGGGTTTATTCGTAAAGCTCGATCCCATAAGTATTTTGAAATCTTACGTTTCAGATTTGAGAGACAATTTGGGAAAAATGAATAAACAGATTTCAAGATTGCGCTCACAAATGCATTTGTTGAAGGAGCAAATGTTCAATAATTCAAAAGAAATTCATTCCAGTTTATCCCAGGCAGCTGATGCGCAGAAGTCAAAGGAGGAATCTGTGATGATTTTGAAGACTAGACAAGCAGGTAGGCTCAAAGAATCCAATATTAAACTGGATGACTTGTATCGGAAGATGGATATTCTGTATAGGGTCCTCAGTAAAATGTATGATGCTTCCAAAATTATGGCGGAGGACATTTCAGATCAGGTTAAACTAAAAGAGCAAGAACGCACCGCTATTCATGCCAGTTATTCTGCTATGAAGTCTGCCATGAGTGTTATTTCGGGTGACAAGGACCAAAGGGCGCTTTTTGATGAAGCTTTAGAGGCGATGGCAGATGATGTAAGCATGAAAGTAGGTGAAATGGAACAATTCATGGAGCTCTCCGAAAACTTTATGGCATCGGTTGATTTGCAAAATGGGGTCTTTGAAGAGACAGGACTTAAGATGTTGGAGAAGTGGGAAACTCAGGGGGTTTCTTTAATTTTGGGTAAGGAAAAAGATGCAATTGTTGCTGATGATAAGCCTCTAACTCTCAAAGAAAAAGTTCCTATTGAAGTGGCGTCAGGAAGTGCGAAAAATCCTTATGATGATTTTTTCAAAGAATAGGAAAATCAAATCCTATTTCTGATCGATTTTAGATGAATACAACATACTTGTTACTTTGCTTATTCATTGAATTGATCCCGTTAGAATTTATACATTTGCACCATCATGGGAATTCTGGATAAGTTGTTTAAGTCAAAGAATTCTGATCATCAATGGATTAGGTTTGGTAGAGCTTCAGATGAAGTAAAAACTTCTGAACAAATTCAATTATGGGATCAGGCGATGTCTGATTTTGAATCTAAAAATTATTTGGAGTCTTTTGAATGTCTCTTAAGATATTTGATGATTCCAAACATCGACAATGTTAGGATTAGAAAACTTAATGATAAAATTGAGTTTGAGTTGGAACAGGGTTCAAGACTGGTCACTGGGTGGATGAATCAGGATCATTTTTCAGCAAAGTCTCAAATAGCTTTTGGGCAAGATTTTAGCATTGGTTTGATGAGACAACTCTTGGAAAATTGTTTAGAACTACAGCACAGCAGGTATTGTATTGATGTTGAAAATTATTTAAGCATTAAGTTTGATGGTTACACAAAGGAAGCATCTCCTTATAGATTATTCTATGGATTGAGAGAGGTAGCTATTAAAGCAGATAAACAAGATGATTTGTTGTTATCGGAATTTGAGAATTTAAAAGCCATTAATACCACACACATTACAGAATATACGGATGAAATAAAGGTTATAAAATTCAATTATTTTAAATCTATCATTGACAATGCTCTGGATCCTTCTGTTCTTGGAAAACTGGATGTTGAAAAATATCCCGGTGCATTGACTTATGTTTATTTAAGCGCATTGTATAAAATCGACTACCTCATAAGTCCGGAAGGCAAGTCCATGGAGTATATTGAAAAAGCTCATCAGAACTATTTTAGTCAAAATGGGACAGATGTTTTAGATAGGACTGAAAATTTAAAGGAGATTATTAAAGAACTTTCTGGTATAGGAAAGGAAAAATTGGTAAAGGAGTTGTATTATGTACACCATACTTTTGGTGTTAAATCGGTAGTTCCATTTGCGATTATTTCAGAATTTATTTCTTCCGAAATGAATCCATTGGAATGGTACAGAGAACAGGGTTATCCTGAGGTTTGTTTGGCGATATGCCACTATATTGGAGGGTATGTGTTGTTCAATTTTTCTTTGCCTGAGCCTGTCAACGAGTTAATGCACTTTTATTTCCAGTGCAATGATTCCGAATATTTTAATTTACTTGGCATCCCAAGTCCGGAATTAATAGACGACGCATCTTTTCCAAAGTCTGAGACAAAACTTAAATCTAAAATTCGTAAAATTCTTGAAAAGCATCGTGTCAAATATCCAGAATTGCCTTCGGAAATTTCTGTAATTTTTAATTCAAGAATTGATTTTTGTGTAAGTCTTTTAAGATTTGTCAGTACCCTAAATTTAAATCTTAAATGAGAGAAATTATCGATCGATATAAAGGTGCGGTCATTCAAATTGCTACACCATTCTCAGTTGGAACGGGATTCTATCTTGCTGATGATGATATTATAGTAACAAACGAGCATGTGGTCAGAGGTAACAAGGAGGTTGTCATTGAGGCAAAGGGAATAAAGCGCATGGTTTGCCCGGTGGTATATGCTGACACCAGATTTGATTTGGCTTTTATCAAATTGCCAGAAGAGAGTCCTTTAATGATAGTGAGATTGGGAGACTCAAACAAAGTTCGCGAAGGCGACACAATCCTGGCTGTGGGCCATCCCTTTGGTTTAAAATATACGGCCACCCAGGGAATTATCAGCAATGTGAATCACATGCAAGGTGATATCCGGTACATCCAGCATGACGCTGCACTTAATCCGGGAAACAGTGGGGGACCTTTGGTAGATTATAACGGACGAGTCATCGGCGTGAATACTTTTATTATCCGAAATGGACAGAATATTGGGTTTTCACTGCCAAGCCAGTATTTGGCGGATAGTATTAATGAATTTAAGAAAGGAAATGGCACTTCAGGTGTGCGTTGTCCATCTTGTAACAATATTGTTTTCGAACCTAATCCTGAAAAAAAGTATTGTCCACATTGTGGCGCCTCTATTAATATGCTTTCTGACATTAAACCTTATGAGCCTAAAGGCACCAAAAAGGTACTCGAAACAGCGCTGGCCAAATTGGGTTATGATATTCGTTTGACCAGAAGGGGGCCTTTTAATTGGGAATTCGACCATGGATCGGCCAATATAATTTTAAGTTATCATGAAGAATCAGGTATGATAGAGGCAGACTCTTTTTTGGCCGTTTTGCCAAAAGAAAACATTAAAAAAATATATTATTATCTATTGCAGCAAAATGATCTTTTGGAGGGTCTTTGTTTAGGAGTAAGGGGCAATGACATCATATTATCCCTTGTCATGTTTGATCAATTTTTAGAAGAAGAAGTATTGGGCGCCAACTTAAAAAACATGTTAATAGCGGCAGATAGATACGACGACGAACTTCAGAAAGAATTTGGCGCTTTAATTATTAAAAATTAAATAGTTATATATTAGTTAAAATAAAATATGATTTGAAATGCAAAAAAGCGACAATCGAGTCGGTGAAATGGCCGTATATTTAACCTTTGGTAAAACAGTAGTTATGCGTAATTTTTTGAGATTGTTATTGGTATTATTGCCTATTGGTGCATTCTCCCAAGACATTCATTTCTCTCAGTTTTATATGTCTCCGCTCAATTTAAATCCTGCGATGACTGGAGTAATGAATTGTAAAATGAGGTTTGTGGCAAATTACCGGAATCAGTGGGCTCCAGTATTGAAAGCCAATGCATTCAATACGTTTAATATGTCATTCGATCAAAAAATTCCTGTTGGAAGATATGATTATTTTGGATTTGGGGGAACCTTTTGGGGAGATAAAGCAGGTGCTTTGGATTTTTCCACCATTCAGTTTAAAATGTCGGGTTCTTACAGTAAAAGAATGGCAGGATCAAGAACTTCCGCTCACTATTTAGTATTTGGTGCCGATGCAAGCTTGAATTCCCGGTCGGTCAAATTTCACAACGCAATATGGGGCAGTCAGATCACTACAAATGGACCCGATCCCGGCTTACCAGGAGATCCATCCGTTTTAGACCCCGGATTTCTATTTGCTGATTTATCAGTTGGCTTGCTGTGGTTTTCAGTTCTGGATAAAAGGAATAATTATTATTTTGGATTGGCTTATAGTCACTTGAATGAACCTTTGCAAAACAACATTCTGGATTTACCAGTTAATAATTACACACCAGCGCCATTGTACCCTAAATTAACTGTACATGGAGGTGGGGTATTTGCCATGAATAGACAAACCAGCTTGGTGCCAGGGATAGTTAGTTTTTTCCAGGGTCCACATTGGCAACTTAATGGTGGTACCAGTTTTCGATTCAATATGAGTAAGTCCAAATATGATGAACAGTCATTTCAGCTTGGACTTTGGGCCAGATTGGCGAATTCCGAAAGAACAGAAACACCTCCTGCAGGGCAGAATCCGGGTACTTATAAAAATGGATTGTTGATGGATGCTTTAATCCTTTCCACCAGATTTGATTACAACAAGTTTGGTATAGGAATTAGTTATGATATCAATACTTCTGGCTTAAGACAGGCGAGTGCTGCAAATAACAGTTTTGAATTGTCCTTCATTTATAATATTTGCGGACCGGAAAGAAGGGGCATTTACTGTCCAAACTTTTGAAAAATAGATATTAATACATTAAGAATATTTAAGGCGCTTCGGATTTTGGAGCGCCTTCTTTATTTTTTTTGAAACTGCATAGATCTTAATTTGTCTCATTTTTTGTAATTTTAAGCTCACAAAACAGTAAACCACATGTTTGGATCGAACAAACCATCCGATAAGGATTCTTCAAAATTATCTGCCAGCGCACCATCCCAGGGGGCTTTAAACAGCCTTGTTATTGGCACATTGGTAGAAGGAACCATACAAGCAGAATCAGATATCAGAGTGGATGGAACACTTAGAGGCACTTTGGTTTGTAAAGGTAAAGTGATTATTGGCCCCAAAGGCCAGATTGAAGGAGAAATAAAAGCCCAAAACGCTGTCATTGAAGGCACATTTAAAGGGACTATCCAAATTGAAGACTTACTGCATGTTAAAGAGACTGCAATGGTAGAGGGAGAGATCAATACCGATAAGTTATCCGTTAATCCTGGAGCAAAATTTAATGTTGTGAGTAAAATGTCTTCTCAAATGGCTACCAGACAAGTACCATTGCATCCCAGGGCAGAAGAAAATCTCAGGTAATATTTCATTGGCATTTATTATGGTAAAAAAGAGCTCTTCAGCGCATGCTTACATGAGGTATAGTGGCATGGCCATTCAGATATTTGTTTTTTTGGCCATTGCAGCTTATGCAGGACAATTCATGGATAAAAAATATGCTTGTATTAAACCATATTGGACAATTTCTTTTGTAACCCTTTCTTTTTTGATGATTATGGTATGGCTTTATTATAATCTAAGGAAAGGAGAAGAATGATTCGAAAGCACTATTATTTTGGGTTATTTTTAATCATTTTTTTGATGGTTGTCTGGATTTCTTACAAAAATCCAAAGGACAACAACCTGACATTTTTTTTGCTCACAGGTTTGATTTTTTTATCGACAATTGATTTCTTGTTGTTTGAAATCAGCAATTATTTAAAAAAAAGCAATAACCCTTATCATTTTACCCGATTTTTTATGGCGATGGTTTTTGGCAAGATGATGTTGTTTGTATTTTTCATTGTTCTTGGGGTTGTAAAATATGCATTGGATAAGCGGGCTTTGATTAGCCCTTTGTTGATATTTTATATTATTTTCACCATCCATGAGACTTATTACCTCATTTTAATAAGCAAGAGAAATTGATAGATAGGATTGACAAAAGAAATGTGAAAATTTGGAATGAAATAAAGGCTTAATCGGGTTTGTTTTGCCTGCTAAATTCCGGTTTTCTTTTTTCCAAAAAAGCTGCAATACCTTCTTTCGCCTCGCTGCCTGCAATTAATTCACCGAATAATTCAGACTCTATACCTGCTCCCTTACCTTCAAATTCATAATACGCTAAAATACTTTGAAGCGCAGCAGATATGGCTTTTGGACCCTTCTTTGAAATTTTTTCAATGATCTCAATGGCTTTTAGCATTTCCTGGCCAGGTTCAACCAAGTGATTGACTAAGCCTAATTGGTAAGCCTCTTGAGCGTTGACCATTTCTCCGGTTAGAATTAGTTCGATTGCCTTTGCTTTTCCAACATAGCGCACAAGTCTTTGTGTACCAGCATAACCTGGTATCAAACCAAGATTAACTTCCGGTTGACCAAATTTTGCAGTATTGGACGCAATTCTCATATGACAGGCCATTGCCAGTTCGCAACCTCCTCCAAGCGCGAATCCATTCACAACAGCAATAACTGGAATGGATAATTTTTCAATCCTACTGAATAAATTTTGCCCTAAAATCGATAACATCTTGCCTTCATTGGAATTGAGTCCAACAAATTCAGTGATGTCTGCACCAGCAACAAAGGCCTTTTGACCAGAGCCAGTAATGATGACTCCCTTATATTTATTTTGATCTGCTTCAATCTCTGACAAATATTCGTCCAACATAGCCATGACGTTCTTATTCAGTGCATTAAGAGCAGACTCACGATTCACAGTTAAAATGACGATCCCATTTTCAAGATTTTTTAAAACTTCCATAACCCTACATTTTGGGCGCAAAGATCAAAAAGAAATGGTAATGAAGCTGAGACAATTAAGATTTCTTATTGAGAATGGGATTTTCTTAACTTTGCGTGTTATTTAAAATCTATCATGAAACTTTTTACATTTTTTATTGTCATTTTCTTTTCATCACCAATTTTGTTTGCCCAGGATGGTGATTTCAATATGGAGATATTGTCCAATGTACCTGTACCTGAAGGTGGATCTGGGATATGGCACTATGTTGATAAAGCAGGTATTGAATATGCGGTGTTTGGAAGTCAAACTGCTGTCATAATTTTTAGTTTGGAGGACCCCAAAAATCCCATTGAAAGGTTTCGAATCTCAGGGGTTCAAACCATCTGGAGAGAAGTATTTTTCTACGGAGACTATATCTACGCAGTTACGGATAGCAGATCAGACGGCTTAATTATTATAAATATGAAAGCAGCGCCTTTAAATATTACAGGCAAATTTTGGCGCTCAACAATTACTGCGAATGGCATTACAGAAGAGTTGGATAAGTGTCACACAGTATTTGTAGATGACAAAGGCAGATTGTATCTCAACGGTTGCGGAGGTTGGAGAGGAACATTGATATTTGATATAACAAAGACACCAGAAAATCCACAATTTATTGGTGCACAAACCAAGCGCTATTGTCATGATAATTTTGGGCGAAATGATACCATCTGGTCTTCTGACATTTTGGATGGTGTTTTGAGTTTTTGGGATATCAAGAATCCGGCTAACCCAATTGAAATTGGTGTGGTCAGAACTCCATTTAGCTTTACCCACAATGCCTGGCCTTCAGATGACGGGCGATATGTTTTTGCAACAGACGAAAGAGCAGATGCCTATGTTGCATCCTATGACATCAGTGACCTTAGCGATATCAAACTATTGGACCGTTGGAGACCAAAAGATACGGAAGGAAAAGGAGTAATTCCACACAATACAAGATATTTGAATGGATATTTAATTACAGCTTATTACACCGATGGAATAAAAATCACAGATGTACACAGACCAGAAAATATTGTAGAGGTTGGAAGTTTGGACACCTGGTTTGGCGCTCATGGTGGCTTCAATGGATGTTGGGGCGTAAGCCCATTTTTACCAAGTGGCACAATTATAGCATCTGATATTCAAAGAGGATTATTTGTAATAAAACCCAACTATGTGCGCGCATGCTATCTGGAAGGAAGAGTGACAGATAGCATTACTGGCTTGGCTATCAGAGATGTTTCAGTAATTATTAACGCAGCGCGGAAGAATGAAAAGTCCACCGATCAAAGAGGAGATTATAAAACGGGTTATGCCAGTGCTGGAACCTATTTGGTTACCTATTCACACCCAGACTATTTCCCAAAAACCATTTCGGTTGAATTAACCAGCGGTGAGGTAAACCTGAAAAATGTGATTTTGCGACCTAAGAATCTTTTGATCAACCAGAAGATAATCGTGAAAGATCTATTTACTGATCAACTCATTGAAGATGCCCAAGTATTGTTAATCAATAGCAACAGAGAAGCAAAGGGTGTTACTGATTCATCCGGAGAAGTGACGCTCAATGTTTTTCAAGATAATGTTTTATTTGATTTATTTGTTGGAAAGTGGGGCTATTTGCATCAATATGTTCAATATGATTCAGAAAATGCATCAGGACCCATCACTGTATATTTAAATAGAGGATATCAGGACGATTTTATTTTTGATCAAAATTGGACGACCAAGGGAACAGCTACATCAGGATTTTGGGTTAGGGGAATTCCGGTTGAAACCTTGCTCAGGACATTGGTAGTTAATCCTGGAAGCGACATTACGGATGATTTTGGAAAGGAATGTTATATCACAGGCAACAATGGCGGTGCAGCAGGAGATGATGATGTGGACAATGGGAATGTAGTGCTATCCAGCCCCGTGATAGATTTGTCAAAATATAAAAAACCATTCTTAAAATACTCTACATGGTTTGTAAATGACGGAGGTTCAGGTAATCCGAATGACAAAATGACTGTTCGTATTACAAATGGAAGAGAAACGGTGGTGATTACTGAAATTTTAAGCTCCCAAAATGGATGGAAAAGAACAGAAAATATAGATTTAGCGTCTTTATTGGCACTAACGGATAGCATGTATTTAATCGTCGAAACATCAGATGATAATCCCGGACATCTTGTTGAAGCAGGATTTGACGGTTTCTTAATCGTGGAGACTCAACCAAATTCTGTGGTGGATAATTCATCCAATATTTTGATCAAGGCAAATCCTTCGTTATTTTCCAATACCACCCATCTGTCTTATGAAATAAAAGGGGATTTTAATCAATCTAGATTGATTGTTAGCTCTGTGGACGGTGTTTTTATGTCCCAGCAGAGATTGACTTCAGCTGAAGGATTGATTGAAGTTGGTAAAGACTTGTTGCCCGGGGTGTATCAAATAAACATACAGACTTCATCTGCTATATCCAAGCCAATTAGGATTGTAAAGCAATAGATGATTTAAATATATTTGATGGTCGTTGCTGATTCAGATTTGTTTGCTGAAAAGGAACTTAATTTTTTAAAATTTCAGTATTTTTCTGAATGTATTTACCGATGATATCATACTCAATGTTTACAAGATCTCCTGGTTGGATGAATTGGAAGCTGGTGTGTTGATGAGTATATGGTATGACTGATACTTCAAAATATTGATCAGTTAATTTTGAAATGGTAAGACTTACACCATTTATACAAATAGAACCTTTTGGAATAATCAGTTTCGAACTCTCGACTGGATATTGAAATTTATAAAGCCAACTGCCATTTAGATCTTTGACATCAATGCAAGTCAAAACTTCATCAACATGTCCCTGGACCAAATGGCCACCTAGCAAATCATTTAGACTTAAGGCTCTTTCGAGATTTATCATTTGTCCTTTTCTCCAATTTGAAATATTTGTCTTGAGGATAGTCTCATTGACCGCAGTGATTTTATGAAATTCTTTTTCTTGAAATACAACAGTTAAACATATTCCTTCATGACTTATGCTCTCATCAACTTTTAAATCCTTGCTGGTTTGGGATTGGATGGTAATTTCAAGATTTGTGCCGAATGAAATCAAGTCAACGATTCTGCCCATTTCCTTTATAATACCTGTAAACATCTTATTTTCTGGTAATTAATTCAATAAAACCTGTCAACACTTGTTCCCCGATTCCCAATTGATTTGGATAAGGAACTATTTTACATTGGTAGTAATATACACCATCACTCAATTTTTTACCATCATGGTCTGTTCCGTCCCATAAAATGGAGGGATGGTTCGTACTAAAAACACTTTGCCCCCAACGGTTAATTACTGAAAACTCTACTTTTTGAATAAATTGGTTTTTAATGGGTTTAAAGAGGTCATTTGCGCCATCATTGTCAGGTGTAAAAGTATTTGGCAATATGTATTCCGGGCAATATTCAACACACATTTTCTCAGAAAGTAAACATTCTAATCCAGTGGTGTCAATAGATTTTATGATATAACAGATTGGTTCATTTAAAGTAAAATCATGCTGATAGACAATGGTACTTGGGTCATTGATTTCAATGAGGAGTTCAGTATTTCCATCGGCTCTTTCCACATAGATTCGGTACCCGGACACATCTTGCGATTCGCAGGATATATTTGGATTATTCCACCTGAGAATGTTATAATTTCGCTGGGAAGATTGGTCGGACCCACATGGGCCTTCGACTAAAAGTTTTGGACAACAAGGTGCAGAAGTGTCTTGCATAAGAATGCAAATTTCCTGAGAATGATTCAGTAAGGGCTTTGTAAAAGCCAAATTTGCATACTCGCCCTCAGATAGGACGTAATAACAATATGTTTCTCCAAATAGTACATTGAAGTCTATAAATAATTTTTGAGCCATGGTTCCGATTTCCTCGTAATTTGGAGAAAGAATTGACTTTCTAAAAATACGGTATAAATAATTATTCCATGGAGTGATCTCATTCCATGTCAATTGAATGCTAATGTTTTGAATGGAGGGTAGAATAAAAACGGATTGCGCTATGCTGGATGCTGCTTTGTATCCGTCAATTGACATAATTTCAACCTGATAATAGTATGAAATATTTAGTGTATTTAAATGGCTGTCAACTTTCACTGTATCGATAAACTCAAGCAATGAATTTATCTGTACATTTTGAATGTCAGACCAATTTGTCTTGTCTGAACTTCTTCTTATGTTGATTTGATAAGGTGGATTATGTTGAGCGGTATCAAACTTTTCAAAATCTGGTTTTGCCCATTTAATCATGATTTGCCCATTTCCGGTGTCAGTCTTAATCACGTCTACATTTAAAAGGACGGGTTTGTCATCAGAAAGATAGGTGCAAGTTTCATTTGAAGCCAATGACGGCGAAAAATTAAATGGAAAACCTGAAGGGCTTAATTTGCTGAATTCCGCTTGCACTCGATAACAATATGATACACCTTTTTGGACCGAGCTGTCTTTGAAGTACAATCGATTATCCTTACTTTGATAGGTAAGGTATGCAATTCTTTCATAAGCACTTTTTTCAAGCCCAGGTTCGCAAATATCTTGAGTAATTATTTGACTTTTTTCTGACCTCCAAACCGAGAATCCTCGCAATTCACTACTTATGCTATCGCAGTCATAGGGTTCATCCCAAAATAGTTCGATTTCATTATTTCCTGCCAAACCAATCAGGTTAGTAGGTGGTGGTGCAGTGACTTTTATACGCAGAGTTAAAATAGTGCTAAGGCCTGTTGTATCATAATAATCATCCGTGACTTGAATAAAAATGGAATAATATTCATTCTGAACATGTTCACAAGCTGTCTGCCATTTAATATTTAATACTTGAATCGGGTTTTGATAATTTTTTTCAAATGTGGCTATGGCTGGATTTTTAACCTGCATGGCTCCCCCTCCAGTTTCTATTTTTACTCTTCCTCCCCTAGATCCCTTATTTATATCATCTATAATGTAATTTAAATCAAGCAATGCGCCTGCAATGACACAGGTATCTTTTATTCCAGCAATGGTTGGTGGTGAATTGTTTTTGCAATTTTCAAGAACCAGAATTTGCATATCCCTTATTACAGAACCAATTTTTATGCCACGTCTGTATTCTGAAATCTCTATTGCTATATTGTATTCTCCGGCTCTTTGGGGTGATTGCCAGATTAATGTACCAGTCCTGCTGTCCAAATTAAGTAAATTGTTGGGTCCTGGATTGATTAAATTTGGAAGTAAATAATTGGGAACAGGAGTGTTGAAATCCATAAAAGGAGTAGTTATTGAGAAGCCAAGACTATCACCATCAATGTCATAAGCAGAGGGATTATGAATGAAGACTTGGCCAAGACAGGCTATACCTATCGGATCATTTAGCAAAATCGGTGAGTTATTTATTCCTTGGAACGTTGTATTAAATAATGTAACCGTGCTTTGTATAAAAAATGGAATATTTATACTATTGGGTGGATCTACATTAAGAATATCTGCAATTCTGTTAGGATCAATCATACTAATATTGTATGTTCCTCTTCCTGGGTAGGTGTGTGCTGCAATGTAAATGTTTTTTTTAACACTATTTGCGAGTTCTGTTCCGTTTCCATTTGATCTTTTAACATTAGTACTCGTTCCATCTCCCCAGAATATGGTAATAGTGTCTCTGTCAGCTGAGGCGCTTTCCGTTTTAGTGTAGGTGATGAGTGTAGCAATCACACTTAAATCACCTGTTTGACGATAAGTTATTTCTCCGGCCCGATTGTGCGTGGCGAAAGTAGAGAAAGGGATAAATATTAGTATGAAAAACAGTAAAAGGAAATTCAATTTCATACAGCACTATTTTCCAAAAGTTTTTTTAAACATATTTTTAAGCTTTCTTGCCAGTATGGTATTTTTATTTTAAAAATAGTTTCTGTTTGAGAACAATCTAAAACACTGTAATTTGGTCTGGGAGCTTTTGCACCTAAAGATTCTGAAGAAATCGGTACTACTTCGATTTCTATGTTGGCCAACTCAAATATTTTTAAAGCAAAGTCATACCAACTTATCTGACCATGATTCGAATAATGGTGAATCCCTTGGTGCCAGATTTGATGTTGAAGGAAAAGTTGAGAAATATGATCCAAAAAATGAGCCAAATCAGAACCATAGGTAGGAGAACCAACTTGATCGTTGACAACTCTGATTGTATTTTTTGTTTGGGACACTCTTAACATGGTCTTCACAAAGTTGTGGCCAAATGTGGAGTAGATCCAGCTACTTCTGATGATAATAGAATCTGGATTGTATTGTAGGATGAGATCTTCTGCTTCTGACTTGGATTTAGCATAAACCCCTTCCGGATTTTTTGGGGAATCTGGTTTTGAAGGTGGACCTGACGATTTATGAAAAACATAGTCACTTGACAAATGGATGAATTGAGTACCATACTCTAGACATTTGAGTGCCAAATTTGCGGCAGCATCCCTATTGATATTAAAACAATTTTTTTGGTCTTCTTCAGCCAGATCCACTTTTGTATAAGCTGCAAGATTGATCAAAAGTGCAGGTTGTTCTTTTGAAAGAATCCGGTCTGTTTTTGCGTAATCTTCAATGGGCCAATCTTGTCTTTTATAAAAAGTATAGTTTAAGGGAGATTGTAGGACATTTAATTCTTGTCCTAATTGTCCGCTGGCACCTGTTACCAGAATTTTACGCATTTGATAAAAAGGTTTTAAAGCTGGAAAGATTCAAATCCTTTTGCGAAATGATCATCTCGTTTTTCTTGATTTTCCAATCAATATTTAAAGATACATCTAAAGGATGAATACCTCCTTCGCATTCTGGATGATAGAACTCATCGCATTTGTAATGAACGATGGCTTTTTCAGATAATACAGAATAGCCATGGGCAAATCCCTTCGGTATTAATAATTGTTTCTTATTGTCATCACTAAGTTCTAGACTGAAATACTTTCCATAGGTTTGACTGTCTTTTCTGAGATCAACAGCAACATCCAGAATCTTTCCATATGGAACCCTTACCAATTTCGTTTGGGCATATGGATTAAGCTGGAAATGAAGACCTCTTACAACTCCATATTTGGATGAAGCCTCATTGTCTTGCACGAAATTCAAATCTTTGAAATGTTTATTTAAAAAATTGTAATGATAACTTTCAAAAAAACTACCTCGATCATCATGAAAAACTTTTGGCGTTAGGACCACTAATCCATCAATAAAAGTATTTTCAAATTGCATTTATTTTTCTTTAAAAATTAATCGAACAGGAACTCCATTAAAATTAAACAAGCTGCGCAATTGGTTTTCTAAAAACTGTTTATAACTAGCTTTTATTTGGTCGGGATAATTGGCAAAAAATGCAAACACAGGATATTCCTTATCAATTTGGGTCATGTATTTAATTTTTATAAGGTGATTCCGGTATGAAGGCGGGGGTATTTTTGCAATGGCTTCCAGCATTTTATCATTTAATTCCGAAGTTTTGATTTTTCTACTTCTGTTTTCATATACTTCAAGCCCTTTTTCAATCGCCTGAAAAACCCTTTGCTTTTCCAAAGCTGATATGAATAAAATGGGTACATCGGTGAACGGAGCCAATTTTGCTTTGATATTTTTTTCAAAATCTCTTGCCGAATTCGTTTCTTTTTGCACTAAATCCCATTTATTGATTAATATAACCAATCCTTTGTTTTTCTTTATGACATGTGATACCAATTCCATATCTTGGGATTCAATACCCATGGTGGCATCAATCACTAAAAAACATACATCGGCTTCTTCAATAGAACGAATGGCCCTGATGACAGAATAAAACTCAAGATCTTCATGTACCTTGGCTTTTTTTCTAACACCAGCAGTATCAATCAACATAAAGTTTTTTCCAAATTTATTGTATTCGGAATGGACAGGATCTCTGGTAGTGCCGGCTATTTCTGTTACAACATGACGCTCATCGCCCAGAAAAACATTAATTAAAGAAGATTTACCAACATTGGGTTGACCTATAATTGCAAATTTTGGAATGTTTGGCATCGTTAGTTCTTCATCTGGTACCATTTTGGCAATTTCATCCAATAGTTCACCTGTGCCACTGCCTGTAATAGACGAAATGCAAAACATATTGTCAAACCCAAGTTTCCAAAATTCCTGAGCAAGCATCAATCTTTCATGGTTGTCTACCTTATTTACGATTAGAATTTTTTTCTTTTTTACCTTTCTCAGCATCTTGACCACCATTTCATCAAGATCTGTAATTCCTGTGGTTACATCTACCATGTAAAGTATAACACTTGATTCTTCGATGGCGATTTCAACTTGCCTTCTAATTTGCTTCTCGAAAATATCATCTGAATGAGCAACAAATCCTCCGGTATCGACGACAAAAAATGATTTACCATTCCAATCAGCCTGATCGTAAATCCGATCTCTTGTAACGCCGCTAAAATTGTCTACAATGGATTTTCTCTTGCCCACCAACCTATTAAATAGAGTGGATTTGCCTACATTTGGTCTGCCTACAATAGCTGCTGTAAATCTCATCTTAAGATACCTGATTTTTCGATAAAGTCTGGATTGTTGCGCCAGTCTTTTTTTAATTTAACACTTAAACCCAAATAGACCTTTTGTCCAAGAAATTTCTCAATTTCAATTCTGGCACCTATGCCAAGTGCTTTTATTTTTGAGCCTGCTTTTCCAAGCAAGATGGATACCTGACTTTCCTTTGCTACATGAATGGTTGCCTCTATTTTTGCGAGGGGTAAAGATTCATCAACCCCTTTACAGCTAGTGACTTCTACGAAGATTGAATAAGGAATTTCATCTTTGTATTGGTACATAATTTGTTCTCTGATCAGTTCCGAAATAAAAAATCTGATGGGTTTATCACTGATTATGTCTTCGGGAAAATAGAATGGATGTTCTGGTATCATTTCCTCGATTTTTGATCTTAGATCATTGAGCCCTGTGCCTGTTTTTGCAGATAAAACGAAAACAGGCAGACTTGATTCCATTTTATTAATTCCTGAAACCAAATGTTCAATTTGGGAGGGAGACATCAGATCCATTTTGTTAATAACCACTAATTTAGCCAAATGGTTAATTTTTTTGGTAAGATTGTGAATTTTGGTAAAATCATCCAATCCAACCGGTCCATCGATCAACAATAGTATTAGATCAGCGTCCGTAAA
This sequence comes from Saprospiraceae bacterium, assembly GCA_016715965.1. NCBI lineage: Bacteria > Pseudomonadati > Bacteroidota > Saprospiria > Saprospirales > Saprospiraceae > Saprospiraceae bacterium. The sequence goes on along the minus strand of JADJXG010000001.1, from coordinate 3,446,494 downwards.
TGATTCAAATACACGTTCATTCATCAATTGATGCAGCGGATATTTGGCATCAAGAATCCAGCCAGGGGTATCAGAATATATAATCTGCATATCCTGTTTTGTGACAATTGAAAAGACTCTTTGACGTGTTGTTTGAGGTTTAGGAGAAACAATACTTAGTTTTCCTTCGCTTAAAGCATTCACAAGCGTGGATTTGCCACTATTAGGTAAACCAATAATACTTACAAAACCGGATTGTGGCATCTTTTAAATTTTAGATTCAATAAATTCAAAGAGCATTTGTGGATTTAATTTCCTCCAATGGACTTCATTGAATTTGCCACCAAGATTTATGTGATATTGTATCATCGTCCGTCTCATTTCCTCTTCAACATGCGGCAAAATATTCAAGAGGCAAATCCAACCTTCATATTCTTCAATATCCTCTTTCCATTCCTCATAATAGCAATCATCGGATCCATGAAAATTTAGTACGTTTTCACAGATAAGGATATATTTATAGACTTGCTCACTCAGCATTTTGTCAATAACATTCCTTTTTAGATACATGACATCATTTTCGATACAATCATTCCACTCTCCAATTAACTCCATAATGGCAAAACCTTGTTCATAATCGACATATAAGAGTTTTATGTATAAATTTGCGGAACCAAAATTATCCCATTGGGGATGAAGGAGGAAATTATATATTTTGTTGGCATATTCAAATTCTGAATGAACCTGTCCTGCAAAGGGTGATTTCTCATCTTCTTCGCTATCGTACAGACCTCTCCAATAGTAATATGGCTCAATATCGTGCATTCTGAAATCTTCTAAATTTAATGCTTGGCAATGAGAATTGTTTTTACCGGCCCTGAATCTACAGGAAAAACCAGTCTAGCTGTCCTTTTTTCTCATCGATACAAAGGTAAGCTGAATATTGAATATAGTCGTCTCTTTCTATCAGAGCATGGTCCAGACTATACCTTTCATTCAATCTCACAAATGGCTGTACGGCAACATATTAATGCTATGGAACTGGATCAAAATGATGCATTGTTGTTTGAAGATGGGGATTTGTTAACCTACCTTATTTGGCAAAAAGTGAAATTTGGAAAAATGGATCATGAGTTGTTGAAACTTTGGAAAGAGCACCCTCCATCCCTCTATTTGATTTGCTATCCTGATGTACCTTGGATTTTTGATCCCTTAAGAGAACATCCCAATTGGAGAATGCCATTGTTCAAAATCTATTTGGAATTTATTTTGAGCCATAAATGTAATTTTCAAATTGTGAGTGGAGTTGGCGCCAAACGAATCAGCAAAACTGAAATTTTTATCAGGAGATTTCTAAAAGAGCTTTAATTTTGAGCAATCATAATTGGGGTGCCGCATCAGTGATTACTCACCGGCTGAGATAATACCCATAGAACCTGACCGGGTAATTCCGGTAAGGGAGTATGTGTTCTATTGCAGCAACTCAATTTAAACATTGTTGCAACATGAATTTTTTTAATTTTCTAATCCTATTTCTCGTATTTTCTGACCTTTTTTGCCAGGTGGATGTTACCATTCAGGTCACAGATGAAAAGAACTTAGGTATTTCAAATGTTGAAATATACGTTCCTGAGAACAATCAACATCTTATAACCAGTACAAATGGTTTAACTAAAGCTCAATTTACTTTGGGTTCAGAATTTACCTTTTATGTAATATTTGATGGGGAAATTCAGAAAATATTTAAGAAAAGAGTGGATTCCGATCAGCTGTTCATTATATTGAATGAAAATTTTATTTCATTGAATGAGGTAAGTATCATCAGCAGTCGTTGGGAATCAGATAAGCTCACAAGTTCCAATACTCTGAATCTTGGGCAAATTAAAAACAAGGCGGATGTAAAAGACCTTCCTTATTTGCTGCAATCACAAGCATCCGTTCAAGTGCAGTCCGAAGCTGGTAATGGGGTAGGGTACACGGGTTTTCGAATCAGAGGAATTGATCCCAATCAAGTGCAGGTCAATCTTAACGGAATTCCACTGAACGATCAGGAATCTTCCAGGACTTATTTTGTAAATACCCCGGATCTTATAAGTAATTCAGATCGTATTGATATATTGTCAGGTTTTGTCCCCGGCAGGGCAGGAACCGGTGGGTTTGGTGCCGCTGTAGATATTCATTTGAATACAGTGTTCTCTGAAGCTTTTGCTGAATTGAAAACCCAAATGGGCTCATTTAACACTTCTCTTTGGAGCCTTAATTTACATTCGGGTCTTTTAAAGGGAAAATATTTACTAGAGGGTAGACTTAGTCAACAAAAATCGAATGGCTTTATTGAAAGATCGGCAAGTGACTTAAAGGGATTGTTTCTGAGTGGAGCCATCGTTCATTCACACAATAGTGTGCGTATAAATTATATTGATGGTGAAGAGAGGACCGGACAAGCATGGTTTGGTTTACCTTATTCCTATTTCAATGTTGATTCCTTAGTACGCTTCAACATAGCTGGTCGAGAAAAATCCGGAGTACCTTATCCTGACGAAGTAGATCAATACAACCAGAAACATTTGCAGGTATTTTACCACCAGGAAATGAAAAAGGGTATAAATCTTGTAATCAATGGAAACTATACCAAAGGATATGGGTATTATGAAAACTACAAAGCGGGTGCATTTTTGCTCGATTATGGACTCACCCATCCAACTGAAACTAATTTTGACTTGGTTAGGAGAAAATGGTTAGACAATCATTATGCTTATGTCTACATGGGACTTGACCAATATCAAAATTTGGACCGAAAATATAGTTACGGGCTTTCATTTTCTCATTACAATGGCAGACATTTTGGAAGGGTGAATTCCATCGGGTTGGAAGAAGTAAGCGGTTTAGGACATGATTATTACAGTAACAAGGGATTGAAATCTGAGCTGGCATTGTTTGCAAAAACTTCTATTAAGTTGAATGATAATTGCTTGTTATTGCTGGATGGACATGGACGATTTTTAAACTATCGCATCAATGGAAAGGACGATCGGTATGGTAATTTAGGATATTCCAGGAATTTCCTATTGCTGAATCCAAAAACGGCGTTTCAATATAAAGCCAGTTCAAACTTGCACTTTTCCGCTTCTGCCAGTTATTATCAGAGGGAACCCTATCGTGAAGATGTATTGTCCAGTCCAGCCGTGAATAAGGAGCATCTATTGGATTTTGAAGCAGGAGGACAATTCGAGCATTCCCACTTTAATTTTAAATTCAATTTTTATCGATTACAATATTTCCAATATTTGGCCTTGACCGGCGCTTTGAATGAAACCGGAGATCCCTTGCGGGTTCAGATCCCAAGGGCGGGTCGCACAGGAATTGAATTAAATTTATTATACAAAGTTTTGAAATGCCTAACACTTTCCAGTGCGGCAAACTTTTCTGCAAATAAGGCTGGAATTTTCACTGAAACTATACCACATTATGGAGCTCCAGAAAATGCAATACCAGCAATGGAAGCATTGGATAGGAATTTGGCTTTCTCGCCGGATTGGTTGCTTTTTACAGGATTAGAAATGAAATTTGGCGAATTGCAGAAGAAATTTCCACTCATCTTAAATTATCATCACAAATGGGTTGGTTCGCAATATCTTGATTTATCGAGCACAGATGAAGCCAAGTTGCCAGCGTATCATATTGGAATCCTTAGAATGGCCTACACAACAAAATGGAAAAAACTTGAAATCAATGGGTTTGTTATGTGCTACAATTTGTGGGACAAAAAATATAGCACCCATGGATGGTTTTCAAGGTTTACATCGGATGAACAAGCTAGTCCCGATCCATACTTGGGTAGTGGAACCAATGGGACGCTTTTTTATAAAGGCTTATACCCTCAGGCACTAAGACATTATACCATTGGAATTCTACTCCGAATTTAAAATTTGTAAGTAAACCCAACCCTGTAAATGATTGGAAGATTGGTCACATCATCCGGGGCAAGAAAATCATACATAACATAAAACTCATAAGCAAAATCTCCACCTGAATTATAGCCAAGCCCAGCATATAGGTGGTTGCTCCACTCCCGCTGAAGGATGAATTTATTATTGGCGTCAAAAAAACCGGTCCAATAAAATTCACTGTTTCTTGACGCTTCTAAATGGGTGAAAAAGGTACCGAGGAATTTCATCCGATTGAATAAACCAAAGCTGAAATTGGAAAAGGAAAGTTTGTATATTTCAGAGGCTCCAGAATAGCGACCATTATAATAACTATATTCAATTCGAGGTCCAACAGAAAGCCATTTGGTGAGCTTATAACCGGCCATGGGTGAAATTCCCGCATTAAAAAAATTGCCCACCAAAGCTCCATTGTTCAATGCCGAACTCCCAAACTGTAAAGTCAACCCACCACCAAACCACAAATGGTCCATCAATTTATAATCCGCATCCTTTTTTGTGGTCTTTTTCTTCTTTAAACTTGATTTGACCTGGGCCTGACATTCCAATGGATTCACAATTTCAGAAGCTATAATGATTGCGATGAAACCACAATATTTTGTAATATTTAATATATTGAAATTCATATATTAACAAATTAATTAAATAAAAATATATTTTTTGAACCCCACTTAATTATTGTAAAAATAATACATTGACTAACTTTGTCGAAATTTAACAAACAAATGAATATGAAATCTTTGGTTTTTGTTGCAAGTATTCTAATTTTTAACTTTAGTTTATCTGCTCAAAATTTTGTAGGTCAACCGGTTAATTACAAGAACCAAGCCTTGCTGAAGGGGTTATTTAAGGATTACGAGGTTGTCAATTTGGATATTGCTGCCATCCAAGCATCCCTCAATACACGATCCACTGTTAAGAAAATGCAAATTCAAACTTCCAAACACCATTGGGATCTTATCCTATTTGAGTTTGATATTTTCAACAAAAACTATTTTTTAACCAAGGCATCTGATGAAGGCAAAGTAAAATTGCCACGCAACAAGAATTTACGAACTTTCAAAGCCAATATTCAGGGACCAAGAGGAGGATTGTCATGTATGACCATTGCGGATAATTTTCTCTATGGATTTATTGAAGAATCCGGTATAAAATATTTTTATGAACCGTTGAGCTACTTTGACGCAAAAGCACCATTAAATCATATTGTTATCTATAGTGAAAGAGATGTAATCCCTAACCCCAATGTTAGTTGTGGGTATGAGCAATACAAAAGCCACCTACATCTTGCAGATCATCTCACCAAATCAGACCCTCCATCATCCGGCAGCAGATCAGCTTGTTATACAGTAGATGTGGCATTAGGTTGCGATAAAACCATACATGATAACAAAGGAGGAGTGCCGCAAGCGGAAGGCTTTATGATCGGAGTTTTGAACAATGTTCAAACAAATTATGACAACGAATTCGCGCATGAAGTAGAGTTCGGTGTTGCAGCCACATTTGTTCCAACCACGACCAGTCAAGACCCATGGAATAATATAAACAATATTAATCAGCACCTTGATATACACAGATCCTGGGGTAACGGTGGTGGTTATGGCACAGGATTCGCAGTAGCGACAGCCTGGACAAGAAAATATACTTCAGGTGCAATTGGATTGGCATGGCTATCTTCTGTTTGCACCAATTCCAGGTACAATGTGTGCAGTGATTTCGGAGGGGGTGCTCAAAGTTTAAGAGTGTTGCAGGCCCATGAGCTCGGGCACAATTTCAGTTGTGGGCATGATCCCTCTGGTTCCAATACAATAATGGCTCCATCCGTAAACAACTCCAATTCTTGGTCAGCAACTTCGATCTCACAGGTTAATTCATTTTTACCTTCCAGAGGATGTTTAGGTGCTTGTTCTGGAGGTCTGCCACCTGAAGCCATGTTTTCTGGTTCTCCCACTTCTGTATGTGTGGTTGGAAAAGTCAACTTCACGGATGAATCTGCCAATAATCCAACTTCCTGGCTATGGACCTTCCCAGGTGGAAGTCCATCCACTTCTACTGCTCAGAACCCAATGGTTAATTATTCCACCAGAGGAATTTATCCGGTCACTTTAAGAGCGACCAATTCTTTTGGCAACAATACAGTAACATATCAGGACTACATTGAGGTAGAGCAAAAACCAAACATTGTTAGATTTGATTACACTTTGATTGACCGGGAGCTTCAAATAACCAATGTGACTCAATTTTATGGAGAGTCTTTCTTATGGAAATTTGGGGACGGAAACACCTCTACTGAAGAACTGCCCTTCCATGAATATTCCAATGATGGAACATATAATTTGGAGCTTATTGTTAGCAATAAATGTGGCAGTGCCAATAGGCTTGTTCGATTGGTGGTGGCTTCGCCTGTTTCGGCTGATTTTACGTCGGATGTACAACAGGGATGTGCTAAATTTACAGTGAAATATAAGAATTTATCCTCATCAAATTCAACTGGATTTAAATGGGAATTTCCGGGTGGATCACCTGCAACATCTATGTTGAAGGATCCAATTGTGGTTTATGAACGCAAAGGTGAATTTGATGTCAAATTAACTGCTTCCAATTCACTTTATCAAGACATCAGGTCTGTAGTAAAATATATAAAGTCAGATTCTATAACAACATCAGACTTTTACCATGAGGATCCGGTTGGCAATTTGGTAAAGTTCAAAACCCTTACGCCTGATGCCGATTCCACTCTTTGGAATTTTGGTGATGGTAAAAAAAGTACTGAAATCGATCCGGAACATATCTTTCCTGGTCCTGGAAAATACAACGTTTGTTTGGTAGTTAAAAATATTTGCGGTAAGGATACTTCTTGTCAGGAAGTCGAAATACCCAATACCTTGACTGCCAAATTTTCATTGCAACCCAATGTTGGCTGTGCACAGTTTAAAGTAAAGTTTAAAAATGCATCCACTGGTGCTAGTTCATATTTATGGAGTTTTCCTGGTGGTAATCCATCAGCAAGTACTGATTTCGAACCAGAGGTAATTTACGACAATACCGGGAGCTATGATGTTGTACTCAAAGCAATTAATGGGCTAGACACCATGACTTATGAAGAATTGAAATATGTTGAGGTAAAGTCAGTACCAACTGCTGAATTTCAAACTTCGATTACAGGATTAACTGTATTTTTCAATAATTCATCCAAATATGGAGAGGAATATGAATGGAGTTTTGGCGATGGAGAAAAAAGCAATGAGATCAATCCATCGCATACTTATAAGGCTGAAGGGGATTTTGAAGTTATTTTAAAAGTAAAGAATGTATGCGGAGAAACAGAATACAGAAAACAAATGGCTGTCCTATTAATTCCAAGAGTGGATTTCTCTTCTAAAACTGAAATTTGTGCCGGTGACCGTTTGACCTTTAGTGACTTGTCTTCTAATGATGTGATCGATTGGTTATGGCAATTTGAAAAAGGAGAGCCAGCGGAATCGACTGAGAAAAATCCAAGCGTATTTTATGAGTATGCAGGAAAATATTCCGTTAAGCTTACCGTCAAAAACACCAATGGAGAAAATTTTGTCATTAAAGTAGCATATTTGAATGTGTTATCTCCGGTGAAATGCCCGGACAGATCGAAGAAAAAAACTAAAAATTCGGCCACCACGTTAGATGACGAAGATTTTGAGGGATCATTACATCAAAGGAATTCTACTTTTGAAGAACAAAGCTTCTATTTCATCCAGCCGAATCCAACCAGTCAGTTCTTTAACTTAAAAGCTTATGGCATTGATCCGAATGAAAAATTGGATTTAAAAATTATGGATTTGACAGGAAGAGAGGTCTACAATCTGAAAGGTAGTGCAAACAACATCCTTGATAAGAATATTGATGTTAGCGATTTAAGGTCTGGAGTGTATATGGTTTTTGTAAACGATGGTGAAAATCAATTTACAACCAGGCTAATGATTGTTGACTAAGAAAAAATGTTAATGCCACAAAAAGAGCCCCTCAGTTGTAACTTTGGGGCTCTTTTTGTTTTGCAACATTCATAACCAATTCTGCGTCTTATTATCATAAGGTTGCATTAAAAACTTTGGGGTGATTAGCAATTCAAGCTTCATTTCAAGACGATTAGATTTTTTTAAGAGTAATGTATTTAATTGTAAGTCAGTGGTTTGGTGTAATATTTTGGACAGGGCATCTCTGTTTTCTAATTTTGTAGTTCGCTCATGGCAACCAAATGTAGATACTTAAAATGGTGGTTTTTGCTCTTTATCCTGCAATTATTTGCAGGAGTTCAGGCACAATGGTGTTGTTTGGACAGTACATTTGTTATAGAAGATTTAGACACAAGGACCCTACGTATCACAGTATCGGGTGCATTAAACAACGACCTTGCTTCACCTGATCAGGGCTTATGTGGTGTACGAATTCGATTTGATCATAAATATATTGGAGATCTTACCATGACCCTGGTATCTCCATCAGGTCAAAGGGTAGGATTGTTGGGCCCGACAGGAAATTCTGGATATACCTTTTTTTCAAGATGGGATGTAAAGTTTGTTAATTGTTTTGATCAGGCCATTCCGGATCAAGGTTACGATGAAAAGTGGGATAATATTCAATCTTGGGGTGTATTTGGACAGTTTTATAATGGGACATATTATCCTCAAATGGGTTGTCTTGAAGATTTTGATTTTGGACCCGTGAATGGTGTTTGGAATCTTGAAATTACGGACCATCAAAGATTTCAGACAGGGCAGGTATATCAGGTTTGTTTGTTATTTTGCGATGTAAAAAACACTTCTTGTATTTCATGTAGTCCAAATGGTGGATTTTTCGATCCTAAGGAAATGCATTTTTGTTTGGGGAATGATTCTCTTGACAGAATGGATTGGATCATACAATCAAATTATAAACCTGATTCAAATATTTACGATTTCAAATATTTAGTTGCAAAAAATGACAGTATTTTGCAAATCACAGAAACACCTGATTTGAGCACTTATGGTACAGGAAATTATAAAATCTGCGGCCTTTCATATTTAACAAGTGATTCATCTAGTTTACCATCAACCAACCAAGATGCCAGATTGAGTCAAATTAGGAGTGAGGTAATTTTGAATTCAAAAGGAATATGTGCAGAGTTTTCAAAGAACTGTCTGGATGTAGTCATTCACCCTCTTCCAAGCACCTTGGATACAAATATCACAATTTGTCGTGGTGATACTTTTGAAATTTATGGAAGCCAATATTTTGCGGATGGACAATATCAGTTGAAGTTTATTAATGAAAATGGATGTGACTCCTTTTTAAGGTTTAATTTAAAAACAGTTGAGTTAAAAGCAGAAATACTTGGACCAATTGATGACATTACTTGCCATAAAGATACGGTAACTTTGGACGCTTCTATTTCGACTTATGGGGCCTTCACCAGATTTTCATGGGCGACAGAAAATGGAAATATAGCCGACTCTTCAGATACCCAAAGAGTAAAAGTAAACAAGCAGGGATTCTATCAATTGACCCTTCAAGAAGGTTTGTGCAAAGACACCATTGGCATTTTTGTGAATAAAATCAGCGAAGTTCCAGAATTGCATGTTAAATTAGATACCATTACTTGTTTGGAAGATACCGCACATATTTTGGCGATTACGAATGTGGTAAATCCTAAATGGGAATGGAGAGATAATAATAATCAATTGGTTTCTGACTCCAGTCATTTAAACACAAATCTATCAGGTAGATATGTGGTTAGCTTGGAGGATACAACTGGATGTAAGGTACATCAAATCATTGTTATTCCTTTGGATACAGCTTCGCCCAGAATTATGGCAAGTGACATCGTAAAGCCTTGTTCGATGGATTCAATATTGGTGAGTTTTGAAAGTTTGGATTCATTGATTTCTATTGAATGGACCGGCCCTAATCAATTTTATTCTTTTTCGCGCAGGCCTTTTATCCAAACAGAAGGTGAATATCACCTAAAAGCAATTGGTGTAAATGGCTGCAGCTCGGAAATCAAATTTTCATTGATCCATCAGGAATCTGATCTCCTAGTTATTTTGGATTCTGATACTTTGAGTTGTGAGGATACTTTGGCTGAAATCAGAACAACATTTAATAAATCGTTTAAGAAAATTGAGTGGAATGGTCCAAATAATTACTCTTCAATGGGTTTGGATGCTTTGGTAGCTGAGTCAGGGATTTATACTATAGTTGTCACTGATTACAATGACTGCATTGTTACAGACTCTATATTTGTACCCGAGCTAAAATCACCATTATCCACCAATCTAAGCGCTTCTAAAATAAGTTGTCTTTCTGATAGTGTTCAATTGTTAGTTGAGATTTTTCCACAGGGGGCAATAGCGGATTCAATATTTTGGATTGGGTCGAATTTTACATCCAATAATTTGGAGCCATGGATTAGAGAAAGAGGTTGGTATAAATTGTTTTTATGGAATTCCAATGGATGCTTGAGTGTGGATTCAATTTTTGTAGATGAAGACAATGGAAAACCTGATGTTTTAATCATTTCGGATACTTTGAATTGTTTAACTGACTCCGTGCAACTAATTGCCGAAAGTAATTTGGGAATCGATTTCTCATGGATAGGCCCTAATAATTTTAGAAGCATCAACAAAAATCCATTTGTGTTCAGTCCCGGCTTATACGAACTAACTGTAGAGTCAGCCAATGGATGTCAAACCAAAAGATCAGTTTTTATTCCAATTGATACCATATCCCCATTTATTAGAATTGTTCCTGATACCTTGACGTGTTTAAAAAAATCAGTAGAATTAAGAGCGGAACCAATGTTGAGCACAGAATCTATTATCTGGAGGGGACCTTTTAATTTTAATTCTAATTTGCCAAGCGCTTTCGTTTCCAATTCCGGAATATATTATTTGACCGTGACCTCCAATGTCAATGGGTGCCTGAAAGAAGATTCTATTTTTATACCTATAGACACTTTGCTTCCACAATATCAGGTTGTAATAGATTCAATTACTTGCTCCAGAAGTAAGGCAGAGATTCGTTTGACTTCCTCAAAAGTGGATGATTTTGTAGAATGGTTACTTCCAAACGGAGATACAATTGTTGGAAAGACTTTTCAGTCTGAATTTTTGGGCCTTTATCGGTTTAAAATTGCTTCAGCAAATGGATGTGAAGTTTGGGATTCAATTTTGATGAAAGCATCTATTGAAAAACCTGAAATTACCATGCAGGCGGATACCATTACTTGCAGGACCCCAATGGTTAGAGTTGATTTACTGAGTCCATCCGGAAATTTATTTTACAGACTGATTAGGCCTGATAAATCAGAAGATTCCACTAGTTTTATCATTACGGATCAAGCTGGGTGGCATATAGGTATCGCGAGGAATCAATCAGATTGCATCACCATTGACTCCATCTGGGTGGAAGATCGATCCAAACCAACAAGTGTTGTTTTTTTCGATTCAAATTTTGACTGCTTGGAAAAAGATTCTGCCATCTTATTTGTGGAAGGTGTCACCATGAATGATTCGTTGATTTGGACTTTCCCAGATGGTTTATTTTCCAGTCAAAGAATGATACAAAAGCCTGCTGAGGGAAAATACTTTTTAAAGCTTACCAATCAATTTGGATGTATTTCCCTTGACTCAGTTGTGGTTACTTATGACACTTTACTTCAATTTTCTTCTTGGATGGCGGATACTTTGACTTGTGACAAGAAGATGGTCCAAATCTTTCCCAGTATTGGTTCTAACTCTTTTACAATGACAATAATTCATCCTGATACTTTCATCCAAACAACAAGTCAACCCATTTATTTGGTTTTACCAGGCTTGTACCAAATTGAAGTAATAGGGTCCAATCATTGTAAATTAGATACATCCATAAATATTCAGATTGACACCACTTTGCCAAATGTGCTTGTAGAATTTGATACCATTACCTGCAACAGAGAATTTTCCTTTATTGAGTTACTATCGACTGATTCTATTGTTGATGTGTCTTGGATTTTGGCCGACTCTACTGAAATTTTGGGAAGATCCTTTTCAACCAATATACCTGGTAAGCATAGCTATTCACTCAAGAACAGGAAGAACGGTTGTTTATTAAATGGTTCCATTATAATTCCAATTGATACATTGGTTCCTGAATTTTTAATTTCTCAGCTTGACAGTATAAATTGTGATAGCCTTCCAATCCGTCTTGAAATAATATCGAAAAATAATTTGAAAAAATATCGGTATAATTGGTCAACAGTCAACGGTATGATCCTAGATCGTTCAGACACTAGTCTGGCATTGGTAATTAAAGGCGGAAGGTATTTTGTAACCGCCACTGACGAATCAAATGGTTGTGTCTCGAATGGATCTATTGACCTATCTGTTGTTCCAGAACCAATTACTTCTGTTGATTTTGGCATCATTCAGGATTTATGTGTGGATTCTGCGGCAGCAACCATTGAAATTAATGTCCGGCAAGGAGGGACCATTCCATTTTCATATTCCATAGATGGAGTTAATTTTACGATGGACTCCCGATGGTTTAATTTAAGACCAGGTAATTATCATTTTCACGTAAAAGATGGAAATGGTTGCAGTTATGATACCATTTATTTCGTTCCCAATCAGCTTGGACTTCATTTGGATGTCCTGCAGGATACAACGGTTAATCAAGGGGTACCCGTTGTGCTGAAGTCACTCATTAATAAGGACAGCAGTTCTTTGACAACCATTCTTTGGTCACCAATGGATTATTTGAGCTGCTCTGATTGTTTAAACAACATTTCAATACCTGATCAATCAATAAATTATATTGTCACAGTAATAGATACCAACGGTTGCATTGCGACAGATGAAGTTCGAATTACCGTCTTGAATGAAGTCAATGTATATTGGCCAAATGCATTTACTCCAAATGGCGATCAAATTCATGATGAATTTTATTTGCAACTGGATGAGTCAGTAAAGCTGGTAAATGATTTCCAAATTTATGACCGGTGGGGTAATCGCATTTATGGAATTAGTAATTTGGTTCCACATTCCCAAAAAATCAGTTGGGATGGCACTTTTCTGAATAGGAATTGTCTTCCAGGAGTTTATGTTTTTGTTTTGGAATTTGAGACCAATGCTGGAGAACGAATTCAAAGAACCGGAGAATTCACACTAATCCGATAACCACAGTTTTTTAATTAGGCAAGGCAGCAGAACAGACTTTTAAGGGATCTTGAAGTATGTAGAAAAGGGTGTAATTTTGATTACATGATTGATAAATAGGAAATTACATATTTTATAAATAATTTTGAATTGGATTGTATTTAAGCAGTTCTAATTTGCATTATATTTACAAAAATATGGCATTATCTTTATACGGTTTTTCGGATAAATATAAATATTATTATATATATATAAATTAAACAAAATCAATATGAAAAATTGGTTAATTGCATTCTTGATGGTTTTAAGCACAAGTTTTAACTATTTTTTGGATGCTCAATGTACTCCACCTTCAGCGGATGAATGTGAAGATGCCAGTGTATTGTGTTCACTTTCCGAGGTGAATGGGTACTGCTGTCAAAATACAAATTATTCGAATCCAACCGGATGCTCTCCATTATGCCCGAGTGGTGGGGCACCCCACAATACAGGATGGTGGGCCTTTGTTACCCAGGGTGGGGCAGTTTCAATTACCATAACTTTCAGTAACTGTTCTGTAAATGGAACTGGAGTCCAAATGGGTATTTGGGGAGATTGCAATTGTGGTGAGTCTATATTTTGCAATCCTGCCTGTAATGGGCCTGGCAGTTTCACCCTTTCAGGAAATCTACAGGCTTGCAAGACTTACTATTTGTTTGTGGATGGGTGTTCTGGCGATGTCTGCGATTTTTGCCTATCCACATCGGGCGGAAACGCGCCAATGTTACCGCCACTAGGAAATATTCAGGGAATGCGGGATGTATGTGTTGGAGCATGTAATATTCGTTATACCATTGGTACCGGTGGAAGTTGCGAGCCAACTTATGAGTGGACTTTGGATGGTAATGAGGTAGGAAGTGGAACAGGTGAGATTACCTTGGATTTCCCAGATGAAGGCGATTTCCAACTTTGCGTGACTGCATATATTGGTAATCCTCAATCAGGGTCAATATGCGATCAAGAAGGTCCAGTTTGTATTACGATCAGAGCAAGACCAATTCCAGATAGAATTGCCCCAAAATCTACTTTGTGTTTTGAGCAAACTCCTTTTAGATGGCATAGCAATACAATTACAGCATCCGGAGAATATCGGCAGCAATTCACAGATCGGGCTACCTGTTGCAAATACGATTCAGTCAAGGAATTTGTTGTTTTGGAAGTTCCGGAGCCCCCTGATGTTTATTATCTGGGTTGTATCGGAGATACTTATGTTGACCCTTTGACAAGAGTAACTTTCAGTAGTTGTCAATTTGATAAAGTCGTTAATTTACCAAAATCAACAGATCCATGGAGATGTGATAGTTCCTACAAACTGAATGCCATATTTATTAATTATAATGTTCAATTTAGGGAATATTGTGCGGGAGGAGTCATTGTGATTGAAGGTAGACCTGTCGACAGAACAATTACTTGCGGTAACTCAGGGCTCACGCAGGATTTGCAATACAAATGGTACTTAAAAAGTGATCCTGCAAGGATTGGTTTGGGTTTTGATGATCGACTTGAGGTGGATAAAAAGGATGAATATTGTATGGAACTTACGGTGACAGCCAACTTTGGAGATAAATCAAAAACTTGTGTTTTTGATTTTTGCGAGCAATGGGATGAAGACCAGTTTAAACCTTACGATGTCTGCCCAAAAGGAGATCAATTGGTTTGTCAAGGGAAAACAGGAATCTATTTTGTGGATACAATCTTGCCTCAAGGAATTTTTATTCATAATTGGGTAGTGAGTGGTGGAACCATTATTACACCAAAAGGTGGAATAGATACGACGGCCATTGAAGTTCTATGGAATTCCGGTGCTCCTGTAGGTCAGGTTTGTTACAATTACATCTCAAATTGTGGGGACAGCAAAGAGTGTTGCATCGATGTAACCATCGCCCCTGCTCCTGCTCCAAAAGCTGGACCCGATGAAGGTATATGTGGTCTGTCCAATCAATTTAAAGGTCAAAAAGATCGAGGGGGGATGTGGACTCAATTGTCTGGGCCCAATGCTAATATTTTAGATCCTTCCGATCCGAATTCTTTGGTGAATGTCAATACTTATGGAAGCTATACCTTTGTCTACACGGAATTTTATCTAGGTTGTGTTGGCTCAGACACAGTAACACTTTTATTCAATGATGATCCGGTTAAGGGACCAGTAACTTATATTTGTAACGCCAACAACAAAGATTATACATATAATTTTCAAATATCAGGTGGTCAACCAGGATATAGTGTGATTAAAGGAAATGGAACTGTAAACTCAACAACAAATATCTATACTTCTGGTGTTGTTCAGAATCTGGCAAAAGACACTGTGATTATTCGCGATGCCAATGGTTGTGAATTTACATTTATTCACGATTATGAGTGCAAGTGTACCAATAGCATCGGGATATTACAAAGAGAAAATCTAAGATTATGCGAAGATGAACTAGTGACGATAAAATATGATAAAACATTTGAAGTCTTGGATCAGACTCCAAAAGACACTGTGATCTTTTTTATCCACACGATTGACACCAATGCTTTGGGTAGCAGGATCCGTTCACTTAATAATTTGACGTTTGGGTTCGACCCGAGTTTTATGGTATTTGGACAGACCTATTATGTAAGCGCAATTTTAGGACGGACAGACAGCAATGGATGGATCGATGCAGTGAAGGGATGCAGCAGGACTGAGGGTCCAACCGCTTTCACCTTTTTTGAAATCCCCAGACCAACAGCAGGTATAGACCAATCCATCTGCGACGTTGAGATCGATCTCAATGGATTTAAGTCATTAACCCAATCCTCCCTTTTATGGGAAGAAGTAGGTGGCAGAGCTGTGTTATTTAGTGATGTGAATGCTCCACAAACGAAGGTTACCGCTTTGGACGGATATGGCACTTATGTCTTTAGGATCACAGAAAATAACAATGATGTATGTATTACAACTGATTTGGTTGAAATTACCTTTAATGCCAATCCGGAAATTGAAAATGTAGAACCTGAATGTGTATTTTTTGGAGCCCCTGGTTCAAAAGATGGGAAATTTGTCGTAGATGCAACTATAAAAAACGGACTCCAACCCTATACATTGCTCACTCCAAACGGTCAGTTGATAGGCAATCAGTGGGTTTCTGATACATTGTTTAGTCTTGATACTTTTCGCATCCAGGTGCAGGATGCCAATGGCTGTGTATCTGAATTAATAATTGATCTTTACAATTGCAATTGTGATCCGATTGATGCGGGAATATTGGATAGTTTGTTGACGCGGGTATGTGAGGACGAATGTGTTCCGATCAAGAATTTGGTACCTGAGATGGTAAATGCTGCTCAAGATATAGCGATGTATATATTGCATACAGGTACGTTCAATTTTTTAAATGCATCAAACCGATTGGACACCTTGTCGGCAAATGATGTGGTTTGTTTTGATGCAGCCAGGATGACCTTGGGTCAGCCTGTCAACATAACTCGGATAGTTGGTGAGGACATTGCACCACGAGATGGATTGATCGATGATAAAGATCCATGTAAGCGTGTATCGAATCCACAATCGATTATATGGGAGCCATATCCATTGGCAGATGCGGGTCGCGACAACGAAGTATGCGGTTTGAACTATAGTATGACTGCGAATTTGCCATTTGGAACTGGATTTTGGAGGCAATTGACAGGTCCCGGTTTGAGTGTGATAGCAGACAACAGCTTGCCTGGTACGAATATCACAGTACCTGGTTATGGAACCTACAGTTTTGAATGGCAGGCATCACATTACAATTGTGTACGATTGGATACGATGAGCATTACCTTTTTGGATGCACCGGAATTTGACAGGTTGAGTTATACATTTGAATGCGATCCGGTGGCTGAGAATTATCGTGTGAGGGTAAATGGAATAAATGGAGACCGTCCGAGTTGGTCAGTGTTGGGTTATCATCAGAGCAATCCATTGAATGGAAGTTTTAGTGGAAATACCTGGGTAACAGATTGGATTCCACAAAGTGAGAATTTCATATTGACGATACGGGATAAGAACAATTGCGATATTGATACCTTGTTAGGCTCTGAGCCTTGTCTTTGCATTACCCGGATAGGGAATCTGAATGCACCGCGACATTTGTGCAAAGCAGAAGTAGTACAGGCGAGTTATGGTCAGGGCGTATTGGATCCAAACGATGTGGTGAGATATCAGTTGATAGATACCACGGGAGGTGTAGGCACGATATTGGAATTTAATGACAATGGCAGTTTTAGTTTTGATGGAAGCAGAATGGTGAGTGGGAAGACGTATTACATCTATGTATTTGTAGGTAATCAGGATCCCAGAACCGGGAATGTAGATTTTGGAGATCGGTGTTTGCAGTCGACGGTGATACCAGTAAGCTGGTACGATGATCCGGTGGCAGCGATCACAGGTCCTACGGAACTGACCTGCCGAATAACGAGTATCCAGCTGAGCGGATTGAGTTCACAGAGTGAATCCGGAGATCCATTGACCTATCAGTGGACAGCGAGTCAGGGTGGGCAGGTGAATCCAGGCCAATCAGGACTTGGTACCATTGACGTAAGCTTGCCTGGAACCTATACCCTTGAAGTGACAGATCCGCGTGCAGGATGCAAGCATCAGACCAGCATAGTAGTTACACAGGATATTGTCAAGCCGACGGTAGCGATACGAGGTCCTCAGGTGTTGACCTGTGATGTATTAAGTGTGGATCTTGACGGAACAGGATCATCACAAGGAGGAATTTATACAGCGACCTGGACAGGAGCTGGGCCGATCACAGGATCCAATACTTATACAGCGAGTGTAGGGACAGCAGGCAGATATGTATTGACAGTAGAGAATACGAGGACCGGATGTTTGGATAGTCTTGCGATGAATGTATTACAGGATATCGTGCCACCATTGGCGGATATCAATCCGATCGGACAATTGACCTGTACAGTCAATCAAATTCAATTGGATGCGAGTGGCTCAAGGGGAAATTCAGGAACAATCAGCCGCTATACCTGGACGGGAGCGATCATAGGAGGTCAGGGCACATCGACGGTGACGGTAGGCAAACCAGGCGGAAGGTTTATAGTAGAAGTAAAAGACAGTCGGAATGGCTGTGTAGATACAGACACGATCGATATAACGGAGATAGGCAATCCATTGGCAGACCTGTTGGTAGATCCGGCGAATCCGACCTGTTTTGGAGATCGCAATGGAAGGATATTGATCAGCGAGGTATTGGATGTAAATAATGCCCCGATGTCGAATGTAGAGTTTTCGTTCAACGGGGGACCATTTAGCAGCAACCGCTCGTATACGAATTTGGCGCAGGGCAATTACCGAGTGACGGTGAGAGATCCGAATGGATGTTTGATGGAGCGGACCTTTAGCCTGATCGAGCCCACGAAAATGGGAATAGAAGTGATCAGGAGTGTTGTAGTGGATCAGGGAGATCCTGTGAATGTAAGATCCTTGCTGGTAGAAATCACGGGAGGAACCTTGGTAGGAGGACAATATAGGGATACCACATGGTTTAATTTGGATGAGAGCATAGATTGGGAGAGCAAGTTGATCTATGAAGCAGACACGACGAGAGAATTTTTAATCACCGGAATAGATTCGAACGGATGTGAAATATCAGAAAGAGTCAGGGTGATTGTAAGAATCATCAAGGATGTGTGGTGGCCAACGGTGATATCATCGAATCAGGACAACACGAATGATTTTTTCAATGTATATGGAAAGCGAGTGCGGAATGTAAGGAAGCTGCAGGTGTATGATCGTTGGGGATCGATGGTGTATTCGAGAGAAAATTTACCAGACGGCAATAAGAATCCACAGGTAGGATGGAACGGTACCTTTAAGGGAGAGCGGGCGCTGCCAGGAGTGTATGTGTTTTATGCAGAAGTAGAATATGAAGGCTCAACCGGATATGAAGAAGTAAAAGGAGACTTTACCTTGGTTCGATAGGTAAAAGTAATAAGTCAAATACTCAACAAAACACAGAAGCCTGTCAATCCCTGACAGGCTTTTGTGCTTTTGTAAGGATTACAAGCATTGTATTAGACAACAATCAATCCTAAACTTTTTTCTGAAATCTCTTGAATACCAAAATTCATTCAAAAACAGTCCTCACCTCAAAATTTGCCTTCCACCGCTCAGGATTTGCGAACCATACAATGAGTGATTGCAACTTTCCCTTTGACAAATGAAGTCGGTGATTTGCCTTATGACTTTGTCGTAAACATTCTAACATATTCAATTTGGAAGCAATATGGCGAGTCTTTGTTGGTATTTTAACTTTCAATTCCAAAACTGTAAGATAATATTGGAATTTGAAAATAATTCTAAAGAATTGCAGCGTTTTTGGCATTTAAGGTGTCAAGTATGTAATCAATTGAAAGATCGTTGTCCATTTCGATTTTAATAATTTGATAACCAATAATCTAATTAAAAAATTTAAGTGAATCAGTTTCAATTTTAAACAAATTCCAATGGATTGTTAAAATCGTCGTAACTTTTGGCACTTATTAAGAAAATATATACTAATATTTAAATATATAATACAAACATATACAAATGAAAGTAAAATTTTTACCTCTTTTTCTGCTCTTTTTTGTATTCTTTCAAGTACAGTTAAGTTCACAATGTACTCCTCCCTCAGCCGATGAATGTGAAGACGCTAACGTATTGTGTTCACTTTCAGAGGTGAATGGGTATTGCTGTCAAAACACAGATTACTCAAACCCTACAGGTTGTTCGCCCTTGTGTCCAAGCGGTGGTGGACCACACAATACAGGTTGGTGGGCTTTTGTAACTCAAGGTGGAGGAGTGTCCATTACCATTACATTTAGTAATTGTAGTGTAAACAGTCAAGGTGTTCAGATGGGTATTTGGGGAGACTGCAATTGTGGCGAATCCATTGTTTGTAATCCCGGCTGTAATGGTCCTGGTAGTTACACCCTTTCGGGAAATCTACAGGCATGTAAGACTTATTATTTATTTGTAGATGGATGTAATGGTGATGTTTGTGATTTCTGTTTAACTACTTCAGGTGGTCAACCTCCTCAATTACCTCCTTTGGGACAAATTCAGGGTCCTCGCGATGTATGTGTTGGAGCTTGTAATATAAGATATACAATCAATACAGGTGGAGCCTGTGAGCCTACTTATGAGTGGACTTTGGATGGAAATGAGGTAGGAAGTGGTACAGGTGAAGTTACCTTGGATTTTCCAGATGAGGGTGATTTTCAACTTTGCGTGACTGCTTATATTGGTAATCCTCAATCCGGATCAATTTGTGATCAGGAAGGTCCAGTATGTATAACAGTTAGAGCAAGACCTATTCCAGATAAAATTGGACCTCCATGGACATTGTGTTATGAGTATGTTCCATTCCGCTGGCATGGAAATACAGTAACTGCTTCCGGAGAATACCGGCAGCAGTTCACAGATCGGGCAACTTGTTGTAAGTTTGATTCTGTAAGGGAATTTATAGTTCTTGAAAAGCCGGAAGAACCGGAAATTTTCCATATTGGTTGTGATGGAAACGATGCATACATTGATCCCACCACAAGACAATCGTTTAGTACTTGTCAATTTCAAAAATTGATCAACCTTCCTAAATCAACAGATCCTTGGCGATGTGACAGCGCATACAAACTGAATGCTATATTTTTGAACTATAATGTCGCTTTTCGTGAATATTGCCTGAGCGGTGAAATTGAAATTGAAGCTCGAACCATTGATCGCACTGTTACATGTGGAAATTCCCAATTTCAACAAGACATAAGTTATAAATGGTATCGAAAAAATGATCCTTCCAAAACCGGAATTGGTTTCGATGATCGTGTACAGGTGACAACCAAAGATGAATATTGTGTAGAATTAAAAATACTTGCAAATTTTGGAGATCAAACTGCTGTTTGTTTTTTCGACTTTTGTGAGCAGTGGGATGAAGATCAGTTTAAACCATATAAGGTGTGCCCTAAAGGGGACATATTAGTTTGTCAAGGTAAAACGGGTATTTATTTTGTGGATACGATTTTGCCTCCTGGAATATTTATACATAACTGGGTAGTGAGTGGAGGTACTATTATAACACCGAAAGGCGGAATAGATACCACGGCCATTGAAGTTCTTTGGAATTCCGGCGCTCCGGTTGGTCAGGTTTGTTACAATTACATCTCGAATTGTGGAGATAGCGAAGAATGCTGTTTGGATGTTACTATTGCCCCTGCCCCTGCTCCAAAGGCTGGACCTGATGAAGGTATATGTGGTCTGTCCAATCAATTTAAAGGACAAAAAGATCGGGGTGGAACTTGGAATTTGATTTCGAATCCTTCCGGAGGTAATGTCAATATTACTGACCCAACAGATCCAAATTCACCGGTTAGTGTGGACAGATATGGCAGTTATACTTTTGTTTATTCAGAATTTTATATTGGTTGTACAGGTTCTGATACAGTAACACTTTTATTCAATGAAGATCCGGTTAAAGGACCTGTAACGTATATATGTAATGCCAACAACAAAGATTATACGTACAATTTTGAAATAACGGGTGGAAGAAAAAATTATACCGTCATTAAAGGGAATGGAACCATAAATCAGACCAACGGTATTTATACTTCAGGTGTAATATTAAATCTAGCCAAAGACACTGTGATCATTCGCGATGCCAATGGTTGTGAATTTACTTTTATCCACGATTATGAATGTAAATGTACCAACAACATTGGTGTGATACAAAGAGAAAATCTAAGATTGTGTGAAGATGAACTAGTGACGGTAAGATATGATAAAACATTTGAAGTCTTGGATCAGACTCCAAAAGACACCGTGATCTTTTTTATCCACACGATTGACACCAATGCTTTGGGTAGCAGGATCCGTTCACTTAATAATTTGACGTTTGGATTCGATCCTAGTTTTATGGTATTTGGTCAGACCTATTATGTAAGCGCAATTTTAGGCCGTACCGATAGCAGGGGATGGATCGATGCAGTGAAAGGATGCAGCAGGACTGAGGGTCCAACTGCTTTCACCTTTTTTGAAATTCCACGTCCGCTCGCCGGTCCGGATGATGCCATTTGTGGAACCGTTTATGATTTGCAAGGATTTAAGTCTTTGACACAATCCAGCATTGAATGGGAAGTTGTTCAAGGCTCTGCATTGTTTGATGATATAAATGCATTAAACCCAAATGTTACCGCTCTAGGAGGTTATGGTACCTATGTCTTTAGGATCACAGAAAATAACAACGATGTTTGTATAAGTAGTGATCTGGTTGAAATTACTTTTAATGCCAATCCGGAAATTGATGCGGTTGATCCTAAATGTACTTTCTTTGGAGCACCCGGTTCCAAAGATGGTAAATTTGTTGTGGATGCAACAATTAAAAATGGAAGAGCGCCTTATACACTTATAACTCCTATTGGCACATTAAACGGCAATCAATGGTTTTCTGACACCTTATCAAGTTTAGATACTTTCCTAATTCAAGTTCAAGATGCCAATGGTTGTATTTCAGAACTAGTGATAGATATTTACAATTGCAATTGTGATCCGATTGATGCGGGAATATTGGATAGTTTGTTGACGCGGGTGTGTGAGGACGAATGTGTTCCGATCAAGAATTTGGTACCTGAGATGGTAAATGCTGCTCAAGATATAGCGATGTATATATTGCATACAGGTACGTTCAATTTTTTAAATGCATCAAACCGATTGGACACCTTGTCGGCAAATGATGTGGTTTGTTTTGATGCAGCCAGGATGACCTTGGGTCAGCCGGTCAACATAACTCGGATAGTTGGTGAGGACATTGCACCACGAGATGGATTGATCGATGATAAAGATCCATGTAAGCGTGTATCGAATCCCCAATCGATTATATGGGAACCATATCCATTGGCAGATGCGGGTCGCGACAACGAAGTATGCGGTTTGAACTATAGTATGACAGCGAATTTGCCATTTGGAACTGGATTTTGGAGGCAATTGACAGGTCCTGGAGTGAGTGTGATAGCAGACAATAGCTTGCCTGGTACGAATATCACAGTACCTGGTTATGGTACCTACAGTTTTGAATGGCAGGCATCACATTACAATTGTGTACGATTGGATACGATGAGCATTACCTTTTTGGATGCACCGGAATTTGACAGGTTGAGTTATACATTTGAATGCGATCCGGTGGCTGAGAATTATCGTGTGAGAATAAATGGAATAAATGGAGACCGTCCGAGTTGGTCAGTGTTGGGTTATCATCAGAGCAATCCATTGAATGGAAGTTTTAGTGGAAATACCTGGGTAACGGATTGGATTCCACAAAGTGAGAATTTCATATTGACGATACGGGATAAGAACAATTGCGATATTGATACCTTGTTAGGCTCTGAGCCTTGTCTTTGCATTACCCGGATAGGGAATCTGAATGCACCGCGACATTTGTGCAAAGCAGAAGTAGTACAGGCGAGTTATGGTCAGGGCGTATTGGATCCAAACGATGTGGTGAGATATCAGTTGATAGATACCACGGGAGGAGTAGGCACGATATTGGAATTTAATGACAATGGCAGTTTTAGTTTTGATGGAAGCAGAATGGTGAGTGGGAAGACGTATTACATCTATGTATTTGTAGGTAATCAGGATCCCAGAACCGGGAATGTAGATTTTGGAGATCGGTGTTTGCAGTCGACGGTGATACCAGTAAGCTGGTATGATGATCCGGTGGCAGCGATCACAGGTCCTACGGAACTGACCTGCCGAATAACGAGTATCCAGCTGAGCGGATTGAGTTCACAGAGTGAATCCGGAGATCCATTGACCTATCAGTGGACAGCGAGTCAGGGTGGGCAGGTGAATCCAGGCCAATCAGGACTTGGTACCATTGACGTAAGCTTGCCGGGAACCTATACCCTTGAAGTGACAGATCCGCGTGCAGGATGCAAGCATCAGACCAGTATAGTAGTTACACAGGATATTGTCAAGCCGACAGTAGCGATACGAGGTCCTCAGGTGTTGACCTGTGATGTATTAAGTGTGGATCTTGACGGAACAGGATCATCACAAGGAGGAATTTATACAGCGACCTGGACAGGAGCTGGGCCGATCACAGGATCCAATACTTATACAGCGAGTGTAGGGACAGCAGGCAGATATGTATTGACAGTAGAGAATACGAGGACCGGATGTTTGGATAGTCTTGCGACGAATGTATTACAGGATATCGTACCACCATTGGCGGATATCAATCCGATCGGACAATTGACCTGTACAGTCAATCAAATTCAATTGGATGCGAGTGGCTCGAGGGGAAATTCAGGAACAATCAGCCGCTATACCTGGACGGGAGCGATCATAGGAGGTCAGGGCACATCGACGGTGACGGTAGGCAAACCAGGCGGAAGGTTTATAGTAGAAGTAAAAGACAGTCGGAATGGCTGTGTAGATACAGACACGATCGATATAACTGAGATAGGCAATCCATTGGCAGACCTGTTGGTAGATCCGGCGAATCCGACCTGTTTTGGAGATCGCAACGGAAGGATATTGATCAGCGAGGTATTGGATGTAAATAATGCCCCGATGTCGAATGTAGAGTTTTCGTTCAACGGGGGGCCATTTAGCAGCAACCGCTCGTACACGAATTTGGCGCAGGGCAATTACCGAGTGACGGTGAGAGATCCGAATGGATGTTTGATGGAGCGGACCTTTAGTCTGATCGAGCCAACGAAAATGGGAATAGAAGTGATCAGGAGTGTTGTAGTGGATCAGGGAGATCCTGTGAATGTAAGATCCTTGCTGGTAGAAATCACGGGAGGAACCTTGGTAGGAGGACAATATAGGGATACCACATGGTTTAATTTGGATGAGAGCATAGATTGGGAGAGCAAGTTGATCTATGAAGCAGACACGACGAGAGAATTTTTAATCACCGGAATAGATTCGAACGGATGTGAAATATCAGAAAGAGTCAGGGTGATCGTAAGAATCATCAAGGATGTGTGGTGGCCAACGGTGATATCATCGAATCAGGACAACACGAATGATTTTTTCAATGTATATGGAAAGCGAGTGCGGAATGTAAGGAAGCTGCAGGTGTATGATCGTTGGGGATCGATGGTTTATTCGAGAGAAAATTTACCAGACGGCAATAAGAATCCACAGGTAGGATGGAACGGTACCTTTAAGGGAGAGCGGGCGCTGCCAGGAGTGTATGTGTTTTATGCAGAAGTAGAATATGAAGGCTCAACCGGATATGAAGAAGTAAAAGGAGACTTTACCTTGGTTCGATAGGTAAAAGTAATAAGTCAAATACTCAACAAAACACAGAAGCCTGTCAATCCCTGACAGGCTTTTGTGTTTTTGTAAACAACTATCATTATTGGTTGTGATACATATCATTTAGTTACTTCGCTTCTGGAACTAATTTTACGATTCCATTAGCTATGTTTCGTAGGTCAGAAGTTCAGGTTCAAACCAAGTGTTATCATTGTGGTGACGAGTGCTTGGAGGTCGTATTATTTGAAGATAAAGCCTTCTGTTGTATTGGATGCAAAACGGTATATGGGTTGTTAAGCAGTCACGAGTTATGTGAGTATTACAGCTTGGATTCCCATCCCGGATTTAAAACGGATTCATTTATTGAGTCAAGATTTAAATTTTTAGATAGGGTGGATGTTGCCGCCCGTTTGATCCATTATTCTGACAATGATAATTCTCACGTACGTTTTCTAATACCCAGAATGCATTGTGTATCGTGTTTGTTTTTGTTGGAAAATTTGCATCGATTTAATTCCAATATATTAAATTCTCAGGTTGATTTTGACAAAAGAAAGGTAAGTATCATTTTTAATCACAATTCGATTTCACTGAGAGAAATTGTGGAGTTGTTGAGTAAAATCGGATATGAGCCTTACCTGTCTCAGGATGACCTTAAAACAAAAGACAATAAATTATTTAATCGTGGATTGACATTAAGACTTGGTGTAGCAGGATTTTGTTTTGCTAACATCATGTTGTTAAGTTTTCCTGAGTACCTAGGTTTGGATATTTCCTTAGATTCTGACATTGCTTTTACATTTAGATGGTTGATATTTGGTTTGTCATTGCCTGTTTTGCTTTACAGCGCGCAAGAATTTTTTTACAATTCTTGGATTGGATTAAAGAATCGCTATGTGAATATCGATGCTCCAGTTTCAGTTGCGGTGTTAGTTACGTTTGTTAGAAGTGTTATTGACATATTTTCTAATCATGGACCTGGATTTTTGGATAGCATGAGCGGCATCGTATTTTTTATGCTCGTGGGGAGATATTTACAAAACAAGACGAAGGATTCTCTTGATTTTGACAGAGATTTTAACAGCAATTTTCCAGTCTCAGTGAATAAATTGGTAAATAATGCAGAATATCCAGTATTGTTAAGTGAGATTAAAAAAGACGATGTATTGCAACTTCGGAATTTTGAAACCATTCCGGTGGACGGGATTCTTGTTTCGGAATCAGTTGATTTGGATTATAGTTTTATTACTGGGGAGAGTTTACCAAGAAATCTTAAAAAGGGAGAACTTGTATATCAAGGAGGTCGTGTTATTCATAATTCTGTTCAAATTTTGGCCCTTCGTGAATTCAACAAGAACTCTTTTGTTGAACTGTGGAATACTTCTTTTGATGAAGAAAAAAAAATGGTGCGATCTGTAATTCACAGACTCAGTCAATATTTTTCTTTAATTGTGTTTTCAATTGCTATTACAACTGCAATATATTGGTCCGCAACCAAGCCTGAGAATATTTTTAATTCGGTCACGTCGATATTGATCATTGCATGTCCATGTCTGTTGCTTCTTGCATCTTCATATACGAATGGATTTCTAATATCTTTGTTTTCAAAGTACGGTTTTTATTTTAAAAACTATACAGGGATTGAACGATTGTCGGAATGTGATCAGATTGTGTTTGATAAAACAGGTACCATTACTTCCAATAGCGAAATGGAGGTTTTATATGAAGGGGAACCGCTAAGTGATTACGAAAAAGATTTATTGGTTTCGGTCTCATCAAGATCCAATCACCCTTTTAGCAAATCAATCCACCAGTATCTTGGAAGTAAAAAGTATTTGGAGTTGGATTATTTTCAAGAGTATACAGGCTTAGGTTTGCTCGCGAAATGTAAAGAAGATGTAATCAAATTAGGTAGCAGGAAATTTGTAGAAAATCAAACTGAGACCAATGTTTTAACTCATTCAGAAGTTTACATTAAGTTCAATCAATCCATTAAGGGAAAGTTTATTATTCAACAGAAATTAAGAGATGGAATCACAGATTGTATATTAAAATTGAAAGTGAAAGGTATTCATATTTTAAGTGGAGACAAAGAACAGAGCGTTAAGCAGCTGGTATCTTCAATTCCAAGGAGTGTTCATTATAAATCAAACTGTACACCAAAGGATAAATTGGATTTCATAAAAAAATTACAATCCGGTGGTTCAAAAGTAGTTATGTTGGGTGATGGCTTGAATGATGCGGGAGCCCTTAAGCAGGCTGACGTAGGTGTATCCGTTTTAAATGGCAATTTTAATTTTACACCGGCCTCTGATGCCATTTTGGAAGGTGGGCAGTTAAATAGATTTGATAAGATGCTCACCTTGTCAAAATTTGGTCAGAAAGTTATAAAAGCTATTTTTTTCTATTCATTTGTTTACAATATTATAGGAATATTCTTTGCTGTTACTGCGAGACTTACTCCATTGATATCAGCTGTTCTTATGCCAATTTCATCATTAAGTATTATATTTTTATCATTCTTGTTTTTGAAAGTTTATGAATATAAATTTTTAAAAGATGGATGATTTTTTTAAAATTTACCTTCTCAAAGCTTGTGATTTGTCATTGAGAAAAATTTGATAAATATCATATTTAGAATTGATGCATGTTTTTGGGAGGTGATAGGATGGAAATTACTTTTGTTGGTCCAATATAAAATGAAAATTATAATATTACTTTTGGCTGTAAGCCTTGTTGTGGCAATCTTTTTTCTACTTGCATTTTTATGGAGTATTACCAACGGACAATTTGATGATGAATATGGACCACCAAGGAGAATGCTGTTTGACAACAAGAAACAAAACTTAAATAAATAATATGGAGTTGGAGAAGTTTTATTACGACAACAAAACCGTTAGAAACTTTGCATTTGCCACACTTGTTTGGGGAATTGTTGGATTTCTGGTTGGTGTCATTGTTGCATTTCAATTGGCATTTCCATCGCTCAATCTGGGTTTGGAGTTTGTAACCTATGGCCGTCTTAGACCAATACATACCAATGCGGTTATTTTTGCATTTGTAGGGAATGGAATATTTACTGGAGTTTATTACTCTCTGCAGCGATTGTTAAAAAGCCGAATGTGGAGCGATAAATTAAGTGCCATCCACTTTTGGGGTTGGCAATTTATTATTGTTTTGGCCGCTATTACTCTTTCAATTGGCTTTACCCAAGGAAAAGAGTATGCAGAATTAATTTGGCCAATTGATGTCTTAATTACATTGATTTGGGTGGTCTTTGGGATAAATATGTTTGGTACTATTTTGACCCGCAGAGAGCGCCATCTTTATGTGGCTATATGGTTTTTTATTGGCACTTGGGTTACGGTTGCAATGCTTCATATCGTTAATTCATTTGCAGTTCCTACTTCATTGTTTCACAGTTATAGTTGGTATGCAGGTGTTCAAGACGCATTGGTTCAGTGGTGGTATGGGCACAATGCGGTAGCATTCTTTTTGACCACCCCGTATTTGGGAATTATGTACTATTTTGTGCCTAAGGCAGCAAATAGACCCGTATACTCATACAAGTGGAGTATCATACATTTTTGGGCGCTTATCTTCATTTACATTTGGGCGGGACCTCATCATTTATTATATACTGCTTTGCCAGATTGGGCTCAATCTTTGGGTACCGTGTTTAGTGTAATGCTCATTTTGCCAAGTTGGGGCGGTATGTTAAATGGACTTTTTACTTTGCGTGGAGCCTGGGACAAAGTGAAGGAAGATCCAGTACTCAAAATGTTTGTAGTGGCATTAACTTGCTATGGAATGGGAACATTTGAAGGACCTCTTCTATCATTAAAAAATGTGAATGCCATTTCCCATTATACAGATTGGACAATTGCTCATGTGCACATTGCAGCTTTGGGTTGGAATGGATTTTTGACTTTTGGAATGTTGTACTGGTTGGTCCCAAGACTATATAACACAAAGTTATATTCCACTAAATTGGCAAATACGCACTTCTTAATAGGTGTTGTTGCAATTCTATTGTATGCCATTCCAATGTATTGGAGCGCTTTTTCACAGGTATTTATGTGGAAGCAGTTTACAGAAGCCGGACAATTGAAATACCAGTTTTTGGAGACTGTCACAAAGATTATTCCTATGTATATTGTGAGGGGAATAGGTGGTACAGTATTTTTGGTGGGAGCGGGTCTAATGGTTTACAATCTTTATAAGACCATTCAGCTTGGGCAGTTTACCCAAGATGAGCAATCTGAAGGATTGAGTTTGAAGAAACAAAGTCAATCCAATCTGCCAAAATTTTGGCATGCCATCTTAGAAAGAAAGCCGATGTTGATGTTGGTTTTTAGTTTGATTGTTGTTGCCATAGGAGGATTGATCGAACTTGTACCAACATTTCTGATTAAATCCAATGTACCAACGATTGCTTCTGTAAAGCCTTATACGCCACTTGAGTTGCAAGGGCGAGATATTTACATAAAAGAAGGTTGCTATACCTGTCATAGTCAAATGATCAGGCCTTTTAGAGATGAAGTTGCACGATATGGCGATTATTCTAAGGGTGGTGAATTTGTGTACGACCATCCATTTCAATGGGGAAGTAAAAGGACGGGACCAGATTTGGCAAGGATCGGCGGAAAATATTCTGACAGCTGGCATTATGTGCATATGCTGGATCCGCAAACAGTTGCGCCAGGTTCAATCATGCCATCCTATCCATGGTTATTTGATAAAGCCATTGATATGGAAACGACTCCGGCTAAAATCAGAGCAATGCAAATAATGGGAGTGCCATATCCGGCTGATTATGATCAACAAGCAAATATTGATTTAATGAAGCAGGCCGAAGGTATTGTTCTAAAGCTTAAAAAGGACAAGATTGAAATTGAGGCAAATAAAGAAATAATTGCTCTGATAGCCTATTTACAACGGATGGGAAAAGATGGTAGGTTGGGAAACAAGTAAATTTTGAATAAATGAAATTTAAGAATTATTTGACGGCAATTGAAGATGTGAGCATTTATCCACTCATTTCATTGGTTTTGTTTGTTGGCTTTTTTTGTGGGGTGGTTTTTTATGTTTACAAAATGAAAAAATCATTGGCCGATGATTATGGTCAAATTCCTTTAAAATGATAAATTTATAAAAATGAAACCTCGATATATTTTTAATTTTCTACTCTTTACTTTTTTAGTTAATAATTTTGCGTTTTCTCAAGATAAATTTGTGCAGCAACAATCCTCTGATGGTCATGACACATTGAGGATGGTTTTGTTGACAATTGGGATTATCTTGTTTGTCGTCATTGTCGTCTTGGGAAATACATTAACAGCGAGTTATAGGAATTTTATTAAGAATAAAATGTCCGGTTACACTCCCTGGGCTTTTCTAATCATTTCTTTTTTGGGGAGTTTAGTTCCAAATTCGGTTTCTGCACAAGGTAGTATGGACATGAATCAATGGATAAATCTACCTTATGATGTCTGGATATATTTGGTGATTGTATTCCTTGAAATTCTGGTTATAATTTTTTTAAGCAATAAAATAAGGTCATTTTTAAATATTGGTGAGAAGAATAAAGAATATAACCGTGATTCTTGGTGGGTTAGATTTTTTTATAAGTTAAACAATTTTAGACCTATTGAAGAAGAGGCCCAGTTTGATGTTGGACATGATTACGATGGTATCAGAGAACTGGATAATAAGACTCCGGCATGGTGGAATTGGTCATTTTTATTTTGTATAATTTTTGCTGGAGTATATATGTACCGATACCATATTGCACAATCTGCTCCGCTCCCTTTGGAAGAGTATAAAATTGCCCTGGCTGAAGCTGCTGTAAAAAAGGCCGAATATCTAAAGAATTCAGCAGAACTTATTGATGAAACCAATGTAACTATGTCGGATGAAGCCGGTATAGCAATTGGTGCTAATTTATATTTAAAAAATTGTGTTGTTTGTCATGGAGCAAAAGGGGAAGGGGGAATAGGACCCAATATGACAGATGATTATTGGATTCACAAAGGAAGTTTAAAAGATATTTTTTACAGTATTAAATATGGTTGGCCTCAAAATGGAATGAAAGGTTGGAGTGAAGATTTTTCGCCATCTGAGATAGCACATGTTTCTAGCTATGTAAAAACATTGGTAGGTACAAATCCGCCCAATCAAAAGGACAAGCAGGGAGATTTTTACAAAGAAGACGGTATCGCAAAAGACTCTATTTCAGCTACACAGGATACTTTAAATAAATAGCTCAATCCTTCTATAGTTTATCGTGAAAAATTCATCAGATGATCCAGATTTCAGAGATATTCATTCTACTGTAACATCCATTGGCAACAGGAAATGGATTTATGCTCTCAGGCCAGAAGGGAAGTGGTATAATTATCGATCTTGGTTGAGTTATTTTTACTTACTGCTTTTTTTTACTTTTCCATTTATCCATTTTAATGGCCACCCTTTGTTTCAATTTAATATACTCAAAGGGGAGTTTTACTTTTTTACGGTTCTTTTTACCCCCCAGGATTTTATCATGTTCGGATTGGGTATGTTGGTCTTTATTTTTATTATCATCGTTTTCACCATGATTTTTGGCAGACTTTTTTGCGGATGGGTTTGCCCACAGACTATATTTATGGAGATGGTGTTTCGCAAGATTGAATATTGGATTGAAGGAAATGCAAACAAGCAAAGGGTGAACGATCACAAGAAGTGGACCAACGAATTGATTTTGCGAAAAACTGCAAAGCATATCATATTTCTTCTCATTTCATTTGCCATTTCTAATACTTTTTTAATGTATATTATTGGAAAAGAAGAATGGAGTAAGTTGATTCATGAACCTGTATCTCAGCATATTGGAGGATTTGTGGCTTTGGTTTTCTTTACCCTAACATTTTACGCAGTTTATGCTTTTATTCGTGAAATTGTGTGTACTGTAGTATGTCCCTATGGACGCTTGCAGGGAGTATTGGTGGATAAGCATACCCTTTCTGTAAGTTATAACTATATTCGGGGAGAGCCACGAACTAAACACAAGACATCTGATTTTGGTGGTGATTGTATCGATTGTAATTTATGTGTTCAAGTTTGTCCAACTGGAATAGATATACGCAATGGATCTTCTCAAATGGAATGTACACAATGTACGGCATGCATTGATGCATGCAATATGATGATGGCCAAGGTTAAAAGACCATTGGGGCTTATAAAATATGCATCCGAGGATAACATTATCAGTTCTAATAGATTTGCATTAAATGGTAGAGTAAAAGTTTTTAGTGCAATTCTTCTGGTCTTGACTGGTGCCTTGGCGTCAATCCTCGCTACGAGAAAAATGGTGGATGTAACCGTTCTAAAAGTTCCAGGACAAGTATTGAGATACAATGATGATGGTTCAATTAGCAATCTATATTCAATGAAAATAACCAATAAGAGCAAAAGAGGGATGCCAATCCAACTTCAAATAGATGACGAGGTGGGAAAAATTGAAAATGTTGGTCATGTACCAGATAGCATTTTAGCGGAGTCAAAAATTGACTATTTATTTTTTGTAACCAAGCCAGGTTCCGAAAGTACCCTCAAGAAAACCAAAGTGAAAATCCGGTTGCATTCAAACCATCAAATTTTGTACAACGGTTCATTGGATTTCATTTTAAAACTTTGACAGGATGAAACTAAATTTTGGACATTATGTATTAATAGCCTATATATTAGGGGCCGGATTTATTTTATTTTTAGTTACCCTCAGTTTTCAAATAGATTTTCAAATGTCGGAGGATGATTATTATTCCAAGGAAACCAAGATGAACAAACTTATAGAAGGTAGAAAAAGGTCTGAGAACATAGGTGGATTGGCACAGCTGAAAGTTGGAGAGGATCAATTGGAGATTAAATTGTCAGATTCTTTGCCAAGACCTTTTCAAGAAGGAGCCATAAAAGTATATTGCCCTTCTTCATCCCATAATGATTATAAACATCAAATAGCTATAGGTGATACCAATCGTTTAATACAAATACCAATGGTTGGATTGAAAAGAGGCGTCAATATTATTAAAGTGGAAATAGAGACAAAACAATTATTTTATTATGAAGAGTTAAACTTTACACTTTAAATGTGGATTTTTTTATTTTCTGGTTTTATTCTCGGATTGGGGAGCAGCCTACATTGTGCAGGAATGTGTGGCCCTTTGGTCCTAACAATGCCATTTCAAAGACCTGACGGAGCTATCCAAATAAGGGCAGTATTGGAATACCATTTGGGTAAAACATTGTCTTATGCCTTGTTTGGTGGAATATTTGGATTTTTTGGAATGGGTTTAAAATTGGTGGGATTTCAGCAGTGGTTTTCAGTCATATTCGGAATTCTATTGTTGCTTTTTCTGATTGGCCCTAAAATTAACAGTCATGCAAAAGACTGGAAGAACAAGCTTATGATTGTATGGTCAAAATACATATCCCTTCTATTTAAGATAAACAACCGAAAGACTTTTATTTTACTCGGGATGTCCAATGGCTTAATACCATGTGGAGTGGTTTATGTGGCACTTGCAGCCTCAGTCATGGGATACTCACCAGGATTAAGTATGGCTTTTATGGCCTTTTTTGGATTTGGAACGATTCCAATTTTAACATTGATCATTGGGGGAAGCAAATTGTTTAAACCCAAAAGATTTTTTTCATATACAAAACTTGGCCAAGTTGCGACTTTACTATTGGCATTGTTATTTATACTAAGAGGTTTGAATTTGGATATTCCTTTTTTAAGTCCGAAACTGGCAGACAACCACCATATTGAATGTTGTAAAAGACATTAAATAATCCACTAAGGATTCAGCCATATAGATTGCGTCTACTATTCTTGCTCAGACGTCCTAAGCTGTACCAAAAACCAAGAACAAATAAAACACACCGTACAAATGGAGGCAATAATCATAATTTCAAATTTTGATAACTGTATACAAAGATAATACATATTATCAAAAATTGTAATATATTTTTCACTAAACAATTTGTCTTTTTAATAGTTTATGTCTAAAATATTGACTATCTTAAACTTGTAAATTTCCTTCTTATGAAAAAAGTATTATATTTAATTGTATTTTGCCTGACCATTGACTTGAATGCTCAGATCCAAACTCCATCTGCCAGTCCATTGGCTAAACTTGAACAAAAGTTCGGATTGGGCTCAATTTCCTTGGAATATTCCAGGCCTAGTATGAAAAATCGGGTTGTTTTCGGCGATTTGGTTCCATTTGGTAAAATGTGGAGAACTGGTGCAAATAAAGCGACCAAAATTACCTTTACAGATGATGTTTCAATTGAAGGAAAGCCATTGGCCAAGGGAACTTATGCCCTTTATAGCATACCAGGTGAGGCTTCCTGGGATATTGTTTTTTATTCTGATTGGGATCTGTCTGGCGTACCTCGTAATTATGATGTAACCAAGGAAGCTTTAAAAATTTCAGCCATTCCAGAACTGTTGACCACAACCGTTGAAACATTTACCATTGATTTTAACGACATTCGCAATGATGCCATAAACCTCGTAATCACTTGGGAAAATACCATGGTGTCGGTAAAAATTAAAACAGACATTGATTCCAAAGTATTACAGACGATTGATAAAGTATTGGCAGGTCCATCTCCAAATGATTATTACGCTGCTGCCAGGTATTATTTTGATGCCGGAAAAGACTTAAATATTGCATTGGCCTGGATTCAAAAGTCCAATGCGGCGGAACCACAGTATTGGAAATTGAGATTGGAATCCTTGATTTTGGCGAGGTTAGAAAGAAGGGCTGAGGCCATCCAAATAGCCAAAAGGTCTTTAGAAATGGCTACTGCTGCGGGTGATGACAACTATATTAAAATGAACAATGAGTCCATCGCAGAGTGGAGCAGATGATATAGGACTTTCATTAGAGTTTATCTTAAGAACTTATTTATCTAGAATAGGACATATTGATTAATTATCTGCATTTAAGCAGATTTATAAGTATTACTGATACATAGTTGTTCCTTTGTTTGGGTTACCAAAATCCAAAGTGGATCCAATCAATATTTTCTTATTTGCAATGATGACTTTTTTTTTTGAAAGGCTGTATTCCTCAAGAATCAATTTTCGGTAATCTTCTAATGTCAAAACTTTGTTTATTATTTCCAGGGTTCTTTACAATTACGCTTTTCTAGAAAACAAAGTTTCATAGCTTTCAGGCAGCTTAGCAAAGGTATCGGACTCTTTGGAGTAAATTTTTTTGTTCTAAATTCGCATAGTGTAGTTTTTAAAGAATTTATACCATTCAATTTTTTTTTAGCGGGTGGAGTTAGCGTGCAGATTGTAAATTTTGTTTTTCATGTTCAACTTATCTTTATAGGATGGATACTCAATGGATTTTTAACAAGGATGGTTCAATTTACCATTTAAAGCTATCACCGGATGAGTTGGCTACTTTTGTTTTTACGGTTGGTGATCCTTCACGGGTAGCCAGTATTAGTCAGCATTTTGATGTGATAGAATTAAAGAAAACATCCAGAGAATTTGTAACACATACCGGTTGGGTGGGATCTACCAGAGTCTCTGTGATTTCGACTGGTATTGGTACTGATAACATGGATATCGTGTTGAATGAAATGGATGTCCTTTGGAATTTGGACATAAATAGCTTTGAACGAAAACCAGAGCCTTTACGAGCCACCATAATCAGATTAGGAACTTCAGGTGCAATACAACCTGATATTGCGGTGGGAACAACTCTGGTAAGTGATTCAGCCTTGGGGCTTGACTCATTGCACAATTTTTACAAGATGGATTTTATGGTAGAATCAAAGTCCTGGGATCGAGCTTTTAAATCGGCCAATTTGGATTTATCTCCGTATTTCGTAAGATCTGATGAAAATTTGTTGGGTAAATTTAAAAAGGAAATAAGTTATAACACAGGCTTAACTTTGACTGCACCAGGTTTTTATGGTCCTCAGGGAAGAATAAGTCACATTCCATTGAAATATCCTATGCTTTTGACCATCATCGGGGCATTGCGACATTCCGATGGTACAAGAATTAGCAATTTTGAAATGGAAACTTCAGGATTATATGCACTTGGGCGCTTGTTGGGTCATCATTGTCTTTCAATAAATGCAATTTTGGCAAATAGAATTACGAATCAATTTTCGAAAGACCCAGAAGCTGTGGTGGATAGAATGATTCGAGATGTTTTTAAGACAATCTTTTAATATGGAATGGAGCTGCTTAAAGGATTCTTCGATACAATGTGTATTTCTCTTTGAGGGTATGAAATGGATACAGCCTCTTCAGCAAATTTCTCATAAATGGAATAGTACAATTGGCTTTGCAGCACTTTCGGGGTATCGCTGTATTTTGTGCTCCAAACCCTTAGATTAAATTGCAGATTGTTTTCCAGAAAAGAATCAAAAAGTACATCTGGAGGAGGATCCCGGAGGACGCCTTCATTTTGAGAAGCTACCTCAAGCAATAATTTTTTTATTTTGGCAGGATCTTCTTTATACGAAACCATTACCATAAAATTAAAACGAACGATACGGTTGTTAAGGCTCCAGTTGATAACTTTGCCATTGACGAATTCGGAATTAGGTACGATGATCGCAATGTTGTCATTGGTAATTACTGTGGTAGCTCTTGCTGAAATTTTAATTATATTTCCTACAACATTACCCACTTCGATTCTGTCACCCACTTTAATGGGCCTTTCAAATAAAATAATTACTCCGCTGATAAAATTGCTTGCTATGTTTTGCAATCCGAATCCCACACCGATCCCTAAAGCTCCTGCCAGTAAACCCAATGCCGTTAGATTGATACCAGAATTGTGGACAATAATGACGGTTCCAAGAATGACGACCAAGTACTGAATAATTGAGGCCATAGCCTGACTGGTTCCCTGATCCATATTGTATTTGACAAAAATCCGGGTTACCAAAAACTTTTTTAATCTGGTCGTGATAAATATTAAAAGGATAAGAGATGCAATAAAAGTGACTACAACTCCAACTGTTATGTTGTTCTCTCCACTGACAAATAATTTGAAATTCCAGAATTCCTCCATACTATAACAGCAACTACATTAACTCTATTAATTAGGAAGTTTTATTCTTTATTTTTTAATTTTTGATCCTTTTGTAAAACATCATCTTTCATTCTTAGCTTGTATTGGACAAGTTTTGCCTGGAGTTCATTTGATTGAAGAGCTAAGATTTGAACTGCAAGCAAGCCAGCATTTTTTGCTGCATTCAAAGCCACTGTTGCGACGGGTACTCCATTGGGCATTTGCAGAATCGATAGGATAGAGTCCCAGCCATCCAGTGAGTTGGAGGATTTGATTGGAACACCAATTACAGGGAGGGTAGTGATAGAAGCGACCATTCCTGGCAAGTGAGCCGCTCCGCCTGCTCCTGCTATGATCAAATGAAGACCTAAGGATTTGGCTTGAGAGGCATAAGTCATCATATGTTCTGGAGTGCGATGAGCTGAAACGATTCTCAGTTCAAAATCAACTCCAAAATCAGATAATATCTCAACTGCTTGATTCATGATGGGTAAATCAGAATCAGAACCCATTATTATTCCAACTTTCATAAATTAAATTATGATGTTACTATTATAGTTTGACGCACGAAGTTAGCCTTTTCTTTGCATTTTTCAAGATCAATATCCGTAATACAAACATGCCCCATCTTGCGATTGGGCTTTGTTTCTGATTTGCCGTAAAGATGAATGTGAATTCCTGGCAGAGTGCTGCATTCTTCAATGCCCAGATATTTGACGGGACCGTAAAACCCTTCACTACCAATCAAATTGATTAAAATGGCAAAGCGATCAGGCATTACTGTACCCAAAGGCAAGTTTGCCAAAACGCGAATTTGATTTGCAAATTGAGAACATGATCCATCATCCAGGGTATGATGACCACTATTGTGAGGTCGGGGAGCCAATTCATTTACCCAAATACTGCCGTCTTTATTTTGGAACATCTCTACTGCCAAAAGACCTTCAATTTGGAGTAATTCGGAAATTCTTAATGCAATTGATTGGGCTTGGGCAGAAAGATTGGTTTCAATCTGCGCGGGAGAAAGTAAATATTCCACCAAATTGGCTTCCGGATGAAAATCCATTTCAACAACAGGATAAGCCAATCTTTCATTTTTTTGTCCATTGATACAGATAACACTAAGTTCTTTTTCGATGTTGGCCATTTGCTCTACCACGGTTGGGCCAACCAGTAATTTGTCCAAGTCATTTTCTGACCTAATAATTGATACACCTTTTCCATCATATCCTCCTTTTCGGCTCTTTTGAACGAATGGGTATTTTAGTTTGCCTAGTTCGATATCTTGAAGAATGGATTCAATTTGGTCATATAATGTAAACGGAGCAGTTGGTATTTGGTGTTTCTTAAAAAAAATCTTCTGCAGACCTTTGTCCTGAATTATCTCTAGAATTCCTGGATCCGGGATCACTTTCTTTCCTATGCTTTTCAATTCATGTAAAGCCTGCAGATTTACATTTTCAATTTCAATACCAATGGTGTTTAAATGGCGGCCGAAATTTAATACATCGGCGTAATCAGTAAAATCTCCCTCAGTGAAAAATCGGGTAATTTTACCAGCTGGATAATCTTTACTTTTGTCGAGGAAATGGAGTTCGATATCAAGTTTGGAAGCTTCTTGCGCAAGCATTTTGCCAAGTTGTCCAGCACCTAGAATTCCAATTTTTAATGTTGAAGGTACAAAAGCCATATCCAGATATTGGGCAAAGATTCAAAATTTACATGAAATATATGCAAATAAATACGATTGTCAAAAATGTGCAGATTGTTAACGAAGGTCGTGTCTTTGATGGGGATGTACACATCAAAGGTGATAGGTTCTATAGAATTGGCAGAGATTTATCCGACCCACATGCCGTCATAGCGGAAGGCAACCAACTATTTTTACTGCCAGGATGCATTGATGATCAAGTTCATTTCAGAGAACCAGGATTGACAAATAAGGCGGATATATTCCACGAATCGAGGGCAGCGGCAGCTGGTGGGGTCACGAGTTTTATGGAAATGCCAAACACAAAGCCGAATACCCTTACCAAAGAACTCTTAGAAGAGAAATATGCCATTGCATCCAAAAGTTCAGCGGTAAATTATTCGTTTTTTATGGGTGTTTCTCTAGAAAATTATGATGAAATCATGTCAATCGATTACAACCAAACTTGTGGAATTAAAATTTTCATGGGTTCTTCTACCGGAGGCATGTTAGTAGACGATCCCTTGGTATTGGAAAGAATTTTTGCCAACGCCAATGCTTTAATAGCGACCCATTGTGAAGATGAAAAAATAATTAGAGACAATGCCATTAAATTCAAGGAGCGATATGGACAACAGCTGCCAATTTTTGAACACCCAAGCATCAGAAGTAGGGAAGCTTGTTTTAATTCTTCCAATTTTGCGGTAGAATTGGCTAAAAAGCACAATACCAGACTTCATATTCTGCATATTTCGACAGAAGAGGAGCTTGATCTTTTTCGTTCAGAAATACCACTGGATCAAAAAAGAATCACTTCTGAAGTCTGCGTGCATCACATGTTTTTTGATGAGGGTGATTATGCGGCACTGGGAAATCTGATCAAATGCAATCCAGCAATTAAGAAGCGTTCTGATAGAATTGCTTTAAGGAAGGCATTGAAAGAGGGGGTTTTGGATGTTGTTGCGACTGACCATGCGCCTCATACTTACGATGAAAAAATGCAGACTTATTTGGAAGCTCCTGCCGGACTTCCATTAATTCAACACCCGCTTTTGTTAATGCTAACCATGGCCAAAGAAGAGAATTGGGACCTCCCATTCATTGTACAAAAAATGGCTCATGCTCCTGCGCAGTGCTTCCAGATTAAGGAAAGGGGGTTTATTAGGGAGGGTTATTTTGCTGATTTTATATTATTGGATTTGAATTCTCAAACTTTGGTGCGTAAGGAAGAACTCTTTTATAAATGCAAATGGTCTCCACTTGAAGGAAAATTATTGACCGGCAAAATTTGCAGTACCTGGGTCAACGGGCATATGATATATGATGGGCATAAAATTTCTGACCGTTCATCGGCCCAAAGATTATCCTTTGATCGCTAATAAGTGGAATAAATTCAATAAGTTAGATTTCATTTTGAATTGAATCTATTATAATTTTAGCAACGTATTAAATTAGTTTATATATATTTACCCCTGTTTGATAATTACTCAAAATGGTCCAGGAGGTCTTTTCCTATTTATATCCAATGCCTGATGATGTCGCTCAATCCATGTTGATCTCAGAGACAGAGACCAATATTCACATCAGACCTACCACTTCCAATGCCTATAAAACTTGGATGCACAATAAATTATTAAGGAATCTCATCACAAAGAGAAAAACACTTGTCCTTGTGAATAATTTGAATCAACTAAATGACATTCAGGAGTTTATGGATATCTTTAATTTGAGTCCATTGTTTTTACGTTTTCATCATTCCAGGTCAGAAATTGAGAAAGAATTGGCGGGATTTAAGCCAGTTAGCGTTTCTGGTAGTTTAAATATCAATACATTCAAGCGTACTACAATAGAGTTTGTTGATCATGCAAATTTACTATTGAGATCAATCAGTCAATGTTATTATCCCGAAGGAACCAACAAGGATTCTTTGCTGCTATTATTGAATAAATACATAAGACTCCCTAAGGAGAATTTCCATTTTCTGGTCAACTTTCCCAGCAAACTAAGTTCTGAAGAAATTTATTTTTTGAAAAGAAACATCGATGATTTGTCAGCCAACGCTCTTGGTCAACTCCGTGAAAATCATCCCTTGAAAAATTTGAATCAGGTCAACTTTGAGTTGTTTTTGGTGGACGAGGCTTGGTCTTATTTTTCTCATTTTCTTCAAAATTGGTATGCCCGTGGAAAGGTACTTTTGAGTGAGTTTAAAATGATCCAAACGGAACTGGCAGATCAAGTTTACGGGCGACTAAGGAAAATCAAAACTCAATTAATAGCAGGGTGGGAATTACAAAATTTGAGTACTGAAAATCCTGTCAATAATACAATTGAGAAACAACTTGCAGTTGAAAATTTGATTTCATTTTTAATTGATTTGGGAAAAGAAAGAATTATTTCTTCAAATTCAATGGCTTATTCCAAATTGGAGTGGGAGGTAGAATTGGAAAAAGCCATTGAAGATACTTTGCCATTTGAATTTGAAAGAATGATTGACTTCCATGAAACACCTTCAGTTTTTCTAAAATGTGTAAATACATTGAAAGAGCAATTTGAGGTATGGTATAAAGATTTGGAAAACTCCAAAATACTAATCCATGTTCCCGAATATAAAGTTTCAAATTTTTCCAGTCAAATTTCTTTGGCGCAAAGGTTAATGGGATTGGT
Source organism: Saprospiraceae bacterium (assembly GCA_016715965.1). Taxonomy (NCBI): domain Bacteria; kingdom Pseudomonadati; phylum Bacteroidota; class Saprospiria; order Saprospirales; family Saprospiraceae; species Saprospiraceae bacterium. The sequence continues at coordinate 3,404,666 of JADJXG010000001.1, read as the reverse complement.
TTATGATATTTTGGAACAAAATGTTGAATTTGAAAAGTATTTTGAGTGGGAAAGACTCACTTATACATTTAGCCCCTCACAGAAGGAGTTGCTTTTATGGTTCAAGGCCATTCCTCCCGATCAATGGTCAGATGCTTTAGAATATTTTTACATCAATCAACAGTTTGAAGGGGCAAAAAATTCACCATCCATCACCGGGGATGACCAAATTGCAAATTGCATTGATTCATTATTGGTATGGAAAAGTAAGATACAGAAATATTTACATTCTGTGTATGAAAAGGAACAATATCTGAACTTGATAGAAATGGAAAAGCAGTGTAAGGAATTGCACAGCTCCATTGGTAATAACATGGGACATCACTTTTCACTAAGCGATTATTATCAAAGATTGGATTCGCTTGCAATGGTATTTCCGGTAATAATCCTTGAGAGTTTGCATCCGGAATTTTATCCAGCAGATTTTGATAAAATTTGGGATGAGGTTTGGAATTTAAACGATCAGTTACAAAATGAATACCTACCTAGATTTTTAAAATCATGCCATCATTTTATCAATCTATTTGAAGGTTATTCAGACACAAGTAGTTTCCAAATCGCATTAAGTCAATCCCCTCCATTAATTATTAAGTCTGTTTTAATACGTGATTTTGGTTCTGACAGTTTTGAGGTATTACATTCATTTGCTTCATTTATTTACAACAATTTTCCTCAATTTAAAATATTTGTCAACTCTTCTGAACACTGCATATCTTTTCTACCCAAACATATAGAATCTTTGATACTTCAATGGTCAGATTCTGATTGGAATCAGATTACTCTGGATGATTCCAGTGCATTGGATCAGTTGACCGAGATCTTTCTTTTCAAAGGCACATTGAAGAAAATATGGATTGTTGACGGTCTTTTTAATCCTCAAGTTGGTTCAATTCAACAACTCGAATGGCAATGGCATTTTAGAAGGTGCATGGAAGCTGCCGGTTTTGAAATAATTGATTTTAGTACCAGTTTACTATTTGAATATAGAAATTTTTTGAAACTTCCGGCTCAAGGATCTTTTATTCAATCTAAACGCACAGTTCTGTCCAGAGGATGAAAGTGATTGATCTTAATTTGCAATCACTGGAATCATTGGTACAAAGAAGTCCCGATCAGTTATTGTTTGATCCAGTCAGAAAAAAATGGGTGAAGAACCAGCCTGAAGAGTTTGTAAGACAATTGATGATCATACACTTGCACAAGATATTGGGATATTCATATTCAAACATGGCTGTTGAAAGATTGATTAAATTACATGGACTTTCAAGGCGATTTGATATTTTGGTGTATGATAAAAATGCTCGTCCCCTGATATTGGTAGAATGTAAATCCTTTGAATCAAATTTATCACAAGAGGTTTGGAATCAGGTAGCCAGATACAATTTTGAAGTCAGGGCCAGGTATCTTTGTATTACTTCAGGACTTCAAAGTCTTATAGCCAGAATCGATCATGAGAAGGGTGTTATTGAGGAATTGGAAGTTTTACCCCATTCTTCTTTGTTGCTAGATTAGTGATCATTGGATTAAACTAAGTTATACACTAGTTTAATTTTTTTCATCCATTTCAATAGCGATTCATGATACTCATATTGATTTGAATTCTTTGTTAGCAGTAAAGATTTGATTAAACTTTTTTCTTTACTGATTGGAAAATCAAAAGCACGATTCATTAATGCCATTTCTTCTGGAACCTTCGGATAAAGGTTTGCCAATATTGAATTGTTGCCAAGTTCAGCACAAAGCCAGCGTAAACAATCTTGGGTTGCTTGATATCTGTCACCATGGTACTTCATTGTAATCATTTGAAGAATTCTATTCCGTACGGTTGTAGTTTTAAGCATCAAATTATCATTGTTGATCCGAAGTCTTAAATTACATTCTGTAAATTTATAAAGAAGGGAAGTTGGAGTTTTATACATGGCATTCCTCTGTCTTTTTTGGTATTCTTGGGTGGCCAATTGATGGATTGATTTTTTTGCGGGTCTAAATCCAATTCTATAGTAAAACCAAAAAGCGGCAGATTTAATCCCTTCGGGATTGTCTTTTCCAAATTGAAAAGGTTCTACTTCGAATTGACTAATTCCAAATATATGATGATATAGCCTTAAAACTTGTACGAAAAGAAAATTTGATTCACCACCTCTACACCAATTAAAAATATTCAATCCAATAAGTGCCGTTTGACCAAAGATCCATGCACCACCATAGGCTGCCGGAATTCCATTCTTGAACAGGGTATAACCAATATATATCTCTGGATATATTTGCCGATCAGTTGTCATGGTATAAAGTGCAATGCCAATTCCTCGTTCTAAATTATAATACCTTAGACTTTCCTGATCCAAATATGTCACAGGGTCGGTTTCTCTTTGCAGTAAAATCAAAGAGTTTTTTATTGTGGAAATTATTTTGCCTCTATTTGTAGTATCATTTTTGGTTCCGGCCGGTAATTTTTTTAATAACCATTGTTTTGTATTAAAATCTTTTGACCAATCTTGCTGAATGTAGGGAGATCCGCTTGGAATATAATTATTAAGCTTTGTGACAGAGTTTGATGAAAGTTTCAGTTTAAATACTAGATTTAATCTGTCAAAAAAGTAGTCTTGAATGGAAGGCGAGTAATCTAGTATTTTGGTTTGATTTACTATGAAATTTAGCAAGCAGGAATCTTTTATGTGCAATTGTCTTAATAGTAACTTGTTGTTTAAACCTAAAGTGCATTGCTCTTTTTCGTGAGGAGGTAAAGTTTGATAAAGTAAATCCGAAAGTTCTGTTGAATGTTCGGGATAATGATCTAACTCAATTTTGAAATGGTTTTTTTGAATCCAGTTTAAAATGGTGAAGGAAAAATGAGAATAAATGTTTGAATTTGGTAGTCCGGTATTGTCAAATTTTTCCATTGCATCGACTGGAAACTTTAAAATCATTTTGGAAATAAACTTCAGTGTTTGGGTACTTGATTGATGGACTTCCTGGCTTAAAGGATGTGCCAGAGAGAACAAAATTACATCGGTCAAATCAACGATTAATGGGTATGTTATATCTGAGACTCTAATTTTATTGAGAATGGATATAATTGTAGAGCGATCCTGATGCAGGATAGATTTTTTTAGATTCTTAATATCAGCTTTTTTAAGCATAATTTTATGGTGCTTCTTCATAAGAATCGTAAGGGCTAATTTTGCTTTTTGTTTGGAATGCTATCCATTGCATATTCAGCCATTGCAGCAATGGTTAAGGAAGGGTTGACCCCTAAATTCGCTGGTATGATAGATCCATCAATGATATACATGTTTGGATAGTTATGGACTTCCAATAATTCATTTACGACAGAAGTAGCTGAGTGAGGACCAATAGGACAGCCTCCTAAAATATGTGCGGTGGTATTCATGCCAAAAAGTAGTTCATTAAATGCATTAAGTGGAATGCCTTTTGATTTTTGAGCATATTTTAACATGACCTCTTGCCCTATTGGTAAATAGCTGGATATATTTTCTTGAAAATCCTTGTCTATTTTGAGCTTTGTTCCCCACCAAAAAGACTTTAATCCTAATTTTAATTTACCTGGTAAGGATTGCATGACCAAAAGTATTATAGAACTGTTTGCTGTCTTGGGATGGAAGATTATTTTGAATAGGGTCAGAGGGTTTCTAATCCATTGTAAAAAAGACTTTATCATTCTTACAAAAATTGGTCCTGGTCCAGCAGCAGGGAGACCCAATTTGAACATTGTTCCACTTCCATTTGGATATTTGCACAATTCTACAAAGGTATTGCGATCGGGTTGAAACATTCTACTGATGGCAATTCCATGGTTTAGTTTGTAAGGCGTATAACCAATTCCCGCTATCATTTCCTGATTGGTAAGGATAGAATGACCCAATTGGTTTGACAATCCTGGTAAGGTTTTATAAAAATCCCTTTGCCGCAGAAGTAGTTTAACGGTGCCGAGCACTCCGGCACTGCAAATCAGTCCCTTTGCAATAAATTCTTGTTCAGCTTTTCCGAAAAGCTTTGTTTGAGTTTTCGTAGTAATCTTATATTTTCCTTGGACATATTCAATTTTGGTGACCAAAGTTTCAGGTAATATAGTGGCGCCATATTTTTCTGCAAACCACAAATAGTTTTTATCCAAACTATTTTTCGCATTGTGCCTGCAACCTATCATGCATCCGGCACATTCAATACAGGGTGATCTTTTAGGACCTTTCCCGCCAAAATAGGGATCTTTTGCTTTTTGGTCTTCAGAGAAATATATTCCCACATAATCTACCGCTCTGTAGGTGGAACCCCGGTTCATATCAATGGCAACATCTCTTAAGATTTTATCTTCATAGAATTCTTTTTGATAAATGGTAGAACCCAACATGTACTTTGCCCTCTCATAAAATGGCCATAAAATTGATTTCCAGTTTTTTTTTATCTGCCAGCCATCGCTTTCCCAAAATTGTTCGTCAGGAATCATGTGCACATTTCCATAAACCAGACTTCCTCCTCCGACTCCTGCACCGCTAAGGACTAATAATTTGTTAATAAAATTCATCTTCATAATTCCAAAACAGCGCAATGAAGGAATCCAAAGGAATTTTCTAAGATTCCAACTACTTTTTGGAAAATCATTATTTCCCCATCGCTTCCCTTTTTCGATGATCAAGACTTTGTATCCTTTTTCAGATAGTCTCATTGCGCTAACACTACCGCCAAAACCTGATCCGATAACAATATAGTCAAACTCCAAAATCAAAGATTTTTATATTGAATCTAAAGGTGAGATTAATTTTTTTAAATATTGAGGACAAATTCAAGTTACAGTCTGATAATTCCGTTTTCCCAGCCGGTTTGAAATAAAGCCCCATTTTTAAGGTAAAACTTTTTTGCTTCGACATTCCAGTCAAGCACTTGCCATTTAAGTAACTTCGCATTGTGAGCAAGGGCAGTTTGTTTGAAGGCTTCAAAAAGCTCTTGTCCAACACCCATTGATCTGAATTCTGGCTTGACATAAAAGTCTTCCAGATATAAAGTTTTTCCATTCCAAGTGGAATAATAGGGAAAGAAAAGAGCCATACCAATTATTATATCATACTCATTGACAGCCACTTTACCCTCAAATATGCCTTCTTGTAAGTTTGTCAACAGGTCTTCCTTACTAGTCCTTACCTCCAAAGGACATTTTTCAAACAATGCCAACTCAACAATGAGGCCCTGAACTGCCTCCACATCATCCAATTGCATAGTTCTGATCTTGATATTCGGATTCATTTTTTTAATGGCTTGTTAATCAGCAAATCTAGGCAGAAAATTATTTTCGACTCTTTGCTATTTGTCAAAAGTATATTACCTTTGCGTCTCCTTATGGCATACGTGTGCCTGTAAGGTATTGATTTATAATAATTTAAGTAAAATAAAAGAAATTAATTGATATTTTAATTTATGCCTACTATTAACCAGTTGATTAGAAAAGGGCGAGAAGTGGTGGAGTACAAAAGCAAATCCAGAGCACTTCAGGCCAATCCACAGAAAAGGGGAGTTTGTACCCGTGTTTACACCACGACGCCCAAAAAGCCCAATTCTGCTTTAAGAAAAGTGGCTAAGGTGAGGCTTGTGAATGGCACAGAAGTAATCTGTTATATCCCGGGTGAAGGGCATAATCTACAAGAACACTCAATTGTTCTGGTAAGAGGAGGAAGGGTTAAAGATCTGCCAGGTGTAAGGTATACCATTGTTCGTGGTGCTTTAGACACTGCTGGCGTCAACAACCGCAAACAAAGCAGATCTCGTTACGGTACCAAAAGACCAAAGAAGTAATTCAAAGTTCATTTTAGACAAAATTCAGAGGATTCCAGATCATGAGAAAACATAAACCAAAGAAGAGAATACTTGAACCAGATCCAAGATTTGGTGATACCATGGTGACTCAATTTGTAAACAATATGCTTTGGCAAGGTAAAAAGAGTACCGCATATCATATTTTTTACTCAGCCATGGATACTGTTGAATCAAAAACGAGCGAAAACCCCCACGAAGTTTGGAAAAAAGCTTTAAACAATGTAATGCCTCATGTTGAGGTCAGACCAAAGAGAATTGGGGGAGCTACTTTTCAGATTCCTATGGAAATGCGTCCTGCCAGAAAGCTGTCCATAGGTATTAAATGGTTGATCAAATATTCTAGGGCACGTGCAGGTAAGGGAATGGCTGATAAACTGGCCTCAGAAATCATTGCAGCTTCTAAAGGAGAAGGAGCAGCTGTAAAGAAAAAGGAAGATACTCACAAAATGGCGGAATCAAATAGAGCATTTGCTCACTTTAAAGTGTAATTTCAAACACCAATGGCAAAGGACCTTAATTATCTTAGAAATATTGGAATTGCTGCACACATTGATGCGGGTAAAACTACAACAACTGAAAGAATTCTATATTACACTGGACTAACCCATAAAATTGGTGAAGTTCACGATGGTGCGGCTACAATGGACTGGATGGCTCAAGAACAGGAGCGTGGTATAACCATCACTTCTGCTGCGACCCAAACCAATTGGATTTGGAAAGATCAGCCCTTTACCGTTAATATTATTGATACGCCGGGACACGTTGATTTTACGGTCGAAGTAAACAGGTCGTTGAGAGTTTTGGATGGATTGGTTTTTCTTTTTTCTGCAGTGGATGGGGTAGAACCACAGTCCGAGACTAACTGGAGACTTGCGGATAATTACAAGGTACCCAGGTTAGGATTTGTTAATAAGATGGACAGACAGGGTGCTGACTTTTTTATGGTAGTCAACCAGGTTAAAAAAATGTTGGGATCAAATGCAGTCCCTTTACAAGTGCCAATTGGATCGGAAGAGAATTTTAAAGGAGTGGTTGACCTGATCACAAATAAAGCCATTGTTTGGGATGAAGCTTCTAAGGGAATGACCTATACCGAAATTCCTATCCCAGAAGATATTAAAGATACAGTTCAGGAGTATCGTCAATCATTGATTGAAAATATTGCAGAGTATGATGACGATCTCATGATGAAGTTTTTTGACAATCCTGAAAGCATTACAGAACAAGAAATGATCAATGCCATCAGGGCTGCAGTATGCGATATGAAGTTTGTGCCCATGATGTGTGGCTCAGCTTTCAAAAATAAAGGAGTTCAGGCGGTTTTGGATGCTGTATGTGCTTTTCTCCCAAGTCCCTTGGATGTGGAAGCTGTTCATGGTATTGATCCAAAAACGGATGCCGAACTAATAAGGAGACCTTCTGTTGACGATCCTTTTGCCGCGCTTGCTTTTAAAGTGGCCACTGATCCATTTGTTGGAAGATTGGTTTTTTTGCGCGTTTATTCAGGGAGATTGGATGCAGGTTCCTATGTTATGAAAGTCAGGTCTGATAAAGATAGAATTACGACTGATAAAGAGAGGATTTCCCGTTTGTTTTTGATGCATGCCAATGACCGCAAATCAATTGAATATGTGGAAGCAGGTGACATAGCAGCTGCAGTTGGTTTCAAAGACATTAAAACAGGCGACACTTTATGTGATGAAAATAACCCGATCATTCTCGAAGCAATGAATTTTCCTGAACCGGTTATTTCCATTGCTATTGAGCCTAAAACTCAAAAAGATCAGGACAAATTAGGTATGGCTCTTGCCAAACTGGCTGAAGAAGATCCTACCTTTAGAGTTTATACAGATGAAAACACGGGCCAAACCATCATTAGTGGTATGGGGGAACTTCATTTGGAAATTATTGTCGACAGATTGAGACGAGAGTTTAATGTGGAGTGTAATCAAGGTGCTCCTCAAGTGAACTATAAAGAGGCAATGACAAAAACCATCGAGCATCGGGAGAGACTTAAAAAGCAAACTGGTGGTTCGGGATTATTTGCAGACATGGCATTCACCATTGGGCCTGCAGATGAAGAATTCCTTGAGAGCGAGGATTATAAATCAGGTAGAACGAAAATGCAGTTTGTTTGGGATATTTTTGGAGGCTCTATCGATAAATCCTATATGCCAGCAATTACCAAAGGTTTTGATTCTATGATGAGTCAAGGTATTTTGGCCGGATATAATCTTGATAGCATGAAGATTAGGGTTTTTGATGGTTCGATGCACCCAGTGGATTCCAAACCCCAGGCATTTGAACTTTGTGCAAAAGATGGATTTAGAGAAGCCGCACCAAAAACAGCGCCCCATATATTGGAACCCATCATGAAGCTGGAGGTTATTACACCGGAGGATTATGTTGGGCCGGTCATTGGAGACCTTAACAGACGTCGGGGACTACCCAAAGGACAAGAACCGAGAATGGGTGGTGCAGTGGCGATTCAAGCAGATGTTCCACTTTCAGAAATGTTTGGCTACGTGACACAATTAAGAACCATCACCTCTGGCAGGGCGAGTTCAACAATGGAATTTTCACATTATGCCCCGGTGCCAAAGCAAATCGCGGAAGAGGTCATTGCAAAAGCAAAAGGAACAGTAAAAGTATAATTGAAATAATAAAATAGATTAAATAATTCAAAAGGCATGAATCAAAAAATTCGGATAAAGCTTCGCTCTTATGACCACAATCTGGTGGATAAGAGTACGGAGAAGATTGTCAAGACTGTCCGCAATAGCGGAGCAGTTGTTGCCGGTCCGATTCCGCTGCCCACTGAGAAAGAAATATTTACGGTCTTGCGATCACCGCACGTAAATAAAAAAGCTCGTGAGCAGTTTCAACTTCGGACCCACAAAAGGTTGATTGAGATTTATACGCCCACTCCCAAAACAGTGGATGCGTTGTCCAAACTCGAACTGCCAAGCGGTGTTGACATTCAAGTCAAATTATCCTGATTTTTTAAAAATTGAAATTTTGTTTTTGTCATAACAGATGAAATGTTGTGACTTAAATTAACCATAAAACTATACGATTGTGAATGGATTAATAGGAACAAAGGTTGGAATGACCAGTATTTATGCAGCGGATGGCAAGGCCATTGCCGTAACGGTTGTTCAGGCTTCTCCCAATGTGGTAACCCAGGTTAAAACAGAGGATTCTGATGGGTATTCAGCACTCCAACTTTCTTATGGCTCAAGAAAGGCTAAGAACGCCAACAGAGCGATAACAGGTCATTTTACCAAAGCTGGCTCAGAGGCATTAAAGGAGTCAAAAGAATTTAAAAATATACCACTCAATAAGAACCTTGGTGAGACCATCAGTATTTCTGAAATTTTCAGTGAAGGAGATACCGTTCATGCTACTGGATTAACCAAGGGTAAAGGATTTCAGGGGGTTGTTAAAAGACACGGTTTTGGTGGTGTGCAGAATGCCACCCATGGACAACATAATAGAAGCAGAGCACCGGGATCTATTGGTGCGTCATCTTATCCTTCAAAAGTTGTTAAAGGCCTACGCATGGCAGGCCGTACAGGAGGCGAACAGGTAAAAGTAAAAAACCTGAAGATTGCAAAAATCATGGAAGACAAAAACCTTTTGTTGATCAGAGGTGCCATTCCAGGTCATAAAGGATCGATTGTTATCATTGAAAAAACCGTTAAGTAATGAAACTGGATATTAAAAATACTCAAGGTCAAAGTACCGGAAGACAAGCGGAACTTCCCGATGCTATTTTTGGAATACAGCCCAATGAGCATGTATTGTATTTGGCGGTAAAGGAATATCAAGCCAATCAACGGCAAGGAACTCATGATTCCACCGAAAGAGGCGATGTTCATAGGACCACCAAGAAGTTTAAAAGGCAAAAAGGAACGGGTGGTGCTAGAGCTGGTTCATTGAAAAACCCAATGTTTAAGGGTGGTGGACGTGCATTTGGCCCTCATCCAAGAGACTATTCCCAAAAACTGAACAAGAAAGTTAAATCTCTTGCCCGTAAATCAGCTTTGTCTCAATTGGCGGCTCAATCCAAAATTACAGTGATAGAAGACTTCAGTTTTGAATCTCCTAAAACGAAAGAATTTAATAACATTCTTAAAAATCTTGGCTTAAGTGGTGTAAAAACTTTGGTCGTTGCCCCGGAATACAATCAAACTTTCTATTATTCTGGCAGAAACATTGAAAAGGCCCATTTGCGAGTAGCAACAGATCTCAATCCATTTGATATCCTCAATTGCAAGAATATGTTGTTGCTGGAATCTAGCATACAAAAAATTTCTGAAACATTAAGTTAAACTATCAGAAAATGACAAATGAAATTATAATCAAACCGGTGATTACAGAAAAGGCTGAAAGGCTGTCAAAGAGCAGAAATCAGTACACTTTTGTTGTCCGTAGGGATGCCAATAAAATTGAAATCCAAAAAGCCATCGCAAAAATGTACAACGTTGCCGTTGAGTCAGTCAATACCATGGTTATTCCGGCCAGGACTGTTGTGAGAAACACCAAAAGAAATATGTTGAGAGGACGGAAACCAGCCTACAAAAAAGCGATCGTCACATTGGCCGCTGGTGAAGAGATTAATATTTACAGTGAAGAATAAAAACAAGCCGTATGCCTGTTAAGAAGTTAAAACCAGTTACACCAGGTACCCGATTTAGGGTAGCAAATACATTTGAAGAACTCACAGCTGATGTTCCTGAAAAATCATTGATGGCTTCAAAGTCATCAACTGGTGGTCGAAACAATCAAGGCCATCGCACCACAAGAAACAGAGGTGGTGGCCATAAGAAGAAATATAGAATCATAGATTTTCTTAGAAACAAAGATGGCGTTCCTGCAACTGTAAAATCCATCGAATACGATCCAAATCGTACCGCATTTATTGCCTTGCTTTGGTATGCTGATGGAGAAAAAAGATACATTCTTGCACCCAATGGACTCAAAGTGGATACAAAGGTTATTAGTGGTGCCGGTGCTGCTCCTGAAATAGGGAATGCTTTGCCATTGTCAGAAGTTCCATTGGGTTCAAGTATTCATAACATTGAATTACACCCAGGTCAGGGAGCAGCTTTGGTTAGATCTGCAGGGACCTCTGCAACTATGATGGGTAAAGAGGATCGCTATGCTGTAATCAAAATGCCTTCTGGTGAAATTAGACGAGTCCTTATGACGTGTAAAGCAACCATCGGATCTACCTCCAACCCGGACCATAGTTTAGAGTCTGTTGGTAAAGCAGGTCGATACAGATGGATGGGTTTCAGATCAAGAGTTAGAGGGGTAGCGATGAATCCGGTAGACCATCCAATGGGTGGTGGTGAAGGGCGTTCATCTGGAGGACAGCCAAGATCTAGAAATGGACAATTTTCAAAAGGGCTTAAAACTAGAAGCCCTCACAAGCATTCAGACAATTTGATTATTTCAAAAAGAAAATCTACTAAAAAATAAGTAAATTCAATAATCTTCTATAAGTCATGGCAAGATCAATTAAAAAAGGACCATATATTCACCATAAACTTTTGGAAAAAATCCAAAAGGCCAAGGAGTCAAGTAGGAAATCCGTTATCAAAACTTGGAGTAGAGCTTCGATGATAATTCCTGATATGGTCGGAGAAACCATAGCCGTTCATAATGGAAAATCATTTATTCCTGTATATGTTTCTGAAAATATGGTAGGTCATAAACTTGGTGAATTTGCTCCAACCAGAACATTTAAAGGTCACTCAGGAAATAGATAATTAACGTAAACAGAGATAAAAATGGAAGCTGTAGCTAAATTAAGAAACTGTCCGATGTCACCGCGCAAAATGCGTTTGGTCGTTGATCTCATCAGGGGTAAAAAGGTCAATCAGGCATTGCATATTTTGAAGTTTACCAAGAAGGAAGCTTCTGAATGGCTTGAGAAATTGCTTCTGTCTGCGATCAACAACTGGGAGCAAAAACATGGTGAAGGGGCTGCAGATGACTATGAATTATTTGTCAAAACAGCTTTTGTTGATGGAGGAACCGTTTTAAAAAGGTTCCAGCCTGCACCGCATGGGCGTGCACATCGAATTAGAAAACGCAGAAACCATGTGACTTTGGTGGTTGCAAGTAAAGAAAATTAATTTAAAACGATTGTAAATAAATTATAAATGGGTCAGAAGGCAAATCCAATAGGTAATAGATTAGGAATCATCAGAGGATGGGAATCCAGCTGGTTTGGTGGCAGTAATATGGCACAAAAAGTTGTGGAAGATGAAAAAATTCGCAACTACCTGGATGCCAGGATTGCAAAAGGTGGTGTTGCTCGCGTAGTGATAGAACGGACCTTGAAAAGAATTACGGTTTCTATTCAAACTTCGAGACCTGGAATTATTATTGGAAAGGGAGGAACAGAAGTAGATAGGATTAAAGAAGAATTGAAAAAGCTTACGGATCAGGATGTTCAGATCAATATAATCGAGATACGAAAGCCAGAATTGGATTCGATCATTGTAGGTGATTCTGTGGCCAAACAAATAGAATCTAGAATTAATTACCGCAGGGCTATAAAAATGGCCATCCAGTCAACCATGCGGGCAGGAGCTGAAGGAATAAAAATCAGAATTTCAGGTAGATTGAATGGTGCAGAAATGGCACGTTCAGAAGAATACAAGGAGGGAAGAATTCCTCTCCATACATTCAGAGCTGATATAGATTACGCCATTAGAGAAGCACTGACTGTCTATGGAAAAATAGGAATAAAAGTGTGGATTTGTAAAGGAGAAGTTTTTACCAAGAGAGATCTTTCTCCATTGGTTGGGCTGACAAAAAAGGAAAACAAACCATTCAGGGGTGGTGATCGACCGGAGAGACCTGAAAGAGGTGAAAGATCTGAAAGAGGAAGCCGTGGAGGAGACAAAGGAGGCAGAAGAGATAAAAGGAGATAAAATAGTATAAATTGTTGTAATTTTGCAACTCTTTTTTTAAAAATATAGCTTAAATAAAGGATATGTTACAGCCTAAACGACTGAAATACAGAAAACAGCAGAAAGGAAGGAATCGCGGTGACGCGCACAGGGGTCATACCATTGCTTTCGGATCTTTTGGATTAAAATCTGTTGATTCTGCCAGAATAACAGACCGACAAATTGAGGCCGCAAGGATAGCCATGACTCGTTATATGAAAAGGGAAGGAACCGTATGGATTCGCATTTTTCCGGACAGACCTATTACTTCAAAACCAGCTGAGGTGAGGATGGGAAAAGGAAAAGGTTCTTTGGATCATTACATTGCTGTCGTTAAGCCTGGAACTATCATGTTTGAAATGGATGGTGTACCATTCAATATTGCAGAAGAGGCATTTAGATTGGCTGCCCAAAAGTTGCCAGTACTGACCCGAACTGTAGTTAGAAGAGATTACAATTATAACACCAATAGTTAAACTTTCGAGATAAATGAAAACGAGAAAATATTCGGACTTTGTCAATATGGAGTTAGAAACGCTTCAAAAGGATTTGAGCTTGGCCAAGGAGAATTTGGCCAAATTGAGATTTGAACACAAAGTAAAGGGCTTGTCAAATCCTGCTGCAATTCCTGTATTGAGAAGGGAAATTGCTCAGATGAATACAGAGTTAACGAAAAGAAAAAATACCTAATCAGCATCATCCATATTTCATCTAATAAGTATGTTAAGAAATTTAAGAAAACAGAGAATTGGTGTGGTGAGTTCCAATAAAATGGACAAAACCATTGCAGTTACCATCCAGCAAAGAATGTTGCATCCAAAATACGGAAAGTACGTGAAGAAAAACAAGAAGTATTATGCACATGATGAGAACAATGAATGTGGAATTGGGGATGTAGTGAAAATTATGGAAACCAGACCACTGAGTAAAATGAAATGTTGGAGGCTGGTAGAGGTCATCAAAAAAGGAGAATAATTTAAAATAAATTAAATCGAACGGATATGATTCAGCAGGAAAGCAGATTAAGAGTGGCAGACAACAGCGGTGCTAAAGAGGTATTGTGCATTCGTGTTTTGGGAGGTACAGCCAGAAGATATGCTTCTTTGGGTGACAAAATTGTTGTTACCGTTAAATCGGCTTCACCGGGAGGGGTAAAGAAAGGAACAGTTTCAAAAGCAGTTATCGTTCGTACAGCCAAAGAAGTCAAGAGACGGGATGGTTCCTACATCCGGTTTGATGACAATGCAGTTGTGTTGCTTAATGCTTCGGATGAACCAAGAGGAACCCGCATTTTTGGTCCAGTTGCACGTGAATTAAGAGAAAAAGATTATATGAGGATTGTTTCTCTGGCTCCAGAGGTTATTTAATTATATCAAATTTTAACGCCATATGATGAAGTTGAAAATAAAAAAAGGTGATACTGTCCAGGTAATTGCCGGATCACAAAAAGGAAAGAAAGGAACTATTACAGCTATAATTAAAGAAACCAACCGGGCAGTCGTGGAAGGGATAAATATTCGCAAAAAGCATCTCAAGCCAACCAACAACAACCCAGGAGGAATTGTGGATATTGAGGCACCTTTGCATATTTCAAATCTAGCGTTATTGGATCCTAAGTCCGGAAGCCCAACCCGAGTGGGATATAAAATCGAGAAGGGGCTCAAAGTAAGGTATTCTAAAAAGTCAAATGAAATTATTAAGTGATGAGTTACGAACCAAGATTAGCGACATTTTATAAATCCAATGTGGTGCCAGCTTTGATGGAGAAATTCAATTATAGTTCAAGCATGGAGGTGCCCAGACTTGTAAAAATATGCATCAATCAAGGAATTGGCGCGGCAACCCAGGATAAAAAATTAATTGAAAACGCAGTATCTGAGTTGAGCATTATTACTGGTCAAAAGCCGGTGGCTACTTATGCCAGAAAGGCAATTTCAAATTTTAAATTGCGCGACGGCATGCCAATTGGTGTAAGGGTAACCCTTAGATCTCAAAGAATGTATGAGTTTTTAGATCGATTGATTACGGTAGCGCTTCCAAGGGTGCGTGACTTTAGAGGAATCAATGATAAAAGTTTTGATGGAAGAGGTAATTATACCATGGGAGTCACTGAGCAAATTATCTTCCCTGAGATTGATCTTGATAAGATTAATAAAATAACAGGAATGGACATCACTTTTGTGACAACTGCCAAAACCGATGCAGAGGCTTTTAGTCTTTTGAAAGAATTGGGCCTTCCATTCAAGAATGCAAATAATTAAAATACAATTTTAAATCAACTACAGGATATGTCCAAAAAGTCAATTATTGCAAGACAAAATAAGCGGGAGAAAATGGTCGCCAAGTTTGCCGACGTTCGCGCAAAACTTAAAAAAGAGGGTGATTATGATGCATTGGATAAATTGCCGCGCAATGCCTCTCCTGTTCGTCTCAAAAACCGCTGTCAATTAACAGGCAGACCAAAAGGTTTTGTGAGAAGGTTTGGAATTTCTAGATACGCATTTCGTATGATGGCATTGGAAGGAAAAATTCCTGGAGTAACAAAAGCTAGTTGGTAATTTTAATAAAAGTAATTTAAGTTTATATGATAACAACAGATCCAATTGCAGATTACCTCACCAGGATACGCAATGCACAAATGGCGAGCCATAGGGTTGTAGAGATTCCTGCTTCTAATATGAAAAAGAAAATTACGGAAATATTATATAACTATGGTTATTTGCTCAAGTACAAATTTGTAGAAACCGAAAATAAACAAGGAGCAATCAAAATAGCCCTTAAGTATGATCCGATTAGCAAATTACCTGTAATTCAGGAATTGTTGAGAGTGAGTAAACCCGGTCGAAGAATTTATAAGACCTCAGACCAATTGCCTAAGGTAAAAAATGGTTTAGGTATTGCCCTGGTATCTACTTCACATGGAGTTATGACTGATAAAGAAGCCAGAAAGAAAAATTTAGGTGGAGAGGTGCTTTTTAATATTTATTAATCAGAGATAAAAGGATAGAATTATGTCCAGAATTGGAAAAAAAATAATCCCGATACCCAACGGTGTAGAGATTAAGGTAGATAAAAACAAAGTAACCGCTAAAGGTCCTAAAGGGACCTTGACACAGGTGATTGATCCAGATATGGAAGTTAAAATGGATGGGTCCGTTATGACAATCACCCGACCGACCAACCAAAAAAGACACCGTTCTGCCCACGGCCTTACCCGTGCTTTGGTAAGTAACCTTGTTACTGGAGTTTCTGATGGTTTTACAAAGGAAATGGAATTGGTAGGGGTTGGATATCGTGTAAGCAATACAGGTAATTTGCTTGAAATGTCAATAGGATTTTCACACCCTATTATGTTTTTTCTACCCAGCGAGTTAAAAGTTGAAACAGTGACAGAAAAAGGTCAAAACCCTAAGATAATTCTTAAAGGATCTGATAAGCAGCTGTTGGGACAAATCTGTGCTAAAATCCGTTCATTCAAAAAACCAGAACCATTCAAAGGTAAGGGTATCAAATTTGCGGGTGAAATTCTAAGAAGAAAAGCCGGCAAGTCCGCGGGTAAATAATGAATTCTAAATTTTGGGTATATGAAGAACAAAATTGAAAAAAGACAAAGCGTCAAATACAGAATCAGGAGAAAGATAAGTGGCACATCCGAAAGACCGCGCCTTAGCGTTTATAAGAGCAATAAGGCCATTTATTGTCAAATCATTGATGATATTTCTGGAAGGACAATCGTTGCGGCCTCAAGCAAAGGCTTAAATGCCTCCAAATCTGAACAAGCCAAGGAAGTAGGCAAACTGATCGCACAAAAAGCAAGTGCATCAAAGATCTCAACCGTGGTTTTTGATAGAAATGGATATGTTTACCATGGCAGGATCAAATCTTTGGCAGAAGGGGCCCGTGAAGGTGGACTCAATTTTTAATTTTAAGAAGAAGAAATTATGGCAAGAACAAATATTGTAAGAGTTAAAGCTGGAGAGTCCGAGCTTAAAGATAAAATGGTGGCTCTTAATCGGGTAGCTAAAGTTACCAAAGGAGGTAGAACATTCAGTTTTTCTGCCTTGGTGGTAGTTGGTGATGGTAAAGGAGTCGTTGGACATGGCTTGGGTAAAGCCCGGGAGGTAGCTGATGCCATTTCCAAGGCGGTGGACGATGCCAAAAAGAATTTGGTAAAAGTACACATACACAAGGGGACAGTGCCCCACGAGCAGCATGGCAAATTTGGAGCAGGTAGGGTATTCATAAAACCAGCATCCGATGGAACTGGAGTCATTGCAGGTGGTGCGATGCGCGCAGTACTCGAAATTGCAGGAGTGCACAATGTCTTGGCAAAATCAAACGGATCGTCTAATCCACACAATGTTGTCAAAGCTACAATCGATGCTCTTACAAAAATCAGATCTCCTTACGATGTAGCCAAATCCAGAAAAATTGAAGTCAATAAAGTATTCGAAGGAATATAAATACTAAATCTATGTCCAAAGTCCGTATAACACAAATCAGAAGTGTCATAAAAACAAGCGAAAGACAAAAGAAAACCATTTTGGCACTTGGTCTGAAAAATTTAAATGATGCTGTAGAATTGCAAGCATCTCCTGCCATTCTCGGAATGGTGGATAAAGTAAAACATTTGGTTACCGTAGAAAAGATCTAACAATGGAATTACATAACTTAAAACCCGCAAAAGGGGCTGTACATAGAGAAAAAAGGATCGCTCGGGGAGAAGGATCGGGTCATGGTGGAACAGCCACCAAAGGTCACAAAGGTCAAAAAGCCAGAGCCGGTGCAAAACGAAAAAGAGGTTTTGAAGGCGGTCAAACACCCACTCATATGAGACTTCCTAAACTTGGTTTTAATAATATTCACAGAGTCGAATATCAGGTTTACAATTTGGACCAATTGTCAGATTTGTCCGACAAATATCAAGTTACTACATTTACACCTGAAGAAATGCACAGACTTGGATTGTGTAAATCAAATGCCAAGATAAAAATATTGGGAAGGGGTGAGGCAAAGAAAGGAATAAGCATTAAAGTTCATGCGTGTTCTCAGACAGCCACTGAAAAAATTCAGTCTGCTGGCGGATCTGTTGATATCATTTAAATTACAACATGAAAAAATTCATTGAAACTATAAAGAACATTTGGAGTATAAAAGAACTCAGAGATAAACTGGTGTTTACAGCCACTTTATTGGCCATTTTCAGATTTGGTTCTTTTGTTGTATTACCTGGAGTAGTACCAAGTGTTCTCAAAAGTGCCACTTCTTCCAGCAGCAATAGTTTGTTTGGATTGATAAATACTTATACTGGTGGAGCGTTCAATCAAGCTTCCATATTTGCGCTTGGGATCATGCCTTACATCACCGCTTCAATTATCATTCAGTTACTTGGCTTTGCTGTTCCATATTTTCAAAGATTGCAGCAAAAAGAGGGAGAATCTGGCAGAAGGAAGCTCAATCAAATGACCAGAATTTTTACTGTATTTATAACCCTGGTGCAAGGTGGGGGCTATCTAACCTATATACAATCTCTTGGAGCGGTCGATCCAAATGTGAGTCCTTTTGTTTTTTGGTTTTCGAATAGCATTATTTTGGCTACTGGAACCATATTTTCAATGTGGCTGGGAGAAAGAATAACGGACAAAGGGATTGGCAATGGTGTGTCTATGATTATCATGATTGGTATTATAGCTGGACTACCCGGTGCATTTAGCTTTGAAATTCAGGCTCAATTGGCCAACAATGGATTGATTTTATTTATTTTTGAATTGGTCATCTTGTTTATGACCATAATAGCTTCCATTCTCATTGTACAGGGAGTTCGAAAAATCCCCATTCAATTTGCCAAGAGAATGGTTGGACGCGGCGGTGGCGCAATGCCAGTAGCGACAGACAGAGATTATATTCCTTTGAAGGTAAATGCTGCGGGAGTAATGCCAATAATTTTTGCACAAGCCATTATGTTTTTGCCATTGACGGTTGTGCAGTATGTGACCAATGACCCGTCCCTGGGAAGCTCAGGACTGTTGAGGGCTCTTACAGATCCTTATGGTTTTTGGAATAACGCGATTACATTTATTCTGGTAGTAGGTTTTACCTATATTTATACAGCTTTGATCGTTAACCCGCAGAATTATGCAGAATACTTAAAAAGAAACAATGCTTTTATTCCCGGGATCAAACCTGGTCCTGATACGGAAGAGTATATAGATACAACCACAACCCGGATCACTTTACCCGGGTCTATCTTTTTAGGAATTCTTACCATATTACCTGCCATTGCTGTTGTATTCGGAGTGAATAGTTCATTTGCAAGATTTTTTGGAGGCTCTTCAATTTTGATTCTTGTAGGCGTTGTTTTGGATACACTTGCCCAAATTGAATCTTATCTTTTGATGAGAAAGTACGATGGATTGGTAAAATCGGGCAGGATTGAAGGCAGAACCAGTACAGGAATTGGTCCAATGACCATGGGTTAAGTCCTTGTAGGCAATCAGATGTCTATAGGATGATTTACCTAAAAATTGATGAAGAAATTGAGTTAATCCGCCAAAGCAGTTTGCTTGTCAGTAAGACGCTTGCCTTTTTGGTTTCTGGAATTAAAGTGGGCAAAACGGGCTTGGAATTGGATCAAATGGCGGAAGAATTTATTCGCGACCATCAAGGAATTCCTGCTTTCAAAGGATACAATGGATTTCCAGGAACCTTGTGTATTTCAATCAACGAATGTGTCGTACATGGTATACCCTCAGCTCAAGCTTTTCAATCAGGAGATTTAATTTCTGTCGATTGTGGAGTTATTAAAGATGGTTTTTACGGTGATTCTGCTTACACCTTTATGTTGGGTGAAGTGGCTGATGAAGTTGTAAAATTAGCCAGAGTCACCGAGGAGGCTTTGTATCGTGGGATTGATCAGGCAAGGGTTGGAAATAGAATAGGTGACATTAGTTATGCCATACAGGAACATGCCGAAAAGAGACATCATTATGGAGTAGTAAGAGAATTAGTGGGGCATGGAATCGGCAAAAAGTTGCACGAAGCACCGGAAGTGCCAAATTATGGGCAAAAAGGAAAAGGTCCTGTTTTGAAAGAGGGATTAACAATCGCCATAGAACCAATGATCAATCTGGGCACCAAGCAGATTAAGCAGCTCAAGGATGGTTGGACAGTGGTTTCGGCAGACCAGAAGGCATCGGCTCATTATGAGCATACAATCGCTGTCAGGATGAATGGACCTGAAATTTTGTCAGACCATCAAATCATAAAAACTGAAATAAAAAATAATTCCGAAATCATACTATAATTCATTAAATAATCAGATATTTGCACTCCGAATTTTAAAAGATGACTAAAAAGAACCTTATTCAACAAGATGGCATTATTGAAGAGGCTCTTTCGAATGCAATGTTTAGGGTTAGATTACAAAATGATCATCTTATAATAGCCACAATATCAGGTAAAATGAGGATGAATTATATTAGGATCTTACCAGGTGACAAAGTTTCAGTTGAAATGAGTCCCTACGATTTAACAAGAGGTAGAATAACTTATAGATACAAATAATTAACAATCATGAAGGTTCGTGCATCAATCAAGAAAAGGACTGCAGACTGTAAATTTGTCAGGAGAAAAGGCAGATTGTATATCATTAACAAAAAAAATCCTAAGTTTAAACAACGTCAAGGTTAATCAATCATAATTATGGCTCGTATAGCTGGTATAGATCTTCCAAGAAATAAAAGAGGCGTCATTGGCCTGACCTATATTTATGGTATAGGACGAACTACTGCCTCCAACATTTTGAATAAACTCAACATTGATGAAAGTATGCGCGTCAATGACTGGTCCAACGATCAAGTTCAGGCCATTGCCAAGGTGATCCAGGATGAAATTAAAGTAGAAGGAGAGTTGCGATCTGAAGTCCAATTGAGTATCAAAAGGCTTATGGATATTGCTTGCTTTCGCGGAATTCGACATAGGAAAGGATTGCCAGTGCGTGGGCAAAGAACCAAGACCAATGCAAGAACCAGAAAAGGAAAGAGAAAAACTGTGGCCAATAAGAAAAAAGTGACCAAATAATGATTTGATTTTTGGTTAAGTATTACAAAAATGAAAGGAAATGGCAAAAGGAAAAAAAGTTAAAAAAAGAAAGGTTAAGGTGGATGCCGAAGGACTCGTTTTTATCCAGGCGACATTTAACAACATTATAGTTTCTGTGTGCAATAGGGTGGGAGAAGTAATTGCATGGGGTAGTGCTGGAAAAGCAGGATTCAGGGGATCAAAAAAGAATACCCCTTATGCTGCACAACTTTCAGCCAATTCTGCCGCAATGGTAGCTTACGATGCGGGAATGCGCAGCGCGGAAGTTTTTGTGAAAGGTCCCGGTTCTGGAAGAGAGGCTGCCATAAGAGCAATCGACAGTTCAGGAATAAAAGTATTGAAAATAACGGATATCACACCCATTCCCCACAATGGTTGCAGACCTCCCAAACAAAGAAGAATTTAATTGCATCTCCATTCCTATTAGATTATTTAAGATATGGCAAGATATACAGGACCGGTAACAAAGAAGTCAAGAGCAGTAGGTCAATCTTTGACTGGATATGATAAATATTTTGAAAAGAAAAAATATCCTCCCGGACAGCACGGACCTTCCAGAAGAAAGAAGCAGAAATCCGATTATGCCTTACAGCTGATCGAAAAACAAAAAGCCAAATTTACCTATGGTGTATTGGAAAGACAATTTAGAAATGTCTTCCATGATGCCCATAAAAAATCAGGTGTTACTGGTGAAGTTTTGTTTCAGTTTTTGGAAGCGAGACTTGACAATACGGTTTTTAGATTCGGAATTTCTTCCACCAGGAAAGGTGCGCGCCAAATAGTGTCCCATAGACATATTGCTGTCAATGGAAAGGTATGTAATGTGCCATCATACAGATTAAAACCAGGTGATGTGATTACTGTAAAAGGTAATTCTCAAAACTTGGAATACATTTCACATCAGGTTGCCCAAAAATCAGATGTTCGCAAGTTTCCTTGGTTGGAATGGAATGCTGATAAAATGGAAGGCAAATTTTTACAATATCCAACCAGAGACCAGATTCCCGAAAACATCAATGAGCAGCTTATCGTCGAGCTGTACTCCAAGTAAGCATTTCTATTTAATCATCTCAATTTATCTAAGGATATGAGTATTTTAAACTTTCAAAAACCTGAGAAAATCATTCTCCAAAAAGCGACTGATTACGAAGGTTCTTTTGAATTCAAACCTCTCGAACCAGGATTTGGTCAAACATTGGGAAACTCTTTGCGGAGGGTTCTTTTGTCATCATTGGAAGGTCATGCGATAACATTGGTCAGAATAGCTGGTGTAGATCACGAGTTTTCTACAATTAAAGGTGTTATCGAAGATGTTGTGGAGATTATTTTAAATCTCAAGCAAGTGAGGTTAAAGCCCGCAAACCAGCAGGATGACATCAAAGAAGAAAAAATTTATATAACCATCAGTGGACAAGAATCTTTCAAGGCAGGGGATATTGAAAAATTTACCAATGTATTTACAGTTACGAATCCCGATCAGATCATTTGCCACATGGAGCCCTTTGTCAATTTGGAGATTGAATTGACAGTGGCCAAAGGAAGAGGATATGTGCCAGCAGATGAAAACCTCACTAAAGATTTACCGATTGGAGTGATTCCGTTGGATGCGATTTACACACCCATCAAAAAAGTGACATATAGTATATCCAATACAAGGGTAGGCCAAAAAACGGATTATGAAAAGTTGATTTTGGACATTAAAACGGATGGCACAATTCATCCGGAAGCAGCTGTTAAGGAAGCGTCCAAGATTTTAATCCAGCATCTTTTACTTATCACAGATGAAAATATAACATTTGAAGATGCTGTGAAAAAAGAAGAAAACGTCGTAGATGAGCAAACGCTCCACATGCGTAAATTACTGAAAACTCCACTGGAAGATCTCGATTTATCCGTAAGGGCCTACAACTGTCTAAAAGCTGCAAAAATCAACACTTTGGGCGAATTGGTAAAATTTGATACTCACGAGTTGTTGAAATTTAGAAACTTTGGTAAAAAATCATTGGTTGAAATAGAAGAACTTTTGGAGACGAAGAATCTTTCTTTTGGAATGGACTTGGGAAAGTTTAAAATGGACGAAGACAATCAAAAAGACTAGTTTCTAATTATAAGATTAAGATAAAAACCTGCTGTCATGAGACATGGAAAAAAATTTAACCACCTGAGCCGAAAGAAAGGACATAGAGTTGCTTTGCTGAGGAATTTGGCAGGTGCATTGATTCAACACAAAAGAATTACCACCACTCTTGCAAAAGCCAAGGCTTTGAGGGTTTACATTGAACCGATTATTACAAAATCCAAAACAAATTCTACACACAGCCGCCGAACTGTTTTTAGTTATTTGAACAACAAGGAGGTAGTTGCCGAATTATTTGGAAGTATTGCTGAAAAAGTGGCTGACAGGCCAGGAGGATATACCAGAGTGATCAGGACCGGGTTTCGGAAAGGAGACGGCGCTGAAATGGCATTGATCGAGTTGGTTGATTTCAATTCCACCATGGTTTCCGCTTCGGCTGCGAAAGCCCCTGAAGCAAAAACCGGTAAAAGGACCAGACGATCTTCTGTTAAAAAAGCGAAGACCGATGCCAATGATGCGAACGTTCCACAAGAAGTTGAAGCTTCAGTTGATGAAACTGCATCAGACAAGAGTGAGGAAAGCGCAAAGCAATAAAGAAATAGAAAAGCGGCAATTTGCCGCTTTTTTTTTGTTGATTGCCTAGTTATATTCAAATATTATATATATCTTTTGGTACATTTGCAACAAATTAAATAGATCCATTCAATGAATAACAAACCTTTGGGATCTGCCATCATGGTACTGCAGGATGGAACCGTATTGAAGGGTAGAGCTGCTGGTTTTCAAGGCAGCTGTACTGGAGAAATCTGCTTCAATACTGGCATGACAGGTTACCAAGAAATATTTACTGATCCCAGTTATTATGGTCAGATCATTGTAATGACCAATGTTCACATTGGAAATTATGGAATTAATTTTCAAGAATCTGAGTCGGCAAAGGTTCAAATTTCCGGATTGGTTTGCCGTAATTTTTCCGAACATTTAAGTAGAAATATGGCTGATGGCAGCCTGGAAGATTATTTGATTCAAAACAAAATTGTTTGCATCTATGACTTAGATACCCGAGCTCTGGTTAGGCATATCAGAACTTTTGGGTCCATGAATGCAATCATTTCCAGTGAAATTTTAGATCCGGTAAAATTGAAAATGAAGTTGGATGAGGTTCCTTCGATGGAAGGATTGGAGTTGGCATCTCTTGTTACCACCAACAAGATTTATGACATTGCAGGAATAGAATCCGCTACGCGACTGGCAGTGATTGATTTTGGAATAAAGTCGAGCATCTTAAAACAGTTAAGTTTGTATCATTTTTATCTAAGGGTTTTTCCAGCACAAACCTCATTTGCAGAAATAAATGAATGGAAACCAGATTCCTTCTTTTTGTCCAATGGACCTGGGGATCCTTCCTCAATGCAATATGCCATTCAAACAGCAACAGAAATTATTGCATCCGGAAAACCTACTTTTGGAATTTGTTTGGGACATCAGATACTTGGCTTGGCACATGGGGTAAAAACCGTCAAAATGTTTCACAGTCATCGGGGTTCTAATCATGCGGTGAAGAATCTACAAACAGGCCTTGGTGAAATTACTTCTCAAAACCATGGCTTTATGGTCGATTTGAAGGGTCTCCAAAAGTACAAAGATGAGTTAACGCTTACGCACATCAATTTGAACGATCAAAGTGTGGAGGGTTTCAAATTTAACCATTCTCCTGTATTTAGTGTTCAGTACCATCCGGAAGCTGGCCCTGGACCGCATGATTCAAGGTATCTGTTTTCAGATTTTTCAAAGTTGGTACAAAGAGAATTAGGGATAAGACAAATGGTATAATTGCGGGAAATGAGCAGGATAATTGATATAGTCGCAAGACAGATTTTTGATAGCAGGGGATTTCCCACTGTGGAAGCTGATGTTATTACTGAAGATGGATTTCTAGGACGTGCAGCAGTGCCTTCTGGAGCTTCTACAGGCACTCATGAGGCGATTGAAAAGAGAGACGGGAATCCTTCTTATTTTGGAAAAGGAGTGTCTACTGCATGCCGTATAATTGAAGAAGAGATTGCTGACACGATCATTGGGATTGAAGTGGCCGATCAAAGATTAATTGATGAAACGATGATCGAATTGGACAGTACTTCAAATAAAAGCAGACTGGGAGCAAATTCTATTCTTGCCGTATCCTTGGCCTGTGCCCGCGCTGCTGCAGAGGAGGCTCAACTTCCATTGTATCGGTATCTAGGGGGATCAAACGCTCATATTTTACCACTGCCCATGATGAATATCATCAACGGTGGCGCACACGCAGACAATCATCTGGATTTTCAGGAATTCATGATTATTCCGGCTGGTGCTGATACTTTTACCCATAGTTTGCAAATGGGTTCAGAAATTTTTCATACGCTTAAAAAATTACTGAAATCAATTTCTCATTCCACCAATGTAGGTGACGAAGGAGGATTTGCTCCATCATTAAAATCCAATCAAGAAGCTGTTGAGTTAATTCTTAAAGCAATAGAACAAGCCGGTTATAAACCAGGCTTGGATGTATTTATAGGAATTGACGCAGCGGTCACCGAAATGTACAATAAGGAAACCGGACTTTATGAATTTAATAAGTCTGGAGAAAAAAGCCTTAGCACCGATGAAATGGTAGCCTATTGGGAAAATTGGGTCAACAAATACCCTATCATTAGCATTGAGGATGGTCTGGCTGAAGATGATTGGGATGGTTGGATAAAATTGCATTCAGCTATTGGGAGAAAAATTCAATTGGTAGGGGATGATCTTTATGTGACCAATGTCAATAGGCTGAAGAAAGGAATCCAGCTGAAGGCTTCCAATTCTATTCTGATTAAAGTGAATCAAATAGGAACGCTGACTGAGACAATGGAAGCCGTGCGACTTGCTCAAAATTCTTCCTTTACGGCAGTTATTTCTCACCGCAGCGGTGAAACAGAAGATCATTTTATCTCAGACCTGGCTGTTGGAGTGAATGCGGGACAAATTAAAACAGGCTCTCTATCCAGATCAGACAGAATGGCTAAATACAATCAGTTGCTTCGCATTGAACAGGAACTCGAAGGCAGTTCCATTTTCTTTGGAAAAAGATTACTTGAAAAGTAAATTAAATGTATATTTGCTTCTAATTCCGTGAATTATGAGTAATGCGTCAACAATTTTCCAATTGCCTTTCAGGGTAACAAGTTATATTTACAAACGTAAAGCATTGATTACAATCATTTTATTTCTGATTTACATGGTGTTTTTTGATAAATTCAACATAGGGAATCAGATTAAAATCTATGGCAATCTTCAGGAGTTAAAGCAAAAAAGGAATGAATACAAAGCAATGATTTTGCAGGCAAAAGCTGATAAAATTGATTTAGAACAAAATTTTGAAAAATTTGCAAGAGAAAAATACTTTATGTCCCGAAAAGATGAAGAGGTATTTGTCATTGAAACCAAAACCAAAAAGAAAGAATAGGTAATGAGCGTACTAATTAACAAACACTCTAAAATTATTGTCCAGGGATTTACAGGAAAAGAAGGAAGTTTTCACGCGGAGCAAATGATTGCTTATGGGACTCCGGTTGTTGGTGGGGTCACTCCGGGAAAAGGAGGACAATTGCATCTGGGTTTGCCTGTGTTTAATACGGTTAATGATGCAGTCATAAAAACCAAAGCTGATACTTCCATTATATTCGTACCACCTGCTTATGCGGCAGATGCCATCATGGAAGCAGCAGACGCAGGAATTGCTGTGATTATTTGTATTACGGAAGGGGTACCGGTTCAAGATATGGTAAAAGTGAAGGAATATCTTAAAAATTATCCCTGTACCCTCATTGGACCCAATTGTCCCGGAGTCATTACACCAGATGAAGCCAAAGTGGGAATTATGCCAGGATTTATACATCGCAAAGGGCATGTAGGCATCGTATCGCGTTCCGGAACCTTGACCTATGAAGCGGTCGACCAGGTCACAAAAGTGGGTTTGGGTCAGTCCACTTGTATCGGTATTGGTGGAGATCCCATTCCTGGCACAACCACATTGGAGGCCGTTCAAATGCTAATGTCAGATTATGACACCCATGCTATTGTGATGATTGGGGAAATAGGCGGAAGTATGGAGACTGATGCAGCTCTTTGGATTAAGGATTTTGGAACCAAACCTGTGGTCGGCTTTATCGCTGGAAAAACCGCGCCAAAAGGGCGCAAAATGGGTCACGCTGGTGCCATAATAGGTGGGGCAGAAGATACGGCAGAAGCTAAAATCAAAGTCATGCAAGAATGCGGTATTCATGTAGTTGAATCTCCTTCGATGATTGGCGAGAAAGTTAGAGATCTATTGGTTAAATAAGTTCTCCAAAAAATTTCTTTTATAAATGCAGTACAACTCAAACATGGAAGATTACTTTTTATCCAATAAAAAATACATGTCAATTTCACCTTTGTTTTTAGCAGGCATTTTACCTCGATAAGATAAATTATATACCGGAGACAGGTGGCCGGCAGTTATCTCACTTACATTAATTTTTCCCGGCTCACTTGCTGTTTCCATTCTTGACGCGGTGTTGACAGTATCACCCCAAATGTCAAACGCAAATTTTTTAACTCCTACCACGCCCGCAACGACTGGTCCTGAATGAAGGCCCATTCGAATTCTAAATGTATAGGGATTTTTTTCTAATCTCTGTTGCATAAAACTTACCATTTCCAAAGCTGCTTTTGCAGCATTTTCCGCATGAAATTTAGATTCAACAGGAAGGCCGGCTACAGCCATATAAGCATCTCCAATGGTTTTAATTTTTTCGAGGCCGTATCTTGTGCATATAATATCAAACTGGCTGAAACATAAATGAAGTTCTTGCACCAATTCCTCTGGTGATAATTTTTCTGCTACTTTTGTAAAATCCACAAAATCACTAAAAAGTACTGTTACTTCATTGAATCGTTTAGCAGTAGTCTCTCCTTTCGTTTTTAATTCCTGTGCTATCTCAAATGGCAGAATATTGTGCAGCAAAGATTCTGACTTGTTTTTTTCAGATTCAATGGCAATTTTTGATTTTTTCTGATTAATGAAATTTCGATAAAATGAAAAGGATAATATGGCCAACAACCCCATACCACTATACAAAAAAAGTTTTTGATTCTTTTGAGTTTGAATTTCAACTTTCTGTACTTCTAATTCAGCTTTTTGTAGATCCACCAATGAGGCTTGAAGCTTTTTATCTTTTTCTGCGGTCAATAATTGTTCTTCTTTAATTTTGTTTTGGCTTTGAGCGAGTTCTAAGTCAGCCTGACTCTTTTGAATTTGAATTTTTTGGATTTCCCTTTCTTTTTTTGAAAGATCAATCGCATTTTGTTTTAGTTTGATTTCCTGTTTTTGCTTTTCAGAAATCAACAATTGTTCATTCAACTGAATCTTAGTAATCAATTGTTGCTGGCGCAGCGAATCTTCTGTTTTGCTAAATTCAAACAATAGGGTAGTCTTCGTTATTTCTCTTTGGATTTCAGCGTTATCAATCTTTTGTTTTGCATTTATATAGAGTTGATAGGTATAATAAGCGCTGTCAAAATTCTGTGTTGCCTTAAATATTTTACTTAGATTGTTCAGGATTGTACTTTCAATATTATAAAGCTGGTTGGTTTTAGATAGCTGTAATGCAATGTAGGCATTTGTCTTTGCCAAATCGTATTTTCCCAATCGGAGGTATGCCTCAGTCAATCCAGAATGCATTTCTGCCTTACCTTTATCATCCTTTAGTTTTTGGTACATTGCCAATCCCTCCTGATAAAATGACAATGCTTTGTCAAGCACTCCCATCAATAAATAGACATTGGCAATATTGCCCAAGTTGATCGCAATTACATTTGAGTCATTGGCCTGTCTGCTCAGTTCCAGCGATCTCATTTTATAAACCAATGCAATGTCATATTCTTCCAATTGAGTGTGGGCATTTCCCAGATTTGTAAGGATTCCAGAAAGGGCCTGATTGCTTTTTATTTGATCTGTTAAGGATAGTGCTTTTTCATAATACTCCTTTGCCTTTTGGTATTCACTTAATTCATTGTAAATATTTCCAATGTTGCCCAATGCATTGATCAAGGCTGGTTGGTTTCCCGTTTTTTCATTCAGAGATAAAGTTTTTAGAAAACACTCGAGTGATTTAGGATATTGAAAGGTGGCCTGATAAACCAATCCTAGATTATTGTAATTGTTTGCAACTCCTTGTTCATTGCCCATTTTTTGATTAATTGCCAGTGCTTTTTCATACTCACTTAGGGCAAATGCAAATTTTCTTAAATAATAGTAAGCGGTTCCTTTTGCACTAATTGCGTTGGTGAGTAATTTTCCATTCTGCAATTTCTCTGCAAGCAGAACCGCCTTGTCGAGATACAAAAAACTTTGTTCGGTTTGTTTTAGGAGCAAACCTCTCCCAATATCAATCAATAGTTTGCATCGAATGGAATCTTCATCTGAGTATTTGGACTCTCGCTCGATCAGTGAATCCAATAACTGATTCTGACTGTATATTTGGTGAATTGTGCAAATCCAGATAATCAGTATTCTCCACCACGCATTGTGCATCCAATCAATTTACTCTGCCACAAAAACCACATTGACACAAGGTGCCACCCTCAATTGGTTTGTGTTATTAGGAAAATCTGATTCACCAGAAATGACCTCTGATTCGTTGAAAGATAATATGTTTATATTTCCAATTTGAAGAGGGAAGGTAAAAGCTGTAGAGTCTCTTTTTTGTACTCTATAAAAGGTATTGGAAATAACGCTGATCCCCATTTTGTTAGTAATTCCGGCATTGAAGGAAGGTATATTTACAAATTCTGGCCGATGGATTTGATTCACGCGAATTTTTCTTTCATGAATTACGGTAGGGGTGGCAGATTCAAAATCCCATAAACGAACGGTGAATTCACCCTGAGATGGTAATTTCAATCCTATTTTTCTGATTTCTCCTTTCTTTAAAAAATTGAAAACAAATCCATACTCCCAGGTTTTATTGCCGGAAGAGCTTGTGTCGATGTTAATATTTGAAAAATTAAGGAAGTTAAAAAAAGGACTTTCCTCCAATCTTTGGTCATCCTTTTTGTCACAAGATGCCAAGGTAAAAAGAAAAATCAAACAGATGAATTGTAAAAGTTTTTGGAACATGCAGTCTCGACAAATTTGATATTTCATGGCATAAAGATATTATTAAAACTCAATTTACAAAATGAGCAAACCCTGTTTTTTCAAAGCAGAATTCAATACCCTAGATTTATTAATATATGCTGTAATATTGTAATATTTATTTTTACCTTTGACTGAATTTTAATGGGAAATATGAAAAAATCTATTGCTGTATTAAGTATATCTATTTGGTTATTAGAGATTTGTGATTTGAGTGCACAACTTTTTACGACCAAGAACGGGATGTCCATTCGGAAAACATTTTATGACTATAATACCCTGAGATCCCAAAACAGTTCAGCCATTAGAGATTTTCCTGATGGAATAGAACTTGCTTACTTAAGGACATTTTCTGACCGATTTGCTTTGTTTTTACCATTGGGATTGGGTTCATACAAAGATACTTTGTTGGATGGGGTGCAAAGTCCTTTTTTCTCTGTTGGGCTACAGGCTCAATATCATTTATACAAGAACTCTTGTTGGCTAAACCCATTTGCAATTGGTGGTGTACAGGCATTGTTTCCCCTATCCAGACCTTTTGCTCTTCAATTACCAATAGGTCTTGGTGTCAATGTTAAATTGCATCCTCAGGTGTTCTTACAAGCCCAGGCAGATTACAGACTTTCTCTGAAGGATTGGGAAAATCATTTGCAATATACTGGCGGTCTGGTTTATCTATTTGGAGCACGGAAGGCGGACAGCACGATTCTAAAACTCGATTCGGATGGTGATGGGATCATTGATGAATTAGATCTTTGTCCCAATGAAAAAGGCGTAGCTGCTCATATGGGATGTCCCGATACGGACAAGGATGGGATTCCTGACCACAAAGACAAGTGTCCAGAACAGGTAGGATTGGAAAAATTCATGGGTTGCCCAGATACAGATGGGGATGATGTCCCCGACAACGAGGATGAGTGTCCAAATTTGAAAGGGTTGATCGAGAATAAAGGATGCCCTGAACCAGATTCAGATAATGACGGTGTAGTGAATTCACTGGACAAATGCCCAGATGTTGCTGGTTTATTGCAATTTGACGGTTGCCCAGATTCTGATGGAGATGGCATTCCAGATCACAAAGATAAATGTCCGGATAAGGCTGGAAAAGCTGAGATGAATGGATGCCCGGAGACATTTAAGGATAGTGATGGAGATGGTATTGAAGATAAGATGGACGACTGCCCACTTGCAGCAGGGTCTAAAGAATTCAATGGCTGTCCGGACTCCGATGGGGATGGTATTCAAGATAAATTCGATTCTTGTCCCAATGTTGCAGGACCAAAATCCAACAAAGGTTGTCCATTGATTGAAAAGAAAGACCAAGATGTTCTCGATTTTGCGATGAGGGCTGTTCAGTTTGATTTAGGAAGAGCTACACTTAAGTCAGAGTCTTTTTCCATATTGGATAAAATAGCGGGGCTTCTTAAAAAATACCAGGATTATAAATTAGAAATTGGCGGCCACACCGATAATACGGGAAGTGCTGGATTTAATCTTGAACTATCTGAAAAAAGAGCTAAAGTGTGTTACGAATATTTGATTTCGAAAGGGATCAGTCAGGTTCGATTGAGTTATGCTGGTTATGGACAGACCAAACCAGTGGCAGATAATGCTACTGAGCAAGGCAGAAATCTAAATAGGCGGACTGAATTTGTGATGGTACCCAAATAAATTGCAATCTTCGGGTAGGATAAATGGGAGCGTCAATGCAGTATTCTTAGCTTGAATTCATCGAAAGCCGTATCTTTGCGTGCTAATTTAAAAATTATCATAGAGAATGGCTACAACATCTGACATAAGAAACGGAATGTGCATGGAATTTAACAATGACACTTTTGTTATCGTTGAATTTCAACACGTTAAGCCGGGAAAAGGAAATGCTTTTGTAAGGACAAGGTTGAAAAGTTTAACATCTGGAAAAGTCTTAGAAAATACCTTTGTTGCCGGGCACACGATTAATGAAGTAAGAGTGGAAAGGCGAAAAGTTCAGTTTTTGTACAAGGACGATATGGGTTACAATTTTATGAATTCTGAGACTTTTGAGCAGGAGGCCCTGGATGAAAAGATGATTGAAAATGGAGAATTTTTACAGGAAGGAATGGAAATTGAAGTGCTTTACCACGCTTCAAAAAACATTCCCTTGACGGCTGAACTTCCAGCCCATATCATTACCGAAGTGACATATACAGAGCCAGGAGTTAGAGGAAATACAGCAACCAATGCAATGAAAATGGCGACCATTGAAACTGGTTCTGAAATAAAAGTGCCACTTTTTATTGAACAAGGTGAAAAAATCAAAGTAGATACTCGGACCAGAGAATATGTCGAAAGAGTCAAATAAAACAAACCACCATATCATGAATTTTAAAGAAATACAGGAACTCATTCGGTTGGTTGGGAAATCTGAACTTTCTGAATTTAAGATGAAAGACGGAGAATTTGAACTGACCATCAAAACCCAAAAAGCTGGAAAAGCAATGGAAGCATTACCGGCAAGTCCTTATGTGCCGCCCTTGATTTCGCCTATCAGCATGCCAGCTCCCGCGATCGTTGAAAAACAAATTGTTGAGAGTCCAAAGGCGGGTTCATCGACAAACCCAGAAACCACTTCATCGAAAGCACAAATTGAAATTAAATCGCCTATGGTGGGTACATTTTACCGCTCTGGGTCTCCTGATAAACCGCCTTTTGTAAAGGTGGGAGACAAAGTGGAACCAGGAAACACTGTTTGTATTATTGAAGCAATGAAGTTATTCAATGAGATCGAAAGCGAGGTAAAAGGTACTATTGTCAAAGTTTGTGTGGAAGATGCTTCACCTGTAGAATACGATCAGGTTCTTTTTATTTTGGAACCTTAATTTTTTATCATCATCTCTTATTTATGTTTCAAAAAATCCTGATAGCCAATCGTGGAGAAATTGCCTTGCGAATCATTCGTACTTGCAAAGAAATGGGCATAAAGACAGTAGCCATTTATTCCACTGCAGACAGGGAAAGTCTTCATGTTCGATTTGCAGATGAAGCAGTATGTATAGGACCACCTGCATCTGCACAGTCCTATTTAAATATTCCCAAGATTATGGCAGCTGTAGAAATCACCAATGCAGATGCTGTGCATCCGGGATATGGATTTTTGGCTGAGAACGCTGAGTTTGCTGAGATTTGTACCCAATATGGAATTAAATTTATTGGACCTACTCCGGAGCAGATTCGAAAAATGGGTGATAAAATAACTGCAAAGGAGACGATGATAAGTTGCGGAGTCCCGGTAGTGCCAGGGTCTGACGGACTTCTAAAAGATGTAAAACAAGGAAAAAAAATTGCGAAGGAAATCGGGTACCCAGTAATCTTGAAAGCAACAGCAGGTGGTGGGGGCAAAGGAATGAGAATTGTCTCGAAGGAAGAAGATTTTGAAAATGCCTGGAATACTGCCCGCGCTGAAGCCAAAGCTGCATTTTCCAATGATGGAGTATACATGGAAAAATATGTTGAAGAACCACGACACATCGAATTTCAGATCGTTGGAGATCAATTTGGAAAAGTGGTTCACCTGTCGGAGAGAGATTGCTCGATTCAAAGGAGGCACCAGAAATTGGTTGAGGAAAGCCCGTCCCCTTTTATGACTACAGAATTGCGAGACAGAATGGGAGAGGCAGCTATTTTAGCAGGAAAAGCAATTAATTATGAAGGTGTAGGTACTGTTGAATTTCTGGTAGATAAATACCGAAATTTCTATTTTATGGAAATGAATACCAGAATTCAAGTTGAACATCCAGTAACCGAAGAGGTTATTGACCATGATCTTATCAAAGAGCAGATAAAAGTTGCCGCAGGGATTGCTATTTCCGGTAAAAACTATTATCCCAATTTACATGCCATTGAAGTGAGAATCAATGCGGAAGATCCCTACAATGATTTTCGACCAAGCCCCGGGAAAATAACTTCTTTGCATACCTCAAAAGGACATGGTGTTCGGGTGGATACCCATGTCTACTCTGGATATACTGTTTCTCCCCATTATGATTCCATGATTGCAAAGCTTATTTGTAAGGCGCAAACCAGGGAAGAATGCATCACCAAAATGGAAAGAGCCATTGATGAGTTTATTATTGAAGGAGTTAAAACAACTTTGCCATTCCATAAACAATTAATGAAGAATGAGGCATTCCGCAGAGGCGACTTTAATACCGGATTTTTGAATACTTTCAAACTTGAACCCTGATCCATTGTTCCTTCAGACAATTAATTGATTTGGATTGAAGGATTTCCTGATATATATTAGGCAGGTAAAACATTACAAAACACAGGTGATTCTGCATCTGATATGTTATATATTGACTGCGCTGTTTACAGTGGCCTCAATCCCTGCCATTATTCCGCTTTTCGAAATGTTGTTTACGCAAAACAATGCAGAACTAATTCCGCAAACGCATTCAACTGACCAGGGGCTTATTCAAAATTTGAAGTTTAAGTTTTTCAGTTGGTTGGCTACAAAAGAAAGACATGAGGGTGTTCTCTATGTTTGCGGATTGATAGCAATTGTATTCTTTTTCAAAAATTTATTCCGGTATTTGGCCATGTTTTTCATGGCCCCCGTCAGGGCTTCAATAGTCAAAGACACCCGAAGCAATCTGTTTAAAAAAATGGTGGAATTACCGGTTTCATATTTTTCTGATGAGAAAAAAGGAGACCTGATTTCTAGAATGACTGCTGATGTACATGACATTGAATGGACTTTGTTATCTACCTTTGAATCTTGGGTCAAAGATCCATTGATTATAATGGGCAGCCTTGCATTTATGTTATACACGAATGCGTGGTTGACAATCTTTGTATTGATTTTATTGGTTCTTACCGCTTTTGTCGTTGGTGGTATATCAAGGACATTGCGAAAAAAATCACTAAATGCACAGGAAGAGTTTTCGGATTTGATTTCATTGCAGGAAGAGAGTCTGGGAGGATTGCGAATCATTAAGCTGTTTGGGGCTGAAAGTTATATCACCGGGAGATTTGATAAAATATTACAAACCTATAGAAACTTATTGATTCAAATCCAAAGGAGAAGAGATCTCGCCGCGCCCACTTCAGAATTTTTGGGAATAGTCATTGTTTGTATTTTATTGGGAGTGGGTTCAATTTTTGTGTTTTCCGGAGCCATGCAATCTTCGGTGTTCTTGGCGTTTTTGTACGCATTTTTTAGTGTTATAGAACCATCCAAGGCCTTGTCTGCATCGTATTTTAATGTGCAGAAAGGCATGGCCGCTCTGAGCAGAATTCAGGAAATCATGAATCTAGATATTAAAATACGCGATGCAGATGATGCGATCGCCAAGACAAGTTTTGATTCAGAAATTGAATTCGACAATGTCAGTTTTTTTTATCCTGGCTCTGAGCATCCAGTTTTAGATCAGTTAAGTTTAAAAATCGGTAAAGGTGAAACGGTGGCTCTTGTTGGAAGCAGCGGAGCTGGAAAGTCAACAATGGTGGATTTATTGGCTAGGTTTCATGAAGTGAGTTCAGGCTCTATTAAAGTGGATGGAATAGACATCCGAAAAATAAAAATAAGGGATTTGAGGTCTATGATGGGAATGGTAACTCAAGATCCGATTTTGTTCAATGACACCATAGAGAACAATGTGGTTTTTGGACAAAGAGAATCCAACCAGGCAGAACTTAACAAAGCCCTCAAATTGTCCAATTCAGAAGAATTTGTTTTTGATCCATCGAAGGGACTTGATTTTGTCATTGGTGACAGAGGAGTCAAATTGAGCGGAGGCCAAAAGCAAAGACTGACGATTGCAAGGGCATTGCTGTTTAACCCAGAAATTCTGATTCTTGATGAGGCAACTTCTGCTTTGGATTCAGCATCGGAAAAACAAATACAAGAAGCATTGGATGAATTGTTGGTGGATCGCACTGCAATTGTGATCGCACATCGACTATCCACTGTTAAAAGAGCCAATAAAATTATAGTGTTAAAGGATGGTAAAATTATCGAACAAGGTACACATGAATCTTTGTTGGACAAAAAAGGAGAATATTATACCTTTGTATCCTTGCAATCATTAAAATAAATTTATGAACAGATTATTTCTTTTTGCCCTTTGCAGCATTTCAATGCAATTGAGTGCTCAGATCACTTTGACCAATCGTATTCTGCCAGCATTGGGAGATAGCTATATCTATCATTTGGATACTGTTTTTAATGATTTTACAGCGGTGGATGCACAAGGTCCCGACAAAATTTGGGATTTAAGTGGATTACAAAGGATGGGAACCAGAACTGATTTATGGGTAGATCCAAGTGCCAGCCGCAATTCCTCCTTATTCCCTAATGCAAATTTGGTATTTCGTACCCAGGGAGTTGAAAGATTTTATAGGGTTTCTGCGAATAGGATGGAAGAGTTGGGGTTTGGCAATGCTCAACCGATGGGTGGCCCCTTTGGAAATTTCCCCAATATTTATCCTTCACCCGTTCTTGTTTTTACCACTCCATCAGAATATCAGGATGGCCTGAATCACAAAACCGAAACTTCATTTACCATCCCTGCCAATTTTTTACCCGATACGATTCTATCTCAATTTCCCGGAGGAATTAGACCAGATTCTATCCGAATCAAAAATAAAGCAGATGTTTCAAAAGTGTTTGATTCTTGGGGACAAATCAAGCTGCCAGTAAAAACCTGGGATGTTTTAAGGGAAAAACGAACAACAGTAAACTCAGGTACTATTGAAGCCAAACTAGGTTTCTTAGGCTGGATAGATGTTACAGTTTTAGCAGGACCCGTATTGGGAGGGATCTCTTTGAGCAATACTTCCATCGATTATGTTTTTTATTCCAATGATTCCAAAGGATTTATTGCTTCTGTTTCTTCGGATACCGCAGGAAATATCAACTCAGTATTATTCAAACCAGATCAATCTCAGGTATCCACCCAAAATGCTGGCAAATCCAGATGGCTTGAACTAAAATCCAATCTTGTCCAGGAGGAGCTTACGTTAAAAAGTTATGATTTACCCGTTAGCGAATACTGGATTGAAGTATTAAATCCTTTGGGGCAAAGGGTTTTTAATAGAAAAATGACCTTGCAAGCAAATTTAGAAACAAGGCTTCAACTTGATTTTCAGGGGAAAGGACAATTTTTATTGGTTGTTCATTCCACTTCCTTGGGTCAAGCCATGTATTTTCCTTTTTACAAAATGTAATTCATTTTTCTGTTTCTACGCTTCTAATTATTGCGCCAATCAAATATAGTTTGGCTTTTATTGCCCGAATAACAGGCTAACCTAGGATTTGATTGTCTGGTACTCTTCTGGAATTTGTAGTTCATCTGAATCAAGGATTTTAATTTTTTTAATATTTCATTTGATATAGAATTTTTTAATATTATATATTTATAATTCTATTGAGATTTTTATATTTGCAAGACCATTTTCATGATATTCAGACATTTGGAATCTGAATTTGTAGAATTTCGATTGCCTATGCCTTGATATTATAGGCAGAATTTTATCTAATAACTTTGGAAGCGCTGGATTATTAGATTAAAATATATTACATCAAGATTAAATATGTTACTGTGAAGACGAATCTAAACCATCTCATTGCATCCTTATCCATTGCCCTGTTAATGAGCTATTTTAACCCGATTCTGGGACAAGACCTCCATCATTCTCAATTTTATACTGCTCCCATCCAACTTAATCCGGCATTGACAGGCATGTTTAATGGAGATTTAAGGGCTTCTGCCAATTATAGGAATCAATGGTTCGTTGATGAGTTGGTAGAATACCTCACTTTTTCCGGGATGGCAGACATGCGATTTTATCCCAAGAAATGGACCAGCAAAGGTATTTGGAGTGCCGGATTCATGATCAATTATGATCGGGCTGGTGACTCCAGATTGAGTTTGGGACATTTGGGATTAAGTGTATCCTATGCCTATCCCATCTCGACGAACCATATTGTTTCAGTTGGGGCTTTGGTTGGAGCTGCGCATCGTAGATTTGAACAAGACAAATTAACATGGAATGAGCAATGGGTTCCTGGTGTAGGTCATGATCCTGGGTTAAGTTCCGGTGAAAATTTTAACAATACCTCCAGGGCTTTTTTGGATTTATCAGCTGGTGTCAATTATCGATGGCAAAGATCCAATCGAACAAAGTTTGATCTTGGACTTGGGCTTTTTCATCTAAATACACCCGAACAAAAGTTTTTTGATCAAACGGCCAATGCAAATTTGCCCATACGAATGAGTGTATCATTATTGCCTTCCATCCAACTCGCACAGCGAGTTGATTTATTGTTGCACGGACTTTATCAAAATCAGGGGCCACACCAGGAAACTGTTTTAGGAGGTTATGGAAAGTTTTATTTACGCACCCAAAGAGGATCATCTTTTGCCTTGTTGCTTGGAGCTGCAACCAGAATTGGTGATGCAATTGCTGCAAAAATTGCCGCTGAAATTAATAACTGGTATGTGGGATTTAGTTATGATGTAAATACATCACCATTTAAGGTGGCCACCCGACGCAGAGGAGGTCCTGAATTTTCAGTTCAATATATTTTTGTTAAGGCCAGGCCGCTCTCTCAATTAAAAGCATGCCCAATTTTCTAACCATTCATCCTGACAAAACCATGCAAAAATATATTTTCTTTTTGTTCTTATTATTTATACCCCTCTATTCCGGATGGAGTCAAACTGCGAGTAAAAAATCACTTCTTGAAGTCGGTGATAAGTCCTTTGCATCAAAGAATTATTATGATGCATTGATAAAATATCAGCAAGTACTTGAGTTTGAACCTAACAATGTTGAATATTTATTTAAAGCTTCAGAAGCTGCAAGGTTGCATGGCGCCTATCAACTTGCTGGATTGTATTTAGATTCTTTATGGAAACATGAAAATGGAAATCAATATACTAAAACAGGATTTTACCGTGGCCAAATTGCGCAGAGTCGTTGTGATTTTAATTCAGCAATTTCAGCTTATAAAATATTTATTTCTGAAACGGGAGATTCTGAGCCCTATTTGAAAGCTTTAGCAGAGAAGGAAATTAGTGCTTGTGAATGGGCAATGGAACAAATCGATCAGCCAGTAAAGAATGTAACTGTTGAGAACCTGGGACCAAATATAAATTCTGATAATTCTGAATTTGCACCTGCACCAAAAAATGGCAAGTTGATCTACTCTTCCAACCGTTTTGATAATAAGAGCAACAAGTTTATTCCAAGACGAACCATCAGTGGTGTATTGTCAATGGACAAAGACAGTACTGTTAGCGTTTTAAAAGATTTCAATGAGCAGTTTCCTGGTTTAAATGTTGCCCATATTTGTTTTAATCCAACATCCAATAGAATTATTTTTACAGTGTGCGAAGATCTGAATGATCACGACAAGCGCTGTGATTTGTATATGGCGATGGTCGAAGATGATGGCAGTTGGATAAAATCTGAAAAACTTCCGGAACAAGTAAACTTCCCCAATAGCAGTACTACTCAACCCAACTGGGTGAAGGATCAAATGACTGGGTTGGACAGATTGTATTTTGTGTCAGATCGCCCCGGCGGGAAAGGCGGATATGATATCTGGTATTTGACGATCGACAAGGATTTGAAATTTTCAGAACCTGTTAATTTGTCTGCACTCAATACACCGCAAGATGAAATGACACCATATTATCATCATGCAAACCAAACCTTTTATTTTAGTTCAAAAGGTTATCTCGGAATGGGAGGATTTGATATTTATTCTTCAGTTGTAGGAAGGAATTTGGAATTTGGTAAGCCTAATAATATGGGGACTCCTTTCAACTCTTGTCTGGATGATCTTTATTTTGTTCGTGATCAGGATCCAAAAATTGCTTATCTCTCTTCCAATCGCACAGGCTCTATTTTTCTGGATGACTTGACCCAAGCATGCTGTCTCGATTTGTACAAAGTCTTCATGCCGCCTTGTGATGTAAAACTAAGGGCTTGGGTGTATGATGCATTAACCAAACAGGATCTCAATGGGGCCACTCTTAAATTGTATGATTTAAAAAATCCTGAATCAGAGCCTATTGTTATAACAAAAGAGAATTCCAATTTATATGAGTTTGATATATTATGTGACAAAGAATACAGAATAGAAGCAAGTAAAACTGGGTACAATACCGAAAATGTACAATTTATGTCTGGTAAACCAGGTGAATTTGAGGAAATTGTAAAAAGAATTTATCTCACGCCTGCAAACGTGAGTTTGGACGTTTTGACCTTTGACAAACAATCACAGTTGGATCTTAATGGTACAAAGGTAAGCTTGATTGACTTAAGCGATACCACCATTGCTCCCATTACAATCCTAAACCCGAATACCAATCTCAGTCAGTTTAAGCTCGAGCCTTGTCACAAATATAAAATCCTTGCAGAGAAAGAAGGCTACGCTCCTGCAAGCTTAGAATTTACCGTTGATTGTTTGGACCGTGGAAAATTAACCCAAAAACTTTTCCTGGACAGAATTCTTTACAGCTTCCTTCCTCTGGCTTTGTATTTTGACAACGATCATCCCAACCCAAGAACAATGGATACAATTACCAAATTGGGTTATTACACAACCTATCATCGATATTATCTAAGGAAATCGTATTTTGCTGAAAGGTATTCTGGAATTTCATCAGGTATAGATAGGGAAGATGCCCAAAAGGACATGAATGGTTTTTTTGAAGACAGCGTGAAAGGTGGTAAAGAAAAGTTGGACGCATTCATTAAAATTTTGGAAAAAGAATTGGCGGAGGGTAAAAAATATGTGATCTATTTTAAAGGTTACGCCAGCCCACTTGCATCCAATCATTACAATTATCACCTTAGCCAAAGAAGAATTGAAAGTGTTAAAAATGAATTTTACCGCTATAAGAATGGAATTTTCAAAAAGTATTTGGACAATGGAAAATTGGTCATTTCAGAAAAGCCATTTGGCGAAGACAAAGCACCCACTGGGATCAGCGACAATTCAAAAGATCCAAAGTCAATATACGGGATAAAAGCAAGCAAGGAACGCAGAGTGGAAATAGTTGATATAGACGAGTAGTCTTAAAATTGAAATGGTTATGAAAATGAAAGCACTTTACTATATAGCTTCTCCGATGATAAAGAGGGTTGGATTGTCTTTTTTATTTGCGATGTGTATATTGCTACCTTACGCAGATGCCACCCATATTGTTGGAGGTCAATTGACCTATAGAGCAGTGGGAAATGGTTATTACGACATTCGTTTGGTGATTCGAAGAGATTGCGAAAAAGGAATAGAACCCTTCGATCCCAGAGCGGTGATTGGTGTATTTTACAGCGATAATCAGAAAGCCTACGACGTAGGTTTGGATGGAGTTTTTCAAATTGAATTTAACGGCGATGACACCATCCGTGATATTCCAACTGAAATTTGTATTCCTGGATCAAAAGGTGTTTGTGTGCATGAGGCAGTTTATCAACGGAGAATATTTTTACCTGAAAGGGAAAAGGATTTTATATTGGTGTACCAAAGATGTTGCCGTAACGAGACGCTTTCAAATATTGTAAATCCGTTGGAGACTGGGACAACTTATGTTGTTAGAATTCCTGGCTCACGGACCGAATGGAACATTTCTTCTCCTCAGTTTGGAGCATTTCCTCCAATTTATACTTGTGTCAATGAACCATTCCTGTTTGATCATTCGGCAACAGATCCCGAAGGAGATTCGCTGGCTTATTTTTTTATTAAACCCAATCTTGGGAAAACGATATTAAATCCAGCTGACAGACCTGATCCACCTCCTTATGACAGTGTGGTTTTTAATGCCAACTACTCTGTTTTGGATTTTACCAATGCAGGTGTTGGCAATTCACCACTTAAGATTGATCCTTTGACCGGAATAATAACTGGAACTCCAATTTTTGTTGGACAATTCCTCATCGGCGTTGCAGTTCACAAGTATCGCAATGGAAAATTGGTTAGAATTGTTACAAGGGACTTTCAACTCAATGTTGTGATGTGCGGCCAACAGCCTACAGCTGATTTTTCAGTTGAATCCGAATTGTGCGATGGATTGGATCAAAGATTTACCAACAAGAGTGTCGATGCAATGAGCTATGATTGGTATTTTGATTTTCAAAACAACAGGAACCTTAGATCTTCAGCAAAGGACCCATCTTTTACATTTCCTGCCGCAGGTACATATGAAGTTGTCCTGGTTGCAATTAATGGTTCTTGTACAGATACCATCAGAAAATTATTGACAGTCATTGATCCGGGGTTAAAACCTGATTTTCGAATGGAGTTAGACTGTGACCCTGATTTAACCATCCGGGTATTTGACCAATCCATGTCTAATTTTACAATTGTAGATTACAGATGGTTGCTTGTGGCAGGTACAGATTCTTTAATTGGGACCGAAAAAAATGTAATCTTTAATCCAAATTTGGATGGCAGAATGACCATTCACCTCACTATAACAGATAGCAATGGATGTACAGCCAGGATTAGTAAAGACACTGTTTTTTTTAGGATTCGAACAGATTTAATTGGCGATTCCATTGAAATTTGTATTGGGCAATCCATTCGAATTGTCCGCAATCCGGATACGAGTTATCAATATACCTGGACGCCGACAAAATGGTTGGATTTGACCAATCCACACAATCCCGTAGCCAGACCAGATAGTTCCATCACTTATTTTGTGTCAATTTCAGATGGCATTTGTGACAAGATAGATAGTATTTACATTAGGGTTAAAGACACCATCTCATTTAAAGTAACAGGTGACACTACAACCTGTGATGGCAAGATTTCGCTGATGGCAATGTCTGATTCTACAGATATTTTCCTTTGGTCTTCCTTTCCTGATTTTCGCGATACAATTGGTACCGGCGCAATGTTTATGATCAATATCAACGGTGACAGGACGATTTATGTAAAAGCGGGTAGAAATGAAGATTGTCCAAGTAGAAAAT
Organism: Saprospiraceae bacterium; assembly: GCA_016715965.1. Taxonomy (NCBI): domain Bacteria; kingdom Pseudomonadati; phylum Bacteroidota; class Saprospiria; order Saprospirales; family Saprospiraceae; species Saprospiraceae bacterium. The sequence goes on along the minus strand of JADJXG010000001.1, from coordinate 3,361,492 downwards.
CCATCCGGTTATTGGATCATTCGGTCAAGTTACAGTTTGGTAAAGAACATACCATTTGTGTAGGAGATACTTTGAAGATAAAATTAAATTCCCTTGATCCGACAGATTCCTTAAAAGTTAACTGGATTCCGGATAGTTTAATTGTAGAAGGACAGGGAACCGGAGAAATTTGTGTTTTGGTATCATCTGCAGGAAAGTTTGTATTAAAATTCAGCGCCACGAACCAACATGCTTGTCAATACGAGGATTCAATTATTATTCAGGCGGTAGATCCTCCTGTTGTTGATTTTGAATTGATGTCAGAGTGCGGATCCCTTAAAGTGAAGGTAAGTACAAGATCAAAAGGCAAGATTAAATGGGATTTCGGTGATGGAGTAGGAATGTCCACAGACCCAATGGTAGAATATACCTATCAAAAAAACGGCAGGTACAAAATTTGTTTGACGATAGATTCTGTTTGTAGTAGAACCCTTTGTAAAGAGGTTGCCGTCTTTTTTATAAAACCCTTGAGCTCTCCAATTACCATCTGTCATGGACAATGTACGTATTTAAACCCCAATGGAGATTCTACTTTAATATACATGTGGTCTCCCGGAGAATTGTTGGAAGACTCTATGCATTACAATCCATACGTTTGTTGTGATCTAGCGACAAGATTTACTGTTAAAATTCAACACCCAGATTTTCTGGATTGTCCGTATTTTGACACCGTCGATGTAATGCTTTTTCCAAGAAAATGGGATTCCATTGTATTTCCTAAGGATACCTTTTTGTGCGAACCGGATTCTTTAATGCTTAGCGTTATTGATACGATTGATTACATTGATTCAGTGTATTGGTGTGATTCAAGAGGGAGCAGAATTGGCTCCGGCAAAAAAATTACTGTAAAAATTGATTCAACTGATTACTTTATTATAAAGTTGATTGACAAATATGGATGCTCCTACATTGATTCAGTGTATGTTACACTTTATGACTTTAAAGGAATGATCATTGGCCCCAATCAAATGTGTTCTTTTGATACCATCATGTTGCAATTGGATACCATTTTACCTGATGGCCACATATATCATTGGACGCCTTCGGATGGGATCATTGGACCAGATGATGGACCCAAAATTACGGTTTCGCCAAATAGTGATATTACCTATACCCTGACCATCGACAATGGTAAAGGATGTGTGTGGGAGTTAAGTCATTCGATTGAAGTCAGCCAGGTAGGTAGGCAAATTTTTGCCAATGCAGATCCTGCAATGATCGTTCCTGGTTACAAAACTCAATTGACCACAGTAGAAGATAGCAGGTACACTTACAACTGGGATCCGAAAGATGGATCATTGACTGCAACGGACATTTTTAATCCCATGGCCATGCCTATGGTAACCACAACTTATACCGTAACGGTTACAGATGAGCTTGGATGCGTTTCTACAGCATCTGTGACAGTAATGGTTAAATCTTGTGAGGAAGCAGTGTTTTTACCCAATGCATTTAGTCCTAACAACGATGGCAAGAACGACTTTTTTTATCCAAGGAGTGACTTTCTGACCAAAGTTAAATTGGAAATATACTCTCGATGGGGTGAGAAAGTATTTGAGACTGACAAGGCAGAACCTGGCTGGGATGGAACTTTTAAAGGAGACCAGCTACCACCGGATGTCTATGGTTATTTCCTGAGGTTTTACTGTTTTGAAGATAAGGAATTCACCCGTAAGGGAAATGTGAATTTGATCAAATAAAATCTTCATTGCAAACTCCAAATGAACTTGGCTTAAGGAATATTTGTTTTAACAACTGTTTCTAACTATTATCTTAAAATTTTTTATATGGCTTTAATAGTTCTTGGAGTAATTATTTTCATGGCTCATTTTGTCTTGAACCAAAACAACCAACACCCTAATTTAAGGAAGATTGGTTCTGGCATGAGATTGGTGGGATTGGTTTTAATGGTCATTGGGTTTTTAACTTCATGTATTATTCAAATCAATGCCGGACAGGTGGGCGTAAAAGTACTTTTTGGGAAAGTGCAAAATGATGTATTACATCCGGGGCTCCATGTCATAAACCCCTTGCTTGTAATTCATGAAATGGATGTAAGAACCCAAAATTACACAATGAGTGGTATCAATGATGAAGCTCATTCCACAGGAGATGACGCGATTCGGGCATTGACGAAGGACGGACTTGAAATCGTAATAGACGTGACGGTTCTTTACAAAGTGATTCCTGGATCGGCACCCAAAATTTACAACGAAATCGGAAGTGATTATCGTGATAAAATTATTCGACCATTGGCTCGCTCACGAATAAGAGATTTCTCGGTGGCTTATGAAGCAATTGAATTGTACTCCAGCAAGCGCGAAGAATTTCAATTGCAGATTTTTAAAACGATAGAGACAGATTTTTTAGATCGCGGCCTAATTCTTGAGCAATTGCTCATTCGAAATATCACCTTGCCTGCTAGTGTTAAAACAGCGATTGAAGTAAAAATTCAAGCTGAGCAAGAATCACAAAAAATGCAATTTGTGCTGATGAAAGAAAAACAAGAGGCAGAAAGAAAAAGAGTGGAGGCCCAGGGTATTGCAGATTATCAACGAATCATCAATACCGGTTTGACTGAGAAACAGCTGGAATATGAAATGATTAAAGCGTATAAAGAATTGGCTACATCTTCAAATGCCAAAGTGATCGTACTAAATGGCAAAAACCATCCGTTAATACTTGATGGCAAATAAAATAAGAACTTTATGAGCAACCAGACAGAAGATAAGGTGCTTAAGGGTGGTGAATTTATTATCCTTGAAACAGATTATAAGACCAACTTTATTCCTGAAGACTTGAACGAAGATCAGAGAATGATTCGATCAATGGTCAGACAATTTGTCGAATCTGAAATTCGACACAAAGGGCATAAATTGGAAGAACAAGTGAATTTGTTGAACCAAGCTGCTTCACTTGGATTATTGGGTGCACATATTCCGGAAGAATATGGAGGAATGGCTTTGGATACCCATTCTAATACTTTGATATCAGAGGAGTTGGGACGTGGAGATGCTTCATTTAATACCAGCATCGCAGCACACACAGGAATAGGCATGCTTCCAATATTGTATTTTGGAACCGAAGCACAAAAAAATAAATACTTACCGGGTTTGAGCAATGGCACACTTAAAGCCTGCTATTGTTTGACTGAGCCAGGTTCCGGCAGCGATGCGCTTAGTGCGAAGACAAGGGCTGACCTGGATACCGATGGTGATCATTATTTACTCAATGGTCAGAAAATGTGGATTTCAAATGCAGGGTTTGCTGATATATTTATTGTCTTTGCGCAAATTGGGGGAAACCAGTTTACAGGGTTTATTGTCGAGAAGGGAACTCCTGGACTTTCGTTGGGTGCTGAGGAATACAAACTTGGAATAAAAGGATCTTCAACTAGACAGGTGTTCTTTGAAAACATGAGAGTGCACAAAGATCAAATGCTTGGCCAACCAGGAAAAGGTCATTTAATTGCATTCAATGTTTTGAACATTGGCCGGTACAAACTTGGCATTATGGCGATGGGTGGATGTAAGCGATCCATCGATGAAATGGTGAAATATACCAATACAAGGATTCAATTTGACCATCCCATTTCAAGTTATGGAGCAATTCAATATAAACTGGCGGAATCTATTATCAGAGTATTGGTTCTTGAATCCACAGTTTATCGGGTAAGCGATTTAATGGAAGATAAGAAAACCCAGGAAATCAACTTGGGTTCGGGATACGCCCAAGCGATGCTTAAAGCAGCAGAAGAATACGCAGTTGAGTGTGCGATTATTAAGATAAACGGATCTGAAGTATTGGATTTTGTAGTAGATGAGATGCTGCAATCTTTTGGAGGGTATGGCTATTCTGAAGAGTATATTCCATCCAGGTTATACCGCGATGCCCGTATCAACCGAATTTATGAAGGCACAAATGAGATTAACAGGATGATGAGTATTAACATGATTCTCAAACGTGCTCTAAAAGGTGAATTGGATTTGGTGGGACCTGCATGGGCTGTACAAAAAGAACTCACTGGAATGCCATCTATGGAGATTCCAGAAGGTCCTTATGGGATGGAATTGAGAAGCATCCGAGACTTTAAAAAGAACTTGTTAATGGTGGCTGGTGCTGCAGTCAAGTATCAGATGGATGGAAAACATGATCTCAAAGATCAACAGGAAATTTTAATGAACATTGCTGATATTGCCATTGATGTGTATAATGCAGAATCTATTTATTTGCGTCTGATGAAGTTGAAAGAGAAGGGTGAATCAAAATTGGCACTTTTTGAAGCGGTTATGAGGACTTTTATTTGGGACGCCCAAACCCGAATCATCAAAAATGCCCAAGATGCCTTAGTTTCATTTGCAGAAGGAGATGAACTAAGAATTATGCTGATGGGTGTTAAAAGATTTAGTCGGTACGAAGCACCCAATATTTTGAAATTGAGAAGAATGATCGCTTTAAAAGCGATAGAGGAAAATGGTTTTTGTTTTTAGACATTGTCTCCAATTTTAATAGAGTGTTTCGGAAATTGGATTTAATGATTTTGAGAGGGTTTGTCGGACCCTTTGTAGCTTCTTTTTTTATAGCCTTGTTTGTTTTGGTGATGCAAACGCTTTGGCTCTACATTGATGATATTATTGGCAAGGGTGCTGGCATTCTTGTTATAATGGAGTTCCTATTCTATTTAAGTTTATCACTTGTTCCATTGGCCTTACCCATTGGTGTGTTGCTGTCAGGAGTTTTTCTATTTGGTAACCTTGGGGAGCGATATGAACTTTCCAGTATTAAATCTGCTGGTATTTCTTTATTGAGGATCATGCGGCCAATTGTCTTGCTGTCTATGATGATCGTGATGACATCATGGTTTTTTTCTGACATTATCATTCCTCGTGCCAATTTAAAATTTTTGAGCCGGTTACATGATTTAAAGCGTCAAAAACCAACGCTCAGTCTGGAGGAGGGTATTTTTAATGATGACTTTTATGGTTATGTTATTCGTATTGAAGATAAAGCAAATGATGGGAAAAGCATTCAGAATGTCTTAATTGATGACCACAATAATCTAAATTCTAAATCAACCATTTCTTCAGAAGATGGAAAAATGTACGTGACCCAGGGTGGAAAGTTTCTTGTGATGGAATTGCGTCAAGGTGAATTGTATCAGGTGCCTGACAAGTCATCAGCAAATCAATCCATCTATCCGTTTGTAAGGACTCGATTTAAAAATCTGACAAAGGTATTTGCATTGGATGAGTTTAATCTTGAGAGATCTGATGAAGATCTATTTAAGAACAACCAAAGAATGAAAAATTCCACACAGTTAAGAATAGAGCTAGATTCAATTCAAAAAGAGTTAGACAACAATTTGCCAGAAGCATTGAGCAAATATGTGAGAGATTTTAAATCACAAAAAAATAGCTTGGCCAATTCTAAAATACTGAGTGCAGCCAATTCAGGTTCTGATGCGGAAATCTTAAAAACAGATTGGAAACAAAGAAGTTATTTGGGATTTACAACCAACGATTTTGATCCTGATAGCATTTTGCAGATTTATCATTCTGATGACACCGCAGTAGTTAGAGTAGTTGCAAGAGCAGCCATGCACATTGCTGAAAGAGATTTTGAATCTTATTCCGGATTCCTAGAAAGTGAGAAGAGTCTTAATAAAAAAGCTGCTAAATTTGCCTACGAGCTATACATTAAGTATTCGTATGCTTTGGTGTGTCTGCTATTTGTTTTTATTGGTGCCCCTTTAGGAGCGATTGTAAGAAAGGGTGGATACGGTTACCCACTAATTTTATGCATATTTGTCTTTGTTGTTTATATATTGCTGAATACATTGTTTAAGAGACTTTCAGAAAGTCTAGCGGTTAGTCCGGAAATAGGTGCTTTTCTGCCATGTGCTATTATACTTTTACCAGGTATTTTACTCAGTTGGACCGCGCAACTTGACTTAAATCCAATCTCTTGGATCAAAGTGAATTGGATGAGAAGGAATTAAATTTCAAATAAATCTTGAAATCCCGGATAAGGATTTAGGTTAATGTTTGACAACCCTTGTCATCTCTCTTTTTCCGGGTGGACCGGGTATGGTTTGTACTTCAAAGCCGACTGTTTTTAAGTCTCTTTTGAATTGTCCTTTGGCGCAATAGGTGACAAGTACACCTGAGGATGCAAGCAGAGAATAGCACCTTTCAAGTGATGATAAATTCCACATATTGGGTTGGCATTCTGGTGAAAATGCATCAAAATATATCAGGTCGTATTTTTTTTGAGTTTTAAATTGCAACCAATCGTTCTGCAATTTGGTGAAAAGAAAATACTCAGACATTTTTGTTTCATCATTCACTTCAGATTGATGCAGTTTTGCAAAATCAATTTTTTCACTTTCAGATAAATTAAAATTGAGTCCTTCAATCATAGTTAAGGGTAAGTAATAATTGTCCAGGGAATGATAACAAAGATGCATTTTATTCTCAATTGAGTATCTTAGGCTGAGAATTGCATTTAGCCCTGTTCCAAATCCAATTTCTAAAATGTGGATATTACGCTTCATTTGTGAAACAAAATGAAGCCCATTGTTTATAAAAACATGTTGACTTTCTGTGAAGGCCCCATGTAAGGAATGATAGCTTTGAGCAAGGAGAGGGTGGAAGAGGGTATCGGATCCATCGGCTGTATTTACTATAAATGGATCACCGTGGAGGTCTAGGGCAGAATTAATCAAATAATCAAATCAATATTAAAACAATCCTACCACAAAACTGATGACCATCGCGAATGCATTTTCTATGGCAGATCCAATGCTAAAATCATAGGGACAACCATAGCCACGGTTGCAAGAGCCCAAAGTAATCACAAAGAGCACAGTTAAAACTAACAAGGACGGCAGATTTTTTCTATTTTTCATGATTAGCGGTATAAATGACTAAATTATCATCAAAACGCCTGCAAAGTTATATTATTTTTGGCAATGGACTTATGTTTGAGTTAAATTTTTGATAAGAAATGCCTCATAGAGTTCATTTAATTGCCATTGGCGGGAGCATCATGCATAATTTGGCACTCGACCTTGCCAGCCAGGGCTATATAGTTACAGGATCTGATGACCAGATTTTTGAACCTGCCCGGTCTAACTTATACAGAGCCAATCTTCTGCCTCCTGTGGAGGGATGGTTTGTCGAAAATATTGATAATCAATTGGATATAGTAATTCTAGGGATGCATGCACGAAAGGACAATCCTGAGTTGCTTAGAGCTTTGGAGCTCGGGTTAAAAATCTACTCCTTTCCTGAATTTATTGCCAGTAAATCTCAGTCCAAAAGAAGAATTTCTATTGCAGGAAGTCATGGCAAAACAACCACTTGTTCAATGGCAATGCATACTTTCAAGGGATTGGGATTGGATTTTGATTATCTGGTTGGTGCGCAAATTGAGGGATTCGAAAGGATGGTGCACTTATCTGAGGCAGGACATATAATACTTGAGTCAGATGAGTATTTAAGCTCATGTCTGGATCCAAAACCGAAGTTTTTGCATTATATCCCCGATATAGCGATAATCACCGGGATTGCCTGGGATCATTTTAATGTTTTTCCCACAACAAAGGATTATGAATCAGCCTTTAGCTTGTTTTTGGAAAGTATGAAATCAGGGTCAAATCTAATTTATTATTCGGGGGATAAAGCACTTTGCTCAATCGTTGAAGGGTCAGGTCAACATCTTCATTGCATTCCCTACCATCATGTACCTTATGAAATGAAAGATGGACAATTCTATCTGCGGTATGAAAATGAATGGTTTCTAACGGGTGTATTTGGATCCCACAATTTTCAAAATATGCAAGCAGTTATTGAATTAGGTCTTTTGTTGGGATTTGATAAAAGATCTATCATTGCGGAACTTTCCAAATTCAAAGGATCCGCCAAAAGAATGGAAATTCTTGCCCAAAACAAATCTAAAATAGCATATTTGGATTTTGCCCATTCACCTTCCAAAGTAAAAGCGACCATTCAGGCTTTTGTTGAAAAATATCCTGACCGAAAAATATTGCTAATTATGGAGCTACATACTTATTCGAGTCTGAGTCGGGAATTTATTCCGCAATACAAAGACACAACTCACCTGATTCGTAATGTGATACTTTATTTTGATCCAAAGGCTATGCAATTAAAGAAAATGACAGAATTGACCCAATTTGAAATAAAGGAGGCCTTTAATAGAGAGGATTTGAAAATTTGCACAACCACCGTGGAGTTACATCACGCAATTAATAAAAATGCACCTGATTTTGATGTATTGGTCTTTATGGGATCTGGACAATTTGGAGGTCTTAACATCAAAAAAATATCAGCTGAATGGCTTGAGAAAACTGAGTCAAGTACCATCTAAGGGATGCAATCAATTAGATGTTTGGTGTATTCGTGCTGTGGATCCTTGATAACTTGATAGGAAGGGCCTTGCTCAACAATTTTACCATCCTTAATTACCATGATCCTATCTGATATAAAATGGACAACCGAGAAATCATGTGTGATAAATAAATAACTGAGCCCAAATTCTTCTTTTAAGCTCATCAATAAGTTTAAAGTTTGAGCCTGAACGGATACGTCCAGCGCAGATACAGATTCATCCAGCACCAGAATTTTCGGATTTAATACCAATGCCCTTGCAATACAAACTCTTTGTCTCTGACCTCCCGACAACTGATGTGGAAACCGATTAAGAAACTCTGAACTCAATCCGACCTTTTCCAAAATACCAGTGGCCTTATCAATTCGTTCTTTTCTTTTTTGAAATATATTATGTACCATCATGGGTTCAGTAATGGCTTCGACTACATTTTTACGCGGATTAAGGGAAGAATATGGATCTTGGAAAATAATTTGAAGTTCTTTTCTCAAGCTTTTCCATTCAGGAGCATTGTATTCCGGGAGCAAGCTGTTTTTATAGGTACAATTACCGGATTGGCGCGGAACTAAGCCAAGTATAGCTCTTCCGATGGTAGATTTGCCACTGCCCGATTCTCCTACGATACCTAGAACTTCTCCTGACCTGAGTTCAAAATTTACATTTGCAACTGCGTGTAGATATTGGCTAGTCTTACCGAATATATTTTTTCGAATGGAATATTGAACATTTAGGTTTTGAATTTCCAGTATGGGTTTTTGTAGGGATAAGTTTGCTAGCTTTTGGTCTGACTCTGTTGGATGAATAATTTGGGAATCGTCGTAAAAAGATTCCATCGACTTGCCATTCAAAAAATCTTGAACAGTAGGCAATCGGCGAAGTCTCATCCGAATAGGGGGCTTGCTATTGATAAGCCCCTTGGTATACGCTTGCTCGGAATGGTTGAACAAATATTCTGTTGTAGCAGATTCAACCATTAACCCATCTTTCAACACAATAATTCGATCGCAAATATTTTTAATGACAGAAAGATCGTGTGAAATAAAAATGATACTAATACCAAGTTCTTTCTTCAAGTTTTCAATTAAATCGAGTATTTTCTTTTGAAGGGTAACATCCAATGCAGTTGTTGGCTCGTCAGCAATTACTAATTTGGGCCGGCTGCACAATGCCATGGCTATTATAACTCTTTGGAGTTGTCCTCCAGATAACTGATGGGGGTAGGATTTGTAAATTCGATCGACATCTTTAAGTCCGACTTTTTCAAACCAATCAAGGGTATATTTTTTATATTCTGTAGAAGGAACAATTTGATGAGCCTGGAGTATTTCAGTCAACTGAAAACCACAGGTTAAAACTGGATTCAAAGCTGACATAGGCTCTTGAAAAATCACTGAAATTCTTCTCCCCCTAATCTTTCTTAGGGATTCAGCATTCAGTTTCAACAAATCAACTGCTTGCTCTTGCTCATTTTCTTGCCACATGACTGATCCAGATTTGTATCTGGCTTTTGGGCCCAGCAGTTTCAATATGGACATACATGTGACAGATTTTCCAGAGCCGGATTCGCCGACCATACCTAGAGTTTCACCGGCTTTTAGTGAAAAACACAAAGAATTTACAACATTCTTGCTAATTCCTTCATTTTCAAAGCTGATGGTTAAATTTTGAACTTCAAGTATTTTCACAGCCACAAATTAAACCAATTTCATCCAATTCAAGTTAAAATAGAAGCCCGGAGGTCAATAATGGTTTAACTTATCTGTTCCTTTAGCTTTAACCTTAAACATGAAAAAGTACTTCTTCATATTTTTAAAGATAACAGCAATTTTATCTGTTTTTTTGGTAGCAACTGCATTTCTGATTGCCTTGTTGTATGAGGATGAAATCATCGCATCTGTCAAAGATGGGATGAATAAGGAAATAAAAGGAGAATTGACATTTTCGAAGGCAAAATTAAGCTTGATTCGAAATTTTCCAAGTATTAGTTTGGTCATTGAAAACCCAAAATTAGATTCATACGCTGGATTGGACACCACCGTTTTATTTAAATCCAAGGAGTTTGTTGTGGCGGTTGATTTCTGGAGTATAGTGCGGCAGGAAGACATTTTAAAAATTAATACAATTTCTCTATTAGATCCTGTCATTCATTTGATAATTTTCAAAGACAGCACCTCAAATTTTCTCGTATTTGATTCTCTTGATGAAGATACGATTTCGGCTGCAGATGCTTTTGAATTGAATTTGGAAGAACTGAAAATTATCAATGGACAAATCGCATATTTTGATCATATAGATGGTACCAATGCATTTGCCCTTGGAATCAATCAATCGATCAAAGCTTCTCTCGGGGAATCAATTAATTCAATGATTGGTAAGACCAGTATTGATTCACTTAGTTTGAAAATGAATGGAATCTATTTTTTGACAAATGCCCGGCTAAATTATACCATCGATTTGGATCAGGAAAATGCTACCAACAAATATATAATAAAAAGGGGTGAATTGAGTTTAAACTCTCTTTCTCTCCTTACATCAGGTTTTGTTCAGATGAATCCTGATGAATCCATCGATTTAGATTTATCAATGCAGTCTTCAGAGTCTTCTGTCAAAGATTTTTTCTCTTTGATTCCCAATTCTTTCAAAGGAGATTATAAAGATGTTCAATCAGAGGGTACATTTTCCTTGATTGCAAGCACGAAAGGCAAATATCAAGGGGTTGAGAATATTTATCCATCTTTTGACATTGACCTATTGTTGTTGGATGGGAAGGTAAAGTATCCAGGAATGCCATTCTCCATGGAAGACATCAACTTCCGCATGTCGGCGAGCGACAAAGGGGCTAAATTGGAAAATACCAATATTCAAATTCCAGAATTGGGGTTTGTTTTAAATGGAAGAAATTTCAATGCAAATTGTAGTATTAAGGAATTGCAACAGCAAGCCCAATGTGAAGGTGAAATCAAAGGCAGTATTTCATTGTCTGATTATCAATCGTTCCTGCCAATGGATCAGAATACCAGTATGAGCGGTGATGTCATAGCGGATGTTGTATTTGGATTCAACAAGCAAATGGTGGAATCTGAAGATTATGAGAAAATTAAATTAAGTGGAATTCTGGATCTTTTAAATGTTAAGTACAAAACCAGTGGTATTCCTGGTGTTTATATTGAAAGTATGAAATGGATATTCGATTTTAAATCCTGTAAATTGCAAAACTCAAATATGCAGTTAGGTAAATCTGATATGCAAGTAACAGGCGAAGCCATTAATCCTCTGGCCATTGTAACCGGTAAAGGAAAATGTAAAGCCGATTTCAATGTTAAGGGTAAATTATTGAATGCGGATGAGTGGCTGGCTCCGGAAGATTCAGTGTTAACTCAACCAACTGCTTCTTCTGAGAGTGAAACTGGATTTGAAAAACTGATTGAATTAAATGTCTTGGCTTCCTACGGTCAAATTGTATATGAAGATTATATAATTGAAGATGCCAAATCTAAGTTAAAATTTAACGATGACATACTGGAAATTGAGTTATTTGATGCCACAATTAATAATAATCGTATACAATTAAGCGGTCACCTGGAACCAATAATGGCTTTTGCTTCTGATCGTTCACGATTAAAGGGAGCGTTGAACATTCAGGGTGGAAAAATAGATGTGATCCAATTTATGGGTGAAGATCAAAACGCATCGACCACTGATAGGTCAGAAACGGCATTTGAGGCTCCAACCAATATGGATATTGAAGTGAATTTTAAGTTTGATGAGCTAAAATATGATCAATGGATTTTTTCAAATCCAAAAGGTATGCTAGCAACAGATGATCACGAACTTCAACTTAGAAATTTTTCATCGGGCTCATTGGGAGGTGATATTAGTATGCAAGGAGTTTATAATTCTACTGACTTAAAAAATCCTTCCTTTGACTTCAAATATGACATGAAAAAAATTAAATTTGGAAAGGCTTTTGAATCAGTAAAAACCATCTCAGTCTTGGCTCCGATTTTTAAGTACATTGAAGGGACATTTAATACATCCATTGTTTGTTCTGGTAGTTTAAATTCTGATATGTCACCAGTTTATACATCTCTAAATTTAAATGGTTTGATTGAAACTTTAGATGGTTTTATCAAATCTTATCCACCGCTTGAAAAAGTAGCCAATAAACTCGGCGTTGATGAGTTAAAATCAATTTCATTGCAAAATACTAAAAATTGGGTTAAAATTGAAAGTGGATCCATGCATTTAACTCCGGGAGAAAAAGTATTTAAGGAGATTAAAATGCAGTATGAAGGGAGTCATAAAATTCAGGGGGATATGAATTATAAATTTGTCTTTAATATTCCCAAATCAAAGCTAAGAAATTCTGCGGTAGGAAATGTGATGGAATCAGGAATGAATTATATTCAAGGATTGGCTTCAAAGGCAAACCTGGAGTTAAAGTCAAGTACACATATTAATCTATTAGTAGGATTGAGCGGAAAACTATTGGATCCAAAAATAGACATCAAATTGTTGAGTAGCTCTGGACAGAGTTTAGAAGAAAATGCCAGCAATATGATTAAAGATGTTGCTTCTGATTTGACCGACTCATTGAGAAAAAGAGCAGAACAGGAATCCGAAAATTTAAAGAAAAAAGCTTTGGAGGAGGCAAAGAAAGCTGAGGACAGTATTCGCGCTATTGCAAACAGAAAGATAGAAGAAGAAAAGAAAAAGTTGATCGATAAGGCTTCCAATGAGCTACGGTCTCATGTTGATTCAACATTACTGAAGAAAGGCAAAGATAGTTTAGACAAAGAACTAAAGAAATTATTGCAGGAAGGAGGAGGAAATGAAGTTGATGATATTAAGAACAAAGTAAAGGATTGGAACCCCTTTAAGAAGAAAAAGAATTAATGTAGATTAGATTTGTAGAAGATGAAGTTAGAGTACATAATTCGGTTTGGATTGAAAGCTGGCTTATTGGCGGGCTTGATTTTTTATAAAAGCGGAGATTGGCTGGCTTACCAACCGGATAGCAGTTTTGCCAGATCAAGTGTTGTAATTTCTGCGGTTAATTTTGCAATTTTTTGGCTGACCGCCAATATTTTTATCAGACTCAATCAGTTCATTTACAGAAAAAGAAAAAAGCTTGGAGATAAGTATTCTGACAATGTCATTGTAGGCTTGCAGAACATTTACTTTTTATTGACCGGTATAGGTATTATGGTGATGCTATTGGGAATGTTTGGAATTGAATTTTCTAAACTGCTCACTGCTTTATCAATTGTTGCGGCGGCATTGGCGATTATTTCCAAAGAAATTGTAAGTGATATTATTACCGGCTTTATTATATCCTTTTCAAAAGACATAGCCTTGGGAGACTATGTGCGAATTGCGAATATTGAAGGAAAAGTATTAGATATTAATATCTATAAAATTGTATTATTGACTGAAAAAGGAGAGCTTGTTTATGTGCCGAATTCGAAGGCCTATTTTTCAGAAATTATAAATTTTTCTAAAATTCGCAATTATCAGGTGGAGTTGGAATTTGCACTCAATGTTTCGATGTTTAAACCGGCGTCTGATTTGGAGCAAATTATATTGTCCAAAATTAAAAGTGAGAATTTGGAAATTCAATTCGAGAATTTACATGTTTGGCTTTCTGGTATTTCCGGAGATGATGTGAAGTATACCTTGGTCTATCAATTGCCAAATATTGAATTGAAATCAGAACAAAAGGTGAATGATTTGATTTACACTGTTATTGCGAATATTGTGGCAGTTAAACAATAGGAAGCTCATTTTTTTAATTTCATCCATTCTGAATAATTTACCAAGAAGACTCCGCCAAGCACCAATGCGCTTCCGATGAGCAATACTCCATTAATTTGTTCATTTAAAATTAGAAATCCCAATATAAGTGCGATGATTGGGCTGATATAGCTTTGAATTCCTGTTATGATCGCAGGCAAGTGATTTAATGCGTATATAAAAGCACTGTATGCAAGTATTGACCCAAATATGATAACATATACCATTGACCAAATGGCTGTTGCATTAAAATTATTCAATGTAGGATTTTTAGTAAAGCCAATCAATAAATACATAGGGATACTTCCAAAAAGCATTTGGAATCCTGAAGACATCAATGTGGAATGCGCGAATGATTTGGTTTTACTAAGTACAGAGCCTGCTCCCCAGGCAATGACTGATACAAGTGTTAAACCAATACCAATCCCGGCTTCAGTATCTGCAAATGAATCAAGATTTATTTTATCTGAACAAATTAGCACCAATCCTATAAACCCAATAAGGATTCCAAGCCAACCTAATAGATTTAATTTGTTGGCAGGAAAGTAAAATTGGTTGAGGATTGCAATAATTATTGGCGAAGTTGCTGCCAGAATGGCAGCAAGGCCACTATCAATATAACTTAAGCCAACGATCCCGATACCATTGCCTATGCCAATTAATACAATACCTAGAATAAGTTGAAATAATAAATATTTTCGATCCGGAAAAGAGAATTTTTTAAAGCTGAAGCAAAACCATAAAAGAATAGATCCTGCGATGGATTGTCTGATTGCGCTAAACAGAATTGGAGAAACTTGAGATACTCCAATTTTATTCACAAGATAAGTAGTACCCCAAATTATACAGGTGATTCCAAGCGCAATATATGCCTTTCTTTGAGTCAATAAGCTCATTAAACAATGGGAGCTAACATCACTTTCAATGTATGAACCTCCGGATAAAGTTTTATTTGACAGGCCAATCTGCTATTTGATTTTATTCCTGGTAGCTGGTCCAACATTAATTCTTCATCATAAGAGGGTGGGGGTAGTTCAAAATCAGATAAAACAAAAACATGACATGAACCACACAATGCCAATCCTCCACAGGTGCCTTCCACAGGAAGCTGATCTGCTTTGCACAATTCCATTAAATTAAGGCCCGTATCAGATGGTATAATATATTGGTGTTCTTTCTCAGTTCTGTCAATAACTGTTATTGAGATTTCATTTTCCATGGTTTGCATCTTTGATGGGTTGAATTCCGGTAACAGTAGTGTATTTAAAACTCGGTTTCTTGCCTTTGTTGATAATTTTATAAGCAGATTGTACCATTAATGTCGCTTCGTGAAATCCACATAAAATTAGTTTTAATTTGCCTGGATAATTGTTAATGTCTCCGATCGCAAAGATTCCATCGACATTTGTTTGATAATCCAATGTATTTACTTCTATCGCATTTTTATCCAGATTAAGTCCCCAATCTGCAATAGGCCCTAGTTTTGGCGTCAGGCCGAAGAGTGGAATGAAATAGTCAAGCTCAATGGTTTTTTGATTATTGTTCGTATCAATTATAAGCTTTTCCAAATCAGGATTTCCTTCCAAGGATTTCACTTCTGCTTCTAAATATAGTTTTAGTTTTCCAAGTTCGTTAAGGCGGATAACTTTCTGAACCGATTCAGGCGCTCCCCTAAACTCCATTCTGCGATGGACAAGACTTATTTCAGAAGCGATGTCACTTAAGAAAATGGCCCAATCCAAAGCAGAATCTCCTCCACCAGAAATTACGATTCTCTTGTTTCTATATTTCTCTGGGTCCTTAATGATATAATCGACCCCATGGTTTTCGTATGATTCCAGTCGATGGATATCTGGTTTTCGGGGCTCAAAACATCCCAATCCTCCTGCAATGGCAATGGTGTGAGCCGTGATTTTTGTATTGAAATTGGTAGTGACCAGAAACCGACCATCTTCCAGTTTTTCCAAGCTTTGGGCGGTTTCACCCAAGGTAAATTCTGGCTTGAATGGTTCAATTTGTTTAAGCAAGTTATCTACCAATTCACTGGCGAGGATTGAAGGAAATCCAGGAATATCATAAATCGGTTTCTTTGGGTAAATTTCTGACAATTGACCACCAGCCATTGGCAAGGCATCAATTAAATGACATCGGAGATTAAGTAATCCTGCTTCAAACACCGCAAACAAGCCACATGGCCCAGCACCAACTATGCATATATCAGTTTCAAAGGAAGCGGCCATATTATTCTATTTGATTAACTATGATCGGATTCAAATACAATTAGAAAGCCAGTTGGTTGTAATCGAAACAAATCTAACAAACCAGAGATAAATCCGTTCTTGTATTTTAAATAATAGCCCAATCCTGATTCTGTTCTTTCTTGAAGTTGGTTGTTTGGAAATAATTGATTCTTTATTTTGCGAATGCTTTGGATTTCAACCTCATGAGAATTCTTGTAGTCTTTTAGCATTTTCGAAGCAATTTTATCCATGGCAACATTTAGTTTGTTGATTTCATTCATTGTTCCTGCCAACTCTGACTTTGATATTTTGGCAGCCAAGACTTCTAAATTTCTTATATATTCTTTAAATTGACTTTGTGCTTGGTTAATTTCAGCCTGGACATGATCTTTACTAAAAATGAACTTATTTATTATGACTTCTACTTCTTTTAAAAAATCCTCACCGGATAAGCCTAATTTATGAATCTTACCCGCCAAAGATTTCGCAACAATTATATTTGAATATCGTCGTACCAAAATGGGGAATGTGATTTTGTGGTAATTGAATAGATCCCTCAATTGAAGCCAATAATTTATCTCAGCTCCACCTCCAATAAATGCAATGCTTGGAATTAAATATTCCTGATAAAGTGGTCTGAGTATTACATTCGGACTAAAATTTTCTGGCTGGTCGTCTATTTCCTGAAGAATTTCATCCAATGTCCAAACTGTCGTTTCATCGTGAAGGCCAAAGCCATTTGTGTGATGAACAATTCTCTTTCGACCCGCAGGGTGGTGATAAAACAGATTAATTTCTCTCGAATAAGCTTGTGGTTTTAATGATATATTTTTTAATTTTTCATTTGTATCGCTAACAATGCGATGACTGCTTGAATGGATTATCTCATCTTTTATAATATTTTTAATTTGAGATTTGGCAGATGCATCGTCTGGGTTAAAACACAGTAAACCAAATGATTTAAAAATTTCATGTACTAGCTTAAAATAGAAATCTCCGTAATTTTTTGTACTGAGTAGTATGTTCTTCCAATGGAGCAAAATTTCCTGAACGTCAAGTTGTCGGGTGTACAGGGAAGAAATTTCTTCTAAAACGACTTCTAATCCTGATGTAGATTTTTTTCCCATGGAAATATCACTTTTGCCATTCCAATGTATAAGGTGCTGAAACAATTCCAAGTGATTTAATTCTTCAAAGTCATGATCTTCTGATCCAATATAATAAATAGGTATAAAATGAAATTCCGGATAGAGCGAATTCAGTTTATTTGCCATGGAAATGGTATGTATGATTTTATACCACCAATACAAAGGTCCCCCAAAAAGAATGGGTTGGTGGGCACAAACAATTGCAAAGGTTTTATCTGAATTTAATCTTTCTATGGTGTGCTTCAAATCATCAAACAGGCCCAGCGAATGATATTGTTTTTTTACAATGGATAGAAAT